>NZ_JANMET010000146.1:0-11639 GCF_031377265.1 Tabrizicola sp. | reverse complement strand
CCCGTAACCCCACGCCCCCATCAGGATCGGCCGGATCACCGTCAGCGTCACATAGGCAAAGATTGCAACGCCGAAGGCAAAGGGCACATGATAGCCCATCCCCAGCTTGTTGCAGATTTCAACCTCGCGCAGGGCCCAACTGACAAAGGCCCCGATGGCGCAGATCGTGATCAGCTGCCACAACCCCCCGTTCAGCAGGGGCGCGAAGGCCAGCCCGTATTCCACCGGCGGCGCGTCGATCGAGATCAGGAATGGATTCCACACCCCCTCCATCGCCGTGCCGTAAAAGATCAGGATGGTTCCCAGCGCCGCGAAAAAGAAAGTCGTGACGCCAAAGAAGCCGACGTAGAAAGGGCCGACCCAGAAGTCGAACAGGTTCCCGCCAACCAGCGTGCCACCCGGCACGCGATATTTTCTTTCGAAGCTGAGCAGTGCCATGCTTCCCTCTCCACATGCGCAAGACCAGTCCCCACTGGGCGTGGGCGGCCTAGCCAGACATTGAATTCCGTAAGGTGGTGGCGGGCGACAGCCAGCGGCAGCCGCCCGCAACTTGGGTAGGCCCGATTATTCCGTGGGAACCACGGCAGCGCGATCGTACTTCGCGGATGCCAGGTCGAACCAGTTGTAATCGGGGGTGCTGAGCAGGACGAGATGGATCATCGCTGCCAGCAAGAAGAGGAACACGCCCTGCGCCACAAACACGCGACGGGGGTCAAAGATCAGCCAGATTTTATAGAACTTGGACATGTCTTGTTCCTCCTCAGAACCACGGACGCCAGATGAACACCGCCAGATGAGCGATAACGGCTACGGTTACGAACAACCAAAGCCCGCTCATGTAGACGGAGTGCAGCTCTTGCGCCTGCTCGTCGGTAAGACCTGTGAAACTCAGGTCACTTCTATCAGCCATACTATCCTCCGGATGGGCAGACTGACGCCACATACCCTGTGGCGGGGTTCACGGATCGGCGGTATGCCTCCCCGAGTTTCTCCGCACCCCCCTTCCAAGACGGAGGGGCTGCGGTGAATGTCATCTCCGGCGGTTGTGGGCGCACAGGCCGCTGGATCGTTAAGCGTCCGGGATGTCCGGTCCCGGTCGAACTGCACCTCCCGCAACCGGCGGAAAGCGAAGGGCGTATCCCGTCAGGGCCGGAAGATCGCGGGCGTGACCGCCCCGGCCTCGCGCCAGGCGCGGGCCAGCGGGCCATGCACCGGCAACTGACGTTCGGTCACCAGCTTCAGCACCCAGGCCACCATGGCGAAGGGGATCGCCACCAGAAAAATCAGCGTGAAGTAAATCCTGAACTCCGCGCGTGGCGTGCGGTGGGCGTGGTGCCCGCCGTGGTCTCCGGCTGTATGATCACTCATGCGACCCTCCCTTGGGTTTAGGTGCCACGGGCTGCGGAGTGTTCCGCAAGGCCGCGACGAATTCCAGAACGACGCGTTCCGCGCCTTGGTCCAGTGCCGATTTCTCGGCGGCATCGCGCAGCGTGCGCGCGGCCGAAATCTGTGTCAGAACCGGGTGTTCGCTGACGATCCGGTTCAGTTCGATCTGCGCATCGACATCCCAGGGGAAGTCGCGCCGCAATGTGGTGGGGGTGGCCGCCGCACTGTCCATGTCGGTGCCAAGCGGCAGAATGTGGAACAGCGCCTCGAACAGACCGTTGCACACTTCCTGCAAGATCCACACCGCGCCGGCATAGCCCATGAACGGCGTGCCGGTGTGCCGGCGGATCGCTGCACCGGGAAAGCTCGCAGCGATGAAACTCGGCGCCGGGCCCCCAAATGATCCGGGCCCGCCCTTCATCTCCGCCATATACATCTTCTCGTTGATCGACCCCATCACGATCAGCGGCCGGTGCTGTTTCAACATCGCACGCACCGCTTCGTTATTGGTCTTCTTGCCCGGCACCCGCGCCACCGCGAATGCGCAGGGCAACCCGAGGTCCGTCTCCAGATAGTGCCGCACTCCGCGGGCATAGGTCTCGTTCGCCACGATAGCGAAGTTCGCCGTGGCAAAGAAATCCTGGGTGACACTGCGCCACAGATCCCAGACCGGCTTCAGTGTCGAATGCTTTTCCCGCGCGATGAAGGGCTGCGGGTCAAGCCCCAGCATCTCGCCCAGCGTTTCCAGAAACTTTGTGGTCGACTCCAGCCCGAACGGCGCCTGCAGATAAGGCTTGCAAAGACATTCCGCCAACCCGCGGCCAAACTCGCGGTACATCACGATGTTGACGTCGGCATTCACCAGATTGCGCATTTCGGCCAGGTGCGCGCCCAAGGGCATCACCATGTTGACCTCGGCACCAATCCCTTCGACCAGCCGCCGGATCTCGTGCAGATCCGACGCCATGTTGAACACGCCATACATCGGCCCAAGGATGTTGACGCGGGGTTTCGCGCCCTCAGGCCGCTCGGCCTCGGGCGGCATCCGGCCCTTGGTCATCCCGAACTCGGTAAAGATCCAGGTCATCGCCCGGTCGGCGCATTGCCACTGATCCTCATCGATGGTGCGGGGCAGAAAGCGCTGGATATTGGTGCCCGCAGGCGTCACGCCGCCGCCGATCATCTCGGCAATGCTGCCCGTCACCACCACGGCAGGCAGCGCCGGATCAAGCGTTTTCCACGCCCGCGCCATCGACGCCTCAGTGCCGGAACTCATCTCGCCTTCGCCCAGACCCGTCACCACGATCGGCAACTCATGCGGCGGCAGCGCATCGGTGTAATGCAAGACGCTGGTCACCGGCAGGTTCTCGCAGCCCACCGGCCCATCAATCACCACCTGCAGGCCCTTGACCGCACAGAAGGCATAGATCGCGCCCCAGTAGCCCCCCGCCCGGTCATGATCCTGGATCAGCATTCCTGCCCTCCAGCCCATTCATCTGTCCAGAAATATCCCACGGGGGTGCGGGGGTGTGAAACCCCCGCTGCGCCGCAGATCGATGGGCGGATCGATGGGCGGATCGAAGAGCGGATCATATCATCTCCTCCGCCTTCGCCGCCGTCGCGGCCTTGTCGAGTTTCTTCTGATGGATCGCCCGGAAGTCCGGCCGCAGGTTCGGGCTGCCTTCCCAAATGCCCGCCGTATCGCCGGAGCCGACACCTTCGAAGAAGGCTTTCATCCCGTCCATACGATCCTTGTTGCCCATCGCCGCATTGATCACCTGCGCCAGCGACCCCGCCCCGGCAGGCCCCATCAGCGGCCGAGCCGAGATGAGGTTCGTGAAATAGAGCGCTGGAATCGCAAGCTCTTTCGCCTTTTGCACCACCGGGGTCGTGCCAATCGCCAGATCGGGGCGAAAGCCTTCCATTGCGGCACAATCGTCCTCAAGGCTGGCGCGGTACTTCACCGCCACACCCTTGGATGCCAGCCAGTCGCGGTCGGCCTCGCTCCATTCGTTGCGCGCACAAGCGGTGCCGACATAGAGCACCTCCGCGCCGCTTTCGATCAACAGGCGGGCGACCAGCAACTCGCTGCCCTCATAGCCCGATACCGTGATCCGGCCCTTGATCGGCGTGGCCGCCAAGGCCGCCTTGATCGCCGGACCGAACGCATTCTGCGCCGCATTCACCTGCGCGGCAGGCACGCCGTAAGCCTCGCCAATCGCCGCCATCCACGCCATCGTGCCGTCAAGACCAACCGGGGCAGACCCCACAACCTTGCGCCCCGCCGCCTGAAACTCGCGGATCGAGGCGGTGTAGAACGGGTGGATTGCCGCCACGACCTTGCTGTCCAGCGCCGCATACAACTCGCGCCATTCACGGCAGGGCACCACCGGCCCCGCGGCCAGGCCCATCGGGGCCAGCATCGCGCCAATCATCATCGGGTCGGCCGGGAACATCTCGCCCAGCAGCGCGACGGTCGGGCGATCCGACCGGCCCTTTTCGGGCGCCTGCACCGGTCCGGCCTCAATCTCGGCGCGGGCGTATTTCAGCATCGCCCCCGCCAGCACGTCCTTGGCCTCGGCATGGGTCGGAACGCCGAACCCCGGCACGTCGATGCCGACGATACGTACGCCGTTGATTTCAGACGGTAGCAACTTTAACGGCACCCCGGAAGCCGTTGGAACACAAAGGTTTGTCACCACCACCGCATCATAGCGGTCCGGGTCCGCCAGTTCATGCACCGCATCGCGGATGTCTTCGAACAGCTTGCCGGTCACCAGTGATTCCGAGTTGAACGGCACATAGCCCACCGACCGGCGCGCGCCGTAAAAGTGCGAAACAAACGTCAGCCCATAGACGCAGCAGGCCGATCCCGAAAGCACCGTCGCCACCCGCCGCATCCGCAAGCCAACCCGCAGCGACCCGAAGGCCGGGCACATCGATTGCGGCTTGTCGTGCGGGCCTTGCGGATAGTCGCGGGCATAGCCGTCCAGCAGGTCGGAATTCCCCGCCGACCGCGCCGCCGCCTCCATCGTCGCGGCCCCGGCATGGCAGCCCATTCCATCCGAGATTACCGGCGCTTGCCCATCGGCCGGAAGGGAGACACCCTCCGCAACCGGGGTGTCAGCAGCCAGATCATAGCGGACTTCGCCAGCCATCACTTGCCACCCTTGGCAGCAATGGCCTTCAGCGCGGCTTCCAGTTTCGCAAGGGCTTCGAGGTCACACATTGTCATACACCACTTCCAGGGATGCTTTCGGCGCCGCGTTCTTGCCGCGCATGTCAAGGTCGGTTGCAGGCGTCAGCACGAAATCCGCCCCCGTCGTCTCGGCACTGAACAGGCCCAGAAGGCCGTCCTGCGTCAGCGGCTTCGGGCGCACCGGCGGCGCAATCGCCACCGCATCACCAAGCGATGCGAACAGCGGTCCCCACTCACTTTCATAGCTGCCAACGATCTGATAATTCGCAGATTTCTTGCGCAGATCGTCATTCTGCGGGATCGATGCAGCACCGGAATCCCCGCCACCTCGGCAAAAGCTGCCGCTTCACCGGTGCCGTCATCCTTGTTGATCACCAGCCCCGCGATGCCGACATTGCCGCCAAGCTTGCGGAAGTATTCCACTGCCGAGCAGACGTTATTGGCGACATACAGGCTCTGCAAATCGTTCGAGGCGACCAGGATCACCTTCTGCGCCATGTCGCGCGCAATCGGCAGACCGAAGCCACCGCAGACCACATCGCCGAGGAAATCGAGCAGAACATAGTCAAAGTCCCAGTCATGGAACCCGAGTTTCTCCAGCAGTTCAAAGCCATGGATGATCCCGCGCCCGCCACAACCCCGGCCGACCTCTGGCCCGCCCAGTTCCATCGCGAACACGCCGCCGCGCTTGAAGCAGACATCGCCGATCTTCACTTCTTCGCCCGCCAGCTTTTTCCGCGTCGAGGTTTCGATGATCGTCGGGCACGCCTTGCCACCAAACAGCAGGCTCGTGGTGTCCGATTTCGGATCGCAGCCGATCAGCAGCACCCGCTTGCCCATCTCGGCCATCATGTGGCTGAGGTTGGCCAGCGTGAACGACTTGCCGATGCCGCCCTTGCCATAGATCGCGATGATCTGGGTTTTTTTCGTCGGCTCCCCCTGCGGGATTTCCAGCGAAGGCTCTTCATGCGCCTCGTCACGCAGGCGGTTGTCGAATTCCTTGAGGTTCGGAACGTCGTTCATGCGTGGCCACTCCAATCAAGGATCATTTTCAAGCAGTTGGCGTCACTGAACGCCTGTTCATAGGCCGCCGGGGCGTCTGCCGCCGGGCGGGTGTGGGTGATCAGACCGTCCAGCGACAGCGCGCCGCTTTCGATCAGCGACCGGGTCGCGGTCAGGTCTTCCGGGGTCCATTCGCTGGCAATGCGGATGCGCGCCTCTTTCATGAAGGCGGGCGGAAAGGCGAAGGCCACGGGTTCGGTATAGAACCCCGCCAGCACAACCTCGCCGCCCCTTGCAAGACGCGGGATCAACGTGTCGATCAGGCCCACCGCCCCCGACGCATCATAAATCGCACGGTAGTCGCGGCGCGGATCATCCTCGGGCGACATCACCTCATACCCCACCGCGCCAGACTGGCGCTCCGGGTTGATTTCCCAGACTGTCGGCGCAGGCGCACCCGCCGCCACCGTCAGCCGCGCCAGCAACCGGCCCAGCGTGCCATGCCCCACGATCAGGTCGGGCAACGCGGTGTTGAACCCGGCCAGCGCATGCCGCGCGGTTGCCGCCAATGCCAGAAGCGCGCCCTGCGGCCCCATTCCGGCATCCAGCCGCGCCACCCGGCCCGCCTTGGTCACCAGATGCCGCGATGCGCCGCCAAACAGACCCTTCACATTGCCCGCAAAGCAATTGGCCCCCGGCACGAACACATGTTCGCCCACCGAAAAGCCCGAATTCGCCCCGGCCTCGACCACCACGCCCGACGCCTCGTACCCCGGCACCAGCGGATAGCCCATGCCCGGAAACGGCGGCATCGTGCCGGACCAGAACAGTTTTTCCGTGCCGGTGGAAATGCCGGAATGGGCAACTTCGACCACCAGATCCTCGTCACCCGGCGCAATCAGGCCAAGGCTTTCCAGCCCCAGGTCCTTCGGTCCGTGCAAGATGACAGCGGTGGTTCTCAAGTGCCTCTCCCCCTCTGGGCCGCGCCTTTCCCTCTGAGGGGGGAGTCGGCAGCAAACCCATCTGATAGTGTAAGTCTAACCTTACAATCTGAACTGTCAAATAAATTAGACACTTCCGCTGACTAATCGTCAGTCGCGCTGTGCGGTCACCGCCGAGGTCACGTATGGGCGATGTCCGGGATGCGTCTTGATTGCCTGAAACCCGGCAATTCGGCACATTTCAGCAATTTCTGCGGCAGATCGGCTGCGTCCGGTCTGCATCGCAAGCGTGTAGATGGCAAAATATACATCGGTCGCGGGGTCAGGACGCAGCCCCCCCGACATCGGCTCCGAGATGATCAGCCGCCCGCCGCGTGGCAATGCGGCCAGCACGCTGGCCAACAGCGCCGCCACCGTTTCATCGGCATGGTCATACAACACCCGGATCAGGCTGATCGCATCCGCCCCTTGCGGCAACGGATCGTCACGAAAGCTGCCGGGCCAGATCGTCACCCGGCCCGCCAGATCTGCGCTCGCCAGATCTGCGCTCGCCAGACCCGTGCTGGTCAGACCCGTGCTGGTCAGCCGCGCCTCGGCCCCAGCCACCACAGCGGGCAAGTCGAACAACGTCAGCGCGATCTTCGGGTGCGCCCGACCAACCGCAGCCAGAAACGCACCGGTGCCGCCGCCCACATCCATCAGCTGCGTGATCCCGCGAAAATCGACCAGCCGCAGCGTATCTTCGGCCACCAGTCCCTGACTGTCGGCCATCAGCGCCGAATAGCGCGCCGCCAGTTCCGGGTCTTCGGCCCCACCGGCACCAAACACATAGGGCCAGAACCCAGCCAGCTCTGGCTGCGTCTCGCCCCGGAAAAATGCAACCGGATCAGACAGGTCGTGGTACAGAACCGGGTGATGCTGCACCATCGCGGCAAGCCCTGGCACCGTCAGGAACGCGGCCCCGCGCGGGGTTAGCCGCCACAGATCGCCGCGCCGCCGGATCAGTTTCAGCGCCGCCCCCGCCTGCAGCAATATCGCCATCCGTTCCGGTGTCATGGCACAGCCCTGCGCCAATGTCGCCGTGTCGGCACCACGTTCGGCCAGCCGGTGCAGCACCCGCAGTTCCACCAGGGCCAGCAATGCCTGACTGCGAACAAACCCTGAAACGATCTCGAACAACGCCTCGCCTTCGCCCTTGGCGATGCGGCGCAAGCCCGGCATGCGGGCGCAAAAGCGGTGAAACCACGGCTGCATTGCCAGCCGCGCCGCCAGACCGGGGCCCGGCGCTTTGCGCCGCGGCGCCGCTTCGGTCATCGAACGCCTGCCACCTTGGCCTGCAGGTCTACCGGTGTCATCTTTTCGGCATAGGCCCGCACCATCTGCGCCAGCAGCGCCTCGCCGGGGCAGGATGGAATCGACGCGATGGCCCCGCCAAGAATGTCCTTCAGGTGCCGCACCGCGCCCTGCACGCCCAATTGCGCAACCGCGTTGGGCCGCCCATGTGCCGCATCCTGGCCCGCAGGTTTGCCGATTTCCTGCGCCGAAAGCAGCGCGTCCTTCAGATCATCAGCCACTTGAAACGCCTCGCCGATGCGCGCGCCCAGCTCTTCCCACGGCTCGGCCTCTTGTCCGGCGGCCAGCGCACCCATCTGGGTGGCGGCAATGAACAGCGCCCCGGTCTTGGCCCGGTGATACGCGCCCAGATTGACATGCGCCTCCGATTCCCAAGCCTGCCCGGCGCAAATCCCGCCCGGCATGCCGGTGCGCTGCGCCAGCACCCGGACCAGCTGCAACGCGCGCTGTGGCTGATCGCCCGCCGCCCGCGCCAGCACCTCAAACGCCAGCACGATCAGACTGTCGCCCGCCAGCACCGCCAGCGGCTCGCCGTAAGCCTTGTGCACCGTGGGCTTGCCGCGCCGCATGTCGGCATCGTCAAACGCCGGCAGGTCGTCGTGCACCAGACTGGCGCAATGGATCAGTTCCAGCGCCACCGCCGCCGCATCGCTCAAGGCAGGCCGGTCATCGCCGCAGGCCATCGCCACACTCAACAGAATCGTCGGCCGGATCCGCGCGCCACCCGGCGTAACCGAATACTCCAGCGCCGCAGCAAGCCGTCCCGGCGCATCGCTGCCGCGCCCCTGCCCCAGCCGGATCGCCTCCGCCACCGCCGCCTCGATTCGTGCCGAGATGCCCATGTCCCTCTCCCGCCGCCGTTGCAGCCCTGATCGTCGTTGCCCAAAGCTTGCACAAGCCGGGCGCGACTGTAAACAAAAACTTACACATCACTGTAATTCTGTATGGACACCCCGCCCCCCACCGCTAGACTTGCGCGATGAACCTGCAGACCCAGACAGTGGTGGTGATCGGTGCCGGCGTGGGCGGCCTTGCTGCCGCCATCCGCCTTGCCGCCGCCGGTGCAGCCGTCACGCTGGTTGAAGCCGCCGCCACCCCGGGTGGCAAGATGCGCACCCTGCCCTCGGCTGCCGGCCCGGTGGACGCAGGCCCCACCGTCCTGACCCTGCGCCATGTCTTCGACGATCTCTTCGCCCTTGCCGGAACCCGGCTGGAGGATCACCTGACCCTGATCCCGCAGCCGATCCTTGCGCGCCACTGGTGGCCCGATGGCAGCCGCCTTGACCTGCACGCCGACCCCGACGCAACGCTCGCCGCCATCGAAACCTTCGCCGGCCCGCGTGAGGCTCAGGCCTTCCGCCGCTTCGACCAGCTGTCGGCGCGCCTGTTCAAGACCTTCGACATCCCGGTGATGCAGGCAGCCAGTCCGAACCTCGGCCAGATCGCCCGCGCCGCCCTGCGCCAGCCGCGCCTGTGGCCTGCGCTGATGCCCGGCATGACCCTGACGCGCCTGTTGCGACTGCACTTCCGTGACCCCCGCCTCATCCAGCTGTTCGCCCGCTACGCCACCTACGTCGGCGGTCGCCCCAGCCATTCCCCCGCCGTCCTGTCGCTGATCTGGCGGGCCGAGGCGCAGGGCGTCTGGGCGGTACAGGGCGGCATGCACCAACTGGCACTTGCCTTGGCAACGCAAGCGCAACGCCTTGGCGTCCGCATCCGCTACGCCACCCGCGCAAGCCGCATCGTCACCCAGCATGGCCGCGTCACCGGCGTGCAGATCGAGGGCGGCAGCACCCTGCCCTGCACCGCCTGCGTCTTCAACGGCGATCCCGCGGCCCTGACCCAAGGCCTGCTTGGCACCGGCCCGGCCTCCGCCGTGGCCCCCCGCGCCACCGCGCCGCGCAGCCTGTCGGCCTGGGTCTGGTCGTTTGCCGCGACCCCGCAAGGCGACATTGCCCGGAACCTGATCCACCACAATGTCTTCTTCAGCGCTGATCCAAAGGCCGAATTCGGCCCGATCGGCCGTGGTCAGATGCCTGTGGACCCCAGCCTCTACCTCTGCGCCGAGGATCGCGCCGCCGGCCCCCCGGCCCGGCCCCTTGAACGCTTCGAGATCATCGTCAACGGCCCCGCAGGCCACCCCGCCACAGGCCACCCCGCCAAGGGCCACCCCGCCAAGGGCCAGGAGTTTTCGCAATGCACCAGCCGCACCTTCGACCGGCTTCAGGCTCAGGGCCTGACCTTCTCGCCGCAACCGCAGGCCCCGGCGCTGACCACGCCCGCGATGCTGGGTCAACTGTTCCCGGGCTCGCAGGGGGCGATCTACGGGCGCAGCCCCGAGGGGTTGATGGCCGCTTTCCAGCGCCCCCCGGCAACGACGGCGCTGGCGGGCCTGTATCTGGCGGGCGGGGGGGCGCATCCGGGGGCGGGGGTGCCGATGGCAGCCCTCTCCGGTCGGCACGCGGCCGAGGCGATAGCGCGCGGCCCGACTTCTCGGTAGACGTCCCGCCTGACGGCTATGCCTGGTGGTACATCGACGGGGTGTCTGATGATGGCAGCCGCGCGCTGTCGGTGATCGGCTTCATCGGATCGGTGTTTTCGCCGTGGTATCGCTGGTCCGGCAGGCGCGATCCGCAAGATCACGCCTGCATCAACGTCGCCACCTACGGCCCCGGCGCGCGCTTCACGATGACAGACCGTGGCCGCCCGGCCTTGCGCCAATCGCGCGACACTCTGCAGGTCGGCCCCTCGTCAATGCACTGGAACGGCCATCAACTGATTGTAACGGTTAATGAAATCGCCGCCCCGCCACTGGTAACCCCGGTGCGCGGTACCATCACCCTGACGCCGCAAGCCATCACCGATACCGAGGTGCTGCTGACCCCCGATGCCCGCCATATCTGGCGCCCCTTCGCCCCCACCGCGCATATCGAGGTGAACCTGACCCAAGGCCACCGCTGGCAGGGGCACGGCTATTTTGACGCCAATTTCGGCTCCGCCGCGCTTGAGGCCGACTTCCGGTTCTGGACCTGGGGCCGCTATCCGCTGCGCGACCGTGCGGTGTGCTTTTACGATGCCACCCGTATCGACGGCTCGAAACTGGCGCTTGGCGTCGAAATCGATGCCGCAGGTCAGGTCCGCGAAATCACCCCGCCGCCGCTGACCCGCTTTCGCCGCAGCCTCTGGCAGGTGCGCCGCGAAACCCGCGCCGATCCCGGCACCTCCCCAAAGCAGCGCCTCAACATGCTGGATGCGCCGTTTTATTCCCGCAGCCTGGTGCAAACCACGATCGATGGCGAACCCACCACCGGCGTCCACGAGGCCCTTGATCTGGTCCGTTACCGCCAACCTTGGCTGAAACCGATGATCGCGCTGCGCGTTCCCCGGCGCCGGAACTGGTCTTTCGACTGAACTTCTGATTTGCTCCCTACACAAATACTCCCGCGCGGAGCGTTTACAGGAGCCACCCGAATGTCAAAGGTCATCCTCATCACCGGCACGTCCTCCGGTCTGGGCGCCAGCCTGTCCGTGCAGGCCGCAAGGGCCGGCCACAAGGTCTATGCAACGATGCGCGACCTTGCAAAACGCGGCCCGCTCGATGCGGCGGCGGCAGGTCTGCCGCTGACGGTTCTGCAACTGGATGTGCAAGACGATGCCAGCATCAGCGCTGCCGTGGCTGACGTGATCGCCCGCGAAGGCCGGATCGACGTTCTGGTCAACAACGCCGGGGCCGGTTTCGTGCGCAGCCTCGAACAGGC
>NZ_JANMET010000323.1:0-12648 GCF_031377265.1 Tabrizicola sp. | reverse complement strand
TGCACGATCGTCATGTGCGACAACCGAAACTGGCCGGTGACGAACGACCAAGGGACTCGCATCATATCGTCGGAAAGCCCCTCTGCCGTCAGTGCCAGATTGGTCTGGCGCGGCCGGTTTATGGGACTGGCTGACACTCGGGAACGGAGGTGGCGCTTCAGCACTCGGGTCGACAGATCGCGCGCAACCACAAAGGCAAAGCAGGGCATAAGCCAGAGCGTTAGAAGCGATGGGCCCGCTGTCGCGACAACTGCGGGGACTGCTGCAATTGCGAACGCTAGGACTGAAGCAAGCGTCGGCAGCTGCCACTGCCACCAACCATAGGCACGGCGGTTGATCGCTTTTGCAAGAGCGACATCATCATTCTCTGCCGAGTTGAAGTGAAGATTAAGATCACTCATCCCGTGCTCCTCAAGATCGTCACCACGGTGTCGCCGTATCTCCGCTGGTCGAGGGTGTCGAAGCCCGTTGGCGGCATGGGGGCGGTGCCTTCCTCCCAGACGATGAAGGCACCGGGGGCGAGCCAGCCGTTTGCGGCGCAGGCGGTGAGGGCGGTGGCACCCAGCGCCTTGCCATAGGGTGGGTCGAGGAAGACAAGGCTGTGTGGCGTGCCGGGGCCGGGTTGGGTGGCGTCGCGCTTGATCACCTTGCAACGGTCTTCGGCGCGCATCAGGGCGACGTTGCGCCGGATCAGCGTCAGTGCCGGGGTGCCAGTGTCAAGAAACGTGGCATGGGCGGCACCGCGGCTTAGCGCCTCCAGCCCCAGCGCGCCGGTGCCGGCAAACAGGTCGAGCACGCGCGCGCCGGTCACCGGATTGCCGTAGCCGCCGTTGATCAGCAGGTTGAAGATCGCCTCGCGCACCCGGTCGGACGTGGGGCGCAGGTGCGCTTCGGCATCGCCTGCACCAACGGGCGCAAGGTGCAGGCCACGCGAGGCACCACCAATGATCCTCATACCTTCAGCAGCGCCTTCAGATTGGTTTCCGGGTTGGACACTTCTGCCCGAGACGGTGATTTACCCATTTCGATCAATCGCTTGCCAACCATGTAGGCGCGCGGATCGTTCATCGCATCGACGGCCAGCAGGGTTTCGCCCCGGTAGTACCAGAACGACACCGCCTCGCCCTCGCCCTGCCGGGTTGCGATGGTATCGTAACCGGTGTTGAGGCCTGCGATCTGCAGCTTGCAGTCATATTGGTCGGACCAGAACCACGGCTGCGCGACATAGGGCGCATCCGCCCCCATGATGTTGGCGGCCACCGCTTCGGCCTGATCGATCGCATTGCCGACGGATTCCAGCCGCAGCCGGCCACCTTTCCACGGGAACGACGCACAGTCGCCCGCCGCCCAGATATGCGGGTCGGAGGTGCGGCCGTAAGCGTCAGTCGCGATGCCATTGTCCAGCGTCAGGCCCGCCGCTTCGGCAAGGTCGATCGCGGGGCGGATGCCGATACCGAGGATCACGAAATCGGCAGGCAATTCGCGCCCGTCGGCCATCCGCACGCCTGAAACGTGGCCTTCGCCCAGAATCCGGTCCAACCCGACGCCTTCGAGGATCTTCACCCCATGGGCACGGTGCAGGGCGCGAAAGTAATCAGACGTCTCGGGGGCTGCGACGCGCTGCAGGATGCGGGGTGCGGCCTCGATCACCGTCACATCAAGACCAAGCTTGGCTGCGACGGCTGCCCCCTCCAGCCCGATGTAGCCACCGCCGACGATGACCACCCGGGCCCCGGCAACAAAGCGGTGCTTCTTGGCGTTCACGTCCATCAGGGTGCGCACCACATGCACGCCGGTCAACGTGCCACCGATGGCGGCAGGCAACTGGCGCGGGATCGATCCGGTGGTCAGCACCAGCTCATCATAATGCAGGGCCTCACCCGCGACGGTTACCGTCTGCGCCGCGCGATCAATCGCACTGACCGGTGCGCCCAGCCGCAGGGTGATCGCCTGTTCGGTGTAGTAATCGGGCGAGCGTAGCCAAAGCCGTTCTTCCGCCATATCGCCCAGAAGATAGCCCTTGGACAGCGGCGGGCGTTGGTAGGGTGGCGCTGTCTCCTCACCCACTATGGTGATCGCGCCGGAATGCCCCAATGCCCGTAGCTTGGCCGCAAGCGCAGACCCCGCTTGCCCGGCCCCCACGATCACCACATCGGTCATTCTTCGCCCCTTGGTTTGTCTGGCACTGGTCGCGGCCCGGCGTCGAGCCTATATCTGGCGTCATCCGTAACGCAATCACATGGGGTTTTGAATGACGTTATCCGTTGGCGACCGCCTTCCCGAAACAAGCCTGGTGATGATGGGTGCGAACGGGCCGGAAACCGTTTCCCTGACGGCACGGCTGAAGGGCCGCAAGGTTGTGGTGTTCGGCTTGCCCGGTGCATTTACCGGCCCTTGCACGACGGCGCATATCCCGTCGTTCATCCGCACCGCCGACAAGTTCCGCGCCAAGGGTGTCGAGGAAATCATCTGCATTTCCGTCAATGACCCCTTCGTGTTGAAGGCCTGGGGCGAATCCACCGGGGCGACCAAAGCCGGGATCACCCATCTTGGCGACGCCGAGGGCAAGCTGACCCATGCGCTGAAGATGGAGTTTACCGCACCGCATCTGGGGTTGATCGGGCGGTCCAACCGGTATGCGCTGGTCTTGGAGGATGGCGTGATCACGCAAGCCAACATCGACAAGCCCGGTGAATGCAACATCTCCACCGGCGAGGAACTGCTGTCGAAGCTTTGAGACCGGCGGGGGGCCGTCGCGTCCCCCCTTCCGGCAGGCTGCAAGACCCCGAATCCGATCCGATCACGGTGCTTTCCGCGACCTGATCTCGCACAGCGACTGGATTGGCGCGCCGTGGTCATGCTGGACCTCTGCCGCCCCGGCGAAGGCGTCCATCTTCGCGGCCAGCTTGAGGTCCAGCGCGCTGAGACCGTGGCAGTCATGCGTGGTCAGCGTGACGTCGACGACATTGTAGACATTGCGCCATTCGGGATGGTGGTTCATCGCCTCGGCGGCAAGGGCGGCCCGTGACATGAAGCCCCAGGCCTCGGAGAAATTGCGGAATTTCCAGACCTTCCGGATCGCATCCTGGTCGGGGACAGCGGCCCAGCCGGTCTGGCCCAACGGCGGCAGGGCGGTCGCGCGTTCGTCTGCGGTCAGAAGATCGGCCACGGGATCATCCTTTCGGCAAAAGCGCGTCATTCAGCGCGGTTGATCGCGCGAGAGCGGGGCGGGCAGAGATGCGTGACCAGTAGTCGACGAAGACCGGGCGATCCTCGACCGTCTTGAAGCGCAGACCCCAGCCGATCTGGCTGCCGACATAGACATCGGCGGCGGAGAAGTTGTCGCCGCAGAAGTAGGGGCTGGAGGTCAGATGTGCCTCCAGCGTTTTCAGCACCGTGTCCATGCTGCCGTAGCCGACCATGCCGCGCCGTTCGGGCGGCACCTCGACGCCGAGCGCCTTGTTGGTGACCGCCGCCTCCAGCGGCCCGGCGCCGAAGAACATCCAGCGGTAGAATGAGCCCCGGTTGGCGGGCATCAGCCCGGCCGTCGGGAAGGCGTCGGCGAGGTAGGTGATGATGGCTGCGCCTTCGGTGATGATCTGATCCTTGTGGCGAAGCGCCGGAACCTTGCCCATCGGATTGATCGCGCGGTAGACGGGAGCCTTCATCTCGGCCCCGAACGGCACCATGATGGTCTCGTAGGGCTCGCCCACCTCTTCCAGCATCCAGTGGGTGATGCGACTGCGGCTTTGCGGGTTGGTGTAGAAGGTCAGGTCCTGCATCGTTGCCTCCATCTGCGGCGAGCCTATCACGAACCGCCCCGTCAGTCTTCCGATTGCACCCGTCGGAAGGGGCCGTAGGCGGTGAGCACTTCGATTTCTTCGTCCACCGCTCGGCGTTCTTCGGCGAGATATCGGGCGACGGCGGCCCGGAACCCCTCATCCGCGATCCAGTGCAGGGAATGAACCGGTGTCGGCAGATACCCCCGCGACAGTTTGTGTTCGCCCTGCGCGCCCGCCTCAACCCGTGACAGGCCGTGGGTGATGGCCCAGTCGATGGCCTGATAGTAGCACAGTTCGAAATGCAGGCAGGGATGATCTTCGAGCGCGCCCCAATAGCGGCCAAACAGCGTATCGCGCCCGATGAAATTCAGCGCCCCGGCCACCGGGCGATTACCGTTGAAGGCAAGAACCAGCAGCATGTCGTTGCGCATCGTCTCGTGCAGCAGGGTGAATGCGTTGCGGGTCAGGTAAGGCGTGCCCCATTTGCGGCTGCCGGTGTCCTGGTAGAACTGCCAGAACGCATCCCAATGCGCGGGTTCGATCTGATCGCCGGTCAGCGCGCGGATCGTGACCGGGCCTTGGGCGGTTTCACGTTCCTTGCGGATGTTCTTGCGCTTGCGCGACGACAGATCAGCCAGAAAGTCGTCAAAGGTGGCGTAGCCGTTGTTCACCCAGTGAAACTGCTGGGTGACACGGTGCAAAAGGTCGTGCTTTCCCGCCAGCGCCTCGGCCTCCTCGGGGGTGCAAAAGGTGATATGCAGGGACGACAGGCCGTTCTGTTCGGCAATCGCAATGGCACCCTGCACCAGCATATCGCGGCCTTGCCCCAGAAACCGCGGCCCGGTGGCCGGCGTGAAGGGCACGGCGATCTGCAGCTTTGGGTAATACCGCCCGCCAGCCCGCTGATACCCATCGGCCCAGCTGTGATCAAAGATGTATTCGCCCTGGCTGTGGGCTTTGACATACATTGGCGTCGCACCGATCAGCCGGCCAGCATCGCGCAGCACAAGCGGCCGCGACTGCCAGCCGCTGCCCGTGCCCGTGGACCCAGACGCGTCGAGCGCACGAAGAAAACGGTGGGTGGTGAAGGGATCAAGCGGCCGCCCCCCGCCCGGCAGCAGCGCGTCCCAGTCCGCCTCCGCCACCTCGTCCAGTCCGTTCAAAAGGGTCAGGTCTGCCATGAACTCGCAAAGGTTATGGTGAAAGGGCCTGTCTGGCCCCGGAGACCAATGAAGCAAGTGGCTTGCTTTAGGCCAAGGTCAAGCGGGGATGGCCGGGGCATAGCCTTCGAAGGTGATGTTTTGCGCAATCTTGCGCGCGGCTGCCTCTTGCACCGCAGAACGGATCGTCCAGCACAGAATATCGGCGCCCTGCTGTTTCAATTCGAACACCCGGGGGCGGTCAAGGTCGCTGGCCTTGTGCGACAGGAAGCTGGCCGCCGTAGCATCATAGTCCGGAATGTCGCGCAGGCGGGCGCAGACATCGGCGGGAATGGGCACGTTGTTTGCAGGATCATAATCCTCGGTCGTCAGGCCACGGGCGATGTCTGGCGCCAGTCGGGCCATATGCGCCACGCAGTGCGGATTGAACGACATCACCGCGACAGGGCCCGCATAAGATTTCAGCGCGCGGGCAACGGCGGCTTCCAGAACGCCATCTGTCTGCAACATCGTATCAAGGTGCTCCTTGATTTCGATCAGCACCGGAACCCGGCCGGCGACCAGCGCCAGAACTTCGGATAGCAACGGTATATGTTCGTCGCTGTTGCGCAGTCTGATGTGGGCCAACTCTGCCGCCCTGCGGGCAATGACCGCGCCAGTGGATTCCGCCATGCGGTCAAGCGTGTCATCGTGAAACACCATCGCCTGACCGTCGGCGCTGCGCTGCACGTCCAGCTCGATCCCGTAGCCCGCTGCGACGGCGGCGGCAAAGGCCGACAGGCTGTTTTCGGGGCGCCGCAGCCCGGCGTCATGGTAGCCGCGATGCGCAAGCGGAATCGACAGAAACTCGGGCGGCAAGCGCGGGTGTGACATCAGCGGATCTCGAAGATCGCTTCGATCTCGACCGCGACGCCGAAGGGAAGCGAGGCGGCCGAAACGGCGGAGCGGGCGTGGCGTCCGGCATCGCCCAGCACGGCGACCAGGAAATCTGACGCGCCGTTGATCACCTTCGGCTGGTCGACGAAATCGGCGGTGGAGTTGACGAAGCCCACCAGCTTTACCGCCTTTGTGACCCGTGAGAAATCACCGCCGCAGGCTTTTTTCAGCTGGGCGAGGAGGGAGATGGCGCAGCGGCGCGCGGCTTCGGCACCCTGTTCCACCGCGAGGTCCGCGCCGAGGCGGCCCTTGATCAGACCCTGTTCGTTCTGGCTGATCTGGCCCGAGATGTGGACGAGGTTTCCGGTCACCACGAAGGGGACGTAGTTGGCGGCCGGGGCCGGGGCGTCGGGCAGGGTGACACCAAGTTCGGCGAGGCGGGTGTCGAAGGGGTGCATGGCGGCTCCGTTGCTTTGGCGGCACGCTAGCCGGGGTAGGGGGGCAGGGGCAAGGGGCCTTTCAGCCTTGTCCACGCGTGGACAACGGGTCAGGTCTATGGAAAACAAGGGCTTGGCCGGCGCCGTTCACGAAGTCTTAATCCTTGCCGCCAGTCAGCTTTCGCGAAACGCGCGAGAGAAATAGTCGGTGAAGGGCTGCAACAGATAGGCCAGCGGCGTGCGCATGCCGGTTTGCACGAACACATCGACCGGCATGCCGGGCAGCAGCACATGATCACCCAGCTTGGCCATCTGATCCGGCCCGAGCATGATTTCGGCGCGGTAGTACGCGGCCCCGGTATCGGGGTTGACCAGCGCGTCGGCGGACAGCACCGAAACGGTGCCGAATAGATGCGGCACCGCCCGTGAGGAAAACGCGGAAAACGCCAGCTCGACCGGCTGGCCCACCACCACTTCGTCAATCTGGGTGGGCTGGATCTGGGCGGTGATCATCAGCGGGCGGTCTTGCGGGATCAGATACAGCACCGGGTCGGCGGGCCGGATCACCGCGCGCGGGGTGGTCACTTGCAGGCCAAGCACCACGCCTGCCACCGGGGCGCGCACCTCAAGCCGGGCGATGCGTTCGGCCAGCGCCCGCTGGCGTTCGGCCAGTTCCAGCGCGGCGGGGCCAAGGTCGCGCAGTTCGGTGGTGGCATCTTCAAGCCGTTTGGTGGTGAGGCCGGAAATCTGCACCTCGATCTCGGTGATCTGACCCTGGCTTTGCGCAAGGCTTGCGGCCAGTTCGCCCACCTGACCGTTGAGCCGTGCCTCTTCGCGTTGCAACGCAAGAACGGACCCAGCCTGGGTCAGACCTTTGTTCAGAAGGCTTTGCTGGCTGGCCAATTCCTGGGCGATGAGTGCCGCTTGCGTGGCCAGCGCCGCCTGCTGCGCGCTGATCCCTTCGATCTGGGCGCGAATCTGGTCGATCCGGCGGCTGAGTTGCAGGGTCTGCAGGTCCAGCATGTTGCGCCGGGCTTGAAACAGCCGGGACTGGCCGTCGATCTGGGCGGCAACTTCGGGCTTTGTCGCCGCGAGGGCGACAAGATCGGGCGGGAAAGCAAGGGTATCGCTGCCGTCGCGTTCGGCCAGCAGCCGGGTGCTGCGGGCGGTGAATTCGGTCAGCTGGTCTTCGACGATGGTCAGCTCGGACTTCAGCGCCGCGCCATCAAGCCGGATCAGCACATCGCCCGCAGCGACAACATCGCCTTCGTGCACGTTGATTTCTGCCACCACGCCGCCATCAGGGTGCTGCACGATCTGGCGGTTCTGTTCCACCTCGATCTTGCCATGTGCGACAACGGCGCCAGACAATTCGGTCATCGTGCCCCAGAGGCCAAAGCCCAACACAAGGGCGGCAATGGCAGCAAGGCCAAGCGTCACTGGCGCGCGCACCGACAGGGTCATGCCACACCGCCCGGCGCAATGGATCTGGCGATGTCACTGGCATTCTTGACCATGTCGCGCAGGATGGCATCGCGCGGGCCAATCGCGCCCACGGTGCCTTCCTTCATCACCATCAGCACATCGCATTCCTGAATGGCGGCGGGCCTGTGCGCCATGATCAGCACCGCCCGGCCCGAGGCCTTGGCCGCGCGGATCGCCTGGTTGAGCGCCATCGAGCCATCATTATCGAGGTTGGAATTGGGTTCGTCCAGCACCAGAAGCACCGGGTCATCGAACAGCGCGCGAGCCAGCCCGATGCGCTGGATCTGCCCCCCCGACAGCCGGCTGCCCATGGTGGAGATCTGCGTGTCATAGCCGTTCGGCAGATGCAGGATCAGGTCATGCGCGGCGGCGGCGCGAGCGGCGGCGATGATCTTGGCCGGGTCGGCCCCGGTCTGCAGGCGCGCAATATTTTCGGCGATGGTCCCGTCAAACAGGGTCACGCGTTGCGGGAGGTAGCCGATATAGCTGCCCAGTGCGTCGGGGTCGTACTGATCCAAGCTCGCGCAATCCAGCCGGATGCGCCCGGCACTTGGCCGCCAGACCCCGATCAGCGCGCGCGCCAGCGAGGATTTTCCCGAACCGGAAGTGCCGATCACCCCCATTGCCTGACCGGGGGCAAGGCTGAAGCTGACGCCGCGTAGCACGGGCGCGGTGGCACCGGGGGGGATCAGGGTCAGCCCCTCCACCTCAAGCCGGGCGGCGGGGCGCGGCAGGGCGGTGCGGGTCGGGGCGGGTGGGGTGCGCGACAACAGGTCTGCCAGCCGCCCGCGCGCCTGAGCGGCACGGGTGACGACGGCCCATTGGCCGACGGCCTGTTCGATGGGTTGCAGCGCACGGCCCATCAGGATGGAGGCGGCGATCATTGCGCCTGCGGACAATTCGCCCCGGATCACCAGCCAGGCGGCCAGGCCCAGCATCGCCGATTGCAGGAATAGCCGGAACGTCTTGGTGAACACCGCCGCGCGACCGGCGGTATCAGAAGCGGCAAGGCCAATGTCGATGGTGCGGGTGCGCAACCCGTGCCAGCGGGAAAAGGCGGCGCCGGTCATGCCAAGGGCCTGGATCAGTTCCGCCTCGGACTTCAGGTTATCGGACTGGCGGTCGGCCGTAAGGGTTGCAAGGTTGGCCTGATTGAGCGGGGCTTCGGTGCTGCGCTGGTTGATCAGGGCGACACCGATAAGGACCGCGCCGCCCGCCACCGCCAGCCAGCCAAGCAAGGGATGAAAGACAAAGATCGCGGCGGCAAAGACCGGCGTCCATGGCGCGTCGAAGAGGGCGAGGAGCACGGGCGAGGCCCAGAAGCGGGAGAGCGCGTCGAGATCGCGCTGGGCGGCCAGGGCGGCGGTATCGTCAGGCGCCACGCTCAGCCGGCGGAACGCGGCGGACAGAACGCGCCCATCCAGCGCCGTTTGCAGCCGCGCGCCGATGCGGGCCATGATGCGGGCACGGGCGTGATCCAACAGCCCCATGATCAGGAACAGGAAGGTGGCCAAGAGCGACAGGGCCACCAGGGTTTCCTGCGAGCGTGACACCAGAACCCGGTCATAGACCTGCAGCATATAGAGCGGCGAGGTCAGCATCAGCAGGTTGACCACAACCGAAAAACCAAAGGCCGCGATCAGCGCACGGCGCGATTGCGCCCGGGCGGCGGCCAGTTCGGCCAGACCGGGGGCCCTGTCAATGCCACCGGAAGGGTCTGCGCCGGCCTTTGACATGGGGTAATCCTTCCTTTCCGGCATCATTCTGCCATCCGTCGCCTTCCTGCCACGCTTGCCAGTTGTCTTGGGTCGGTCACGGACTTATGGCTTGCCTAATGCCAACACGGCCTGTGCTTTAACCGGCATGGATGAGACGATAGGAGCATGGGTCTGACAATTTCCTTAATTTCAGGCAAGGCGGTACGCGGGATTGCAATTCTGGCAGGCTGTTTGACGCTTGCCGGCTGCGCGGGCGCGCCCGGGGCAGATGGGATCAACGACCCGTACGAGGCAACGAATCGCAAGGTGCATGCGTTCAATCGGGGGTTGGACCGGGTGCTGGTCGGGCCGGCGTCCAAGGGCTATGGGTCGGTGGTGCCGGAACCGGCGCAGCGGGTGGTGGGCAATGTGGCCCGCACGCTGGATCTGCCGGGCGATATTGCCAACGACCTGCTGCAGGCCAACATCGCCGATGCCGCGCAAAACACGCTGCGGCTGGGGGTGAATCTGACGATGGGCGTGCTGGGGCTGTTTGATGCGTCAACCGCCATAGGCCTGCCGGGCAAGCCCACCGATTTCGGCGAGACGCTGGCGGTCTGGGGCGTGGGCGAAGGGGTGTATCTGGAGCTTCCGGGCATCGGGCCATCGACAGCGCGGGATGCGACCGGCACGCTGGTCGACGTCGTGCTGAACCCCACGCGTCTGGCCCTGCCGGACCGTGAGGCGATGGCGGCGACGGTGGCAAAACTGTTCTCACGGCTTGGTGATCGCAACCGCTATGCCGAAACGGTGGAATCCATTCTATATGACAGTGCAGACAGCTATGCGCAGGCACGGCTTCTGTACCTGCAGAACCGGCGGTTCGAGCTGGGGCAGAGCGGGGCGGGCAGTGCTGCTGACAACGGTGACTTCATTGACCCTTACGAGGACCCCTATGGCCAGTAACCCGCTTTTCCTGTCACGCCGCGCCTTTGGGGCCGGTCTTGCCGGTGCCGCAGCCATCGCAGCCCTGCCGCGTGCAGCTGCAGCGCTAACCGTCGAACAGGCCAAGGCGCTGATCGACAAAGCGGTGGGCGAGGTGAACCGGATCATCAGTTCCGGAAAACCGGAAAAGGCCATGCTCGGCGAGTTCGAGAAGGTGTTCAGCCGCTATGCCGACGTTTCCACCATTGCCAGGTCCGCGCTGGGCGTGGCGGCGCGGTCGGCGTCCAATGCGCAACTGTCAGCCTTTACCAAGGCCTATCAGGGCTATCTCAGCCGCAAATACGGCCGCCGGTTCCGCGAGTTCATCGGCGGCAAGATCGAGGTCAACGACGCCCGCGCGATCAAGAGCTATTACGAAGTCGTGTCGACCGCCTATCTGCAAGGCGAAGCGCCGTTCGACGTGCGCTGGCATGTGTCTGACAAGTCGGGCAAGCAGCTGTTCTTCAACATCATCATTGAAGGCGTGAACATGCTGGCGTCAGAGCGGACCGAGGTTGGCGCGCTTTTGGACAAGCGCGGCGGCGATCTGGACAAGCTGATCGCGGATATGAAGAGCTTGTAAGCCACGGGGTCGGGCCATACCGACCTGCGTGGCCGCTTTGAGCCGAGGGTGTGTGGAAACTCCCGGTCCGACGTCTCGCGTGACGTGCTTGTCGCCCTTTGGATGTGACGATCTGCCGGACTGGTGATCTCAACCGGGTCGGTCAGCCCGGGATGGCCTCCATCATTCGGCGGATGCCGATCAGGGCGACCATGCACTTGATGTTGTAGGCCAGAACGTTCAGCGCCATCTCGGTTCTGACGCCTCGCAGGCGGCGGGTCAGGAAGTGGGTGGCACCCATCCAGGCCTTGATGGTGCCGAACGGATGCTCAACCGTGCAGCGCCTTAAGGTCATTGGGTCGGGATCGCGCTTCAGGCGGTCGCGCATGTCGTCGACCAGATGCTCGTGTTCCCACCGGGTGATCCGGCGCTCCTTGCCGCTGGTGCAACGTCGTTGCAATGGGCAGTGCTGGCATTCGTTGATCCAGTATCGCGCCACCGTCAGGCCACCTTCCTCGCGGCTGTAGCGGTAGGTCAGCTCGTTGCCTGCCGGGCAACGATAGACGTCGCGTTCCGGATCGTAGAGAAAGTCCGCCTTGACGAACATGCCTTTGCCTTCGTTGCCCGAGGTGGCCGGGCGCGGCACGGTCGTGGTGATGCCCACCTCATGGCAGGCAAGGATCTGGGCGCCGCTGAAGTAGCCCTTGTCGGCGATGGCGTGCAGGTCATCCCGATTGAGCGCCTCCTTGGCGGCCGTCGCCATCGGGCTGAGCTGATCGCGGTCGAAGCCCTGGTTGGTGACGTCATGGGTGACGATGATATGGGTCTCGGTATCGACGACATTCTGGACGTTGTAGCCAACGAGCCCGCTGTGCCGGGCGCTGGTCGCCATGGCGCGGGCATCGGGATCGGTCAAGGAAATCTGGCCGTCCGGCGTATCGGTCAGGGCCTTGTCCATCGCCTTCAGCCGCGCAATCTCCTGCCTGATGCGGCCGTAGCGGCGGGCGAGATGCTCCATCTTCTCGACCCGGGCCTCGCCCTCCTCCTGGCGGTCGATGCGGACCATCTCGTTGATGTAGCGCGCGACGTCGGCCTCGAGATGCACGAGGCGGCTGGCGATCTTGCCTTTGGTGAAGTTCCGATCGCGGTTGTTGACGGCCTTGAACTTGCTCCCGTCGATCGCGACGCAATCGCCCTTCAGCGTCCCTATCCTGCGGCAGAGTTCCACGAACTGCGCGCAGGTCCGCCGGATGGCCGGGCCATTATCACGGCGGAAATCAGCGATGGTCTTGTGGTCGGGCACCAGCCGACCAGTCAGCCACATCGTCTCGACATTCCGCCCCGCCTCGCGCTCCAGCCTGCGGCTGGACGGGATCCGGTTCAGATAGCCGTAGATGAACAGCTTGAGCAGCACCGCCGGATGATAGCCCGGACGGCCCGTCCGTGCCGGGGCAGAACGCACAAAGCCAAGGCCGGGCAGATCGAGCTCGTCGACGAAGAGATCGACCACGCGGACCAGGCTATCCTCGCCAATCCAATCCTCAAGCCGCTCCGGGAAAAGGACGGTCTGGCCACGCTCAATACCTTCGATGAAACCTGCCATGCTGAACCCCTGCTGACCTGCAGAAGTCTACCACGGCAGGGAGTTTCCGCACAGCCTCGGCC
>NZ_JANMET010000102.1:0-2055 GCF_031377265.1 Tabrizicola sp. | reverse complement strand
CCTTGGCCTTCGCCACCCCTGCAGCGATGGTCCCCACACCCGACGACGACACCAGCTTCACAGTCACCTTGGCGCGCGGGTTGATCTGCTTCAGGTCGTAGATCAGCTGCGCCAGGTCCTCGATGCTGTAGATATCGTGGTGCGGCGGGGGCGAGATCAGCGTCACCCCCGGCGTCGAATGCCGCAGCCGGGCGATCAGCGCCGTGACCTTCATCCCCGGCAGCTGGCCACCCTCACCGGGCTTTGCCCCTTGGGCAACCTTGATCTCCAACTCCTCACAGGCGTTCAGGTACTCCGCCGTCACGCCGAACCGGCCCGAGGCGACCTGCTTGATCTTGGCAGACGGATTGTCCCCGTTCGGCTCCGGCACGAAATGCGCCGGGTCCTCGCCACCCTCACCGCTGTCCGACTTCGCCCCGATCCGGTTCATCGCCACGTTCAGCGTCTTGTGCGCCTCGGGCGACAGCGCCCCCAGCGACATCCCCGGCGTCACGAAACGCTTGCGGATAGAGGTGATCGACTCGACTTCCTCAATCGGCACCGGCTTGCCCAGCGTCTTGATGTCCAGCAAATCGCGCAGATGGATTGGCGGGTTTGACCGCATCGCCGCAGAATACTGCTTCCACAGGTCATAACTCGCCCGGTCGCAGGCCGATTGCAGCATGTGCATCGTCTGCGCTTCCCAGGCGTGCTTTTCGCCCGACCGCCGCGCCTTGTAGAAGCCACCGATGGGCAGCACGTCCGCGCCCCCCAGCCAGCCGCGCTTGTGGACCTCCTCCAGCTTCTGCTCCACGCCCGTCAGGCCGATGCCCGAGATGCGCGACTGCATCCCCGGGAAATACTCGGCCACCATCGCGCGCGACAGACCCACCGCCTCAAAGTTCAGACCCCCGCGATAGCTGGAAATCACCGAAATCCCCATCTTCGACATGATCTTCAAAAGCCCTGCGTCGATTGCATCCCGATAGCGCCGCATGGCATCGGTCAGCGATCCCTCCAGCAGCCCCCGGTCGATCCGGTCGGCAATCGAATCTTGCGCCAGATACGGGTTCACCGTCGTCGCACCCGACCCGATCAGCACGGCAAAGTAATGCGGATCAATGCATTCCCCCGACCGCACGTTGATGCTGCAGAACGTCCGCAGCCCTTTGCGTGTCAGCCACGAATGCACGGCGCTGGTCGCCAGGATCATCGGCATACCTACCGCGTCCGGCCCTTGATGCTCGTCTGTCAGGACCAGCTGTCCGGCACCTGACCGCACCGCATCCTCGGCCTCAGCCCTTATGCGCTCCAGCCCCTGCCGCAGGTCATCCAGCCCCTCACCCACGGGGAAAGAGCAGTCGATGAACGCCACTTGGTCGCCAAAACGTTCGACCATCACCGCGAATTCGCGGGTGGCGACGAAAGGACTTTCAAGCACCAGGATTTCCGACTGCGAGTTGTTCTCGTCCAGCACGTTCCGCAGGTTGCCGAACCGTGTCTTCAGCGACATCACTCGACCCTCGCGAAGCGAGTCGATGGGCGGGTTCGTCACCTGGCTGAAGTTCTGCCGGAAATAGTGGCTCAGGGGGCGGTAGACCGACGACAGCACCGCGGGCGGCGTGTCATCGCCCATGGATGCGACCATTTCCTTGCCGTCCTCGGCCATCGGGGCCAGAACCTGCTCCAGCTCCTCCAGCGTGTAGCCCGCCGCAATCTGCCGCTTGCGCAGATCAGCGCCATCAAACAACGCGGCCTCCGGCACATCCTTCAACAGCGCGTTCAGGTCCACCACCTTGGACACCCAATCGCCAAACGGCTGCGCCGCCGCCAGTTTATTCTTCAACTCGGTATCGTGGTACAGCTTGCCATCCACCATATCGACGGCGATCATCTGCCCCGGCCCCAGCGCGCCCTTTTCGCGCACGGTTGTTTCGTCAATCGGCACCATTCCGGCCTCGGACCCCGCAATCAACAGCCCGTCGCCCGTCACCACATAGCGCATTGGCCGCAAACCGTTCCGGTCCAGCCCGCCACATACCCAGCGGCCATCGGTCATCGCAAGCGCCGCAGGCC
>NZ_JANMET010000092.1:0-4557 GCF_031377265.1 Tabrizicola sp. | reverse complement strand
ATCGCCCTGGCCCGAGATGCGGCGTTCTCGTTCATCTACCCGCATCTGCTACAGGGCTGGCGCGCGGCAGGGGCGGAAATCCTGCCGTTCTCGCCGCTGGCCGACCAGCGCCCAGATCCTGCGGCAGATGTCTGCTGGCTGCCCGGCGGCTACCCGGAACTGCACGCTGGCGTGCTGGCACAAGCCGACACCTTCCGTTCCGGCCTTACCGCATTCGCCGAAACCCGCCCCGTGCACGGCGAGTGCGGCGGCTACATGGCGATGGGCGAAGGCCTGATCGACAAGGAGGGCACCCGCCACCAGATGGCTGGGCTGCTCGGCCTTGTGACCTCCTATGCCAGCCGCAAGATGCACCTGGGCTACCGCAGCGCCCGACTTGCGCAAGCCGTGCCCGGATACGCCGCCGAGGCGCAGCTGCGTGGCCACGAGTTCCACTATTCCACCATCATTGACCAGCCCGACCCGCCGCTAGCCCGCGTCGACGACGCCACGGGAACCCCCGTCCCTGAAACCGGCAGCTATCGCCGCCAGCCCGGCGGGGGCCTGTCCACCGGCACCTATTTCCACCTGATCGCCGAGGCGCCATGACCGGTTTTGTTTCCTTCGTTTCTGCCGGGCCGGGCGACCCGGAGCTTCTGACGCTCCGGGCCGCGCAGCGGATCGGTCTGGCCGATGCGATCTTGTATGACGATCTGTCCTCCGGCCCGATCCTGGCCCTCGCCCGGCCTGGGGCGGATCTGGTGGGCGTTGGCAAACGTGCCGGTCGCGCCTCGCCGAAACAGGATCACGTCAGCCGGCTGCTGGTGGATTACGCGCTGACCGGTGCCCAGGTCGTGCGTCTGAAATCCGGCGACAGCGGCATCTTCGGGCGGCTGGAGGAGGAGCTGGATGCCCTGCGCGCCGCTGGCATCGGGTTCGAGATCATCCCCGGCGTGACCTCCGCCTCGGCCGCCGCCGCCGCTGCGGGCATCCCGCTGACCCGGCGCAGCGCCGCGCAGCGGGTGCAGTTCATTACTGCCGCCGACACGTCGGGCAACCTGCCCCCGGGCCTGAACCTGCCCGCGCTGGCCGACCCGATGGCCACCACCGTGGTGTTCATGGGCAAACGCACCTTCCCAGCCCTCGCCGCCGCCCTGATCGCGCATGGTCTGCCGCCGGATACGCCCGCCCTGCTGGCCGAGGCGGTCAGCCAGCCCGAACAGACCCTGCAGCGCGGCACCATTGCTACGCTGGCCGCGCAACTGGCCGAAGATCGCAGCCCGCTGCCCGGCCTGATCATCTTCGGCCCGCTGGCGACGGGTGCGCCATGATCATCACCCTTTGCGCCACCTGCGCCCTCGGCCAGGGCAGCTTTGCCGACACGTTGCGCGCCGCGCTGCAAACCGCCGGCGCCACAGCAACCGTCACCACCACCGACTGCATGTCAGGCTGCACCCGCGCCTCGACCGTGGCCTTTCGCAGTTCCGGCAAGACCGCCTACCTGTTTGGCGACCTGACCGAAGCCGACCTGCCCGACCTTGTCACCTTCGCCCGGCATTACGCCGCCAGCGCTGATGGCAACCTGCCCGATGCCCGCATACTCGGTGCGTTGCGTCACAAGGCCATCGCCCGCATTCCCGGCTGATCGGTCGCAATCCGCCCTGGAATGGCGCAATTGCGCCTTGACCTGCCTTGCCGCCTGATGGCAACTAAAACGGCAAGGTGTCCGATACACGCAAAGCGTTCGGACTGAAACGGGAATGGGAAATGGCGTACCGTCAAACGGCGCCAGAACCCCAACCGCCCCCGCGACTGTATGCGGCGAGCGGCTTTCCAATAGCCACTGGTTCCCCCTTTGGAACTGGGAAGGCGGAAAGCAGCTTTGACCCGCGAGTCAGGAGACCGGCCTTGCAAAGAAACCAACCCGCCGTCGGGTGTGACGGTAAGGAGCGAATGATGAACACGACCACAACGACCCAGACCACCGAAAAAACCACCGCGCTGGCCGCAGTGCTTTTCGTCGCGGTGCTTGGCTGCGCTATCCTGTTTGCTGCCGGCCATGCGCAATCGGCCAGCCTGCATGACGCCGCCCATGACGTGCGCCACGCGACCGGCTTTCCCTGCCACTGAAACGATGATCCGACACATGCTGACCAGCGCGTTGATCGCTGGTTGTGCGGCAGGCCTGCTTGCGGCCCTGCTGCATTTCGCGTTTGTGCAGAAGTACATCCTTCTGGGCGAGGAATATGAAACCGGGGCCGCCGTGCATTTTGCCGGCGCAGCCCCCCAAACGGGTGATCACGCGGCAACCGGCACCACCGAAGCCGCGCATGACCACAGCACGCATGACCACGGCGAGGCAGCCTCCAGCTTCACCCGCAACGCCTGGACTGCCGTGTTTTTCGGCTTGGTCTATGTCGCCTACACGCTGATCCTTGTGGCGGGCTTCGGCCTTGCGCGGGTTTACGGGCGGGTGATCACCGCGCGCGAAGGGCTGTTGTGGGGGATCGCAGGTTTTGCCGCGTTCCAGCTTGCGCCCGCGATGGGCCTCGCCCCTGAATTGCCCGGCACCGTGGCGGCAGATCTGGGCGCGCGGCAACTGTGGTGGGCAGGCACGGCTGCGGCCACGGCGGTTGGGCTTGGCCTGATCGCATATGGCCGCGGTGTGCCGATGGTTGCTGTTGCAGTCTTGCTGCTGGCCGCCCCCCACCTGATCGGCGCGCCAGAGCTGGAAGGGTTCAGCGGCGTCGCCCCGCCCGAGGTTGCGGCGGCGTTTGCCGCCCGGGTGCTGGGTGTCGGCCTTGCGGTCTGGGCGCTTCTGGGCTGGGTGGCGGGCTATGTATGGGCCAAAGAGGCTGCTAAACCTGCCTGATTGCAATACCAACGTGCGGCCCATGCGCTTGGGCCGCACCACAGGAAAGACCGCCATGACCACCCTGCATCTGATCGGTATCGGTACCGGAAACCCCGATCACCTGACCTTTCAGGCGGTCAATGCGCTCAATAGCGCCGATCTGATCCTGATCCCGCGCAAGGGCGACGCCAAGGCCGATCTTGCCGATCTGCGCCGCCAGATTCTTGCCAACGTTTTGACCGCCCCGGTCAAGGTGGTCGAATTCGACCTGCCCGTTCGGGCCGATCAGCCTGACTATATTGGTGCGGTGAATGACTGGCACGATGCGATCGCGGCCACCTGGGCCGGCCTGATCGACACCCATCTGCCGAACGGTGGCACGGTTGGCCTGCTCGTCTGGGGCGACCCTTCGCTCTATGACAGCACGCTGCGCATTGCCGCCCGGCTGCACGGCGTTCAGACCAAGGTGGTTCCCGGCATCACCAGCCTGCAGGTTCTGACCGCTGCCCATGCCATCCCCCTGAACGCCCTTGCAGCACCGGTCATCATCACCACCGGCAGGCGCTTGCGTGACGAAGGCTGGCCGGCTGGGGCTGACAGCGTGGCCGTGATGCTGGATGGCGGCGGCGCCTTTGCAGCGCTGGACCCCGCAGGTATCACGATCTGGTGGGGCGCCTATGTCGGTATGCCGCAGCAGGCGCTGATCCACGGGCCGTTGACAGAAGTGGCCAGCCAGATCGTTGAGACCCGCGCCCGGCTCAGGGCTGAACATGGCTGGATCATGGACATCTACCTGATGCGGCGCGGCGATGACGCCTGATCTGCTGCGCCCGCTGCTGCAGCGCTTCGGGCTGCCCGAAGACGCGCCGCTGGTCCTGCTGAACCGGTCTGAAAACGCCACCTGGATGGCGGGCGACGCTTTGGTACTGCGGGTGCACCGCCAAGGCTACCACAGTCGGGCCGAGATCGCCTCGGAGCTGGCCTGGCTCGCCGCGTTGCAAGACCAGCCGGGGCTGCGCTGCGTGCGCCCGGTTGCCGATGGCAGCGGCGCGCTGATCCAGACCGTCGCCGGGCATCACATCGTCGGTTTCGCACCGATTGCCGCCAGCGAATTGCAGGCGACCGATGATCTTGCTGCCTGGTTCGGGCCGTTGGGCGAAATCTCGGCGCGGCTGCACGCCCACGCCAGAGGCTGGGCGCTGCCCGCAGGCTTTACCCGCAAACGCTGGGATGTTCACACCATTCTGGGCCCCACACCGCATTGGGGCCATTGGCGGGACGCGCAGGGCCTTGATGCGGCGGGTGCTGCGGTTCTGGCCCGCCTCGCGGCCGACCTTGCGGCGCGTCTGGCCGCTTACGGCACCGGGCCAGAGGTGTTTGGCCTGATCCATGCCGATCTCCGGCTTGCCAACCTGATGCGTGATGACACCGGGCTTTGGGCCATCGACTTTGACGACTGCGGCTTTGGCTGGTGGATGTATGACCTCGCCTCGGCCGTGTCCTTCATCGAAACCGACCCGCGCCTGCCCGATCTGGTTCACCACTGGTGCGCCGGGTATGCGCGTGCCGGGCAGATGACGACCGCCGACCGCGCAATCATTCCCACGCTGATCATGCTGCGCCGCTTGTTGTTGACCGCGTGGCTTGGCAGCCGCGCCGACAGTGACACAGCCGCGGCGCTGGGTGGACCGGGGTTCACCGCAGGCACCGTGACGCTGGCCGAC
>NZ_JANMET010000086.1:0-20490 GCF_031377265.1 Tabrizicola sp. | reverse complement strand
CGTGGTGATCGTGCAGGGGCCGCAAAAGGCGATGCGCGCCACGTTTTCCACTCCACACGGGGCGCGGGTTCTGACGTGATCCGCCGCGCCAGCACCGCAGACGCAGCGGCAATTGCCACCCTGTGGAACCCGTGGATCCGTGACACCGCCGTCACCTTCAATGCGGTTGAAAAGACCGTGCAAGACGTGGCCACGTTGATTTTTGATCGCGACGCGCTGGGCCACGCGACTTTTGTGGCCGAGGACGCGGGGCTGCTTGGCTTTGCCACCTATAGCCAGTTTCGCGGCGGCATCGGCTATGCCACCTGCATGGAGCATACAGTGGTTCTGGCCCCGGACGCGCATGGCCGGGGCGTGGGCCGGGCGCTGATGCGGGCGGTCGAGGATCACGCGCGCATGGCCGGGGCGCATCAGATGATCGCCGGCGTGTCGGGCGAGAACCCCGAGGGCATCGCATTTCACGCGGCCCTTGGCTACCGGTTGATCGCCACGGTGCCGGAGGCGGGCTACAAGTTCGGCCGTTTCATGGATCTTGTGCTGCTGCAGAAAATCCTCTCCTGACAAGGTGCGATGCACGCTGTAATCTGCCATCATGTCGATCTGGACCCGCATTGCCGACGCGCTGTCTGCCCTTGCCAGTGGCGAGGGGCTGACGACGATTCTTGACCGGCTGCGCGGTGCATCCGCGCCAGAAAGATCGATCGGATTTACCATTGCCGTGATCGCGCTGGGTGCCAAGATGGCCAAGGCCGATGGGCAGGTGACGCGCGACGAGGTGTCAGCGTTCCGCCGGGTTTTCGCCATTCCCGAAGGCGAAGAAGCGAATGCCGCCCGCGTGTTCAATCTGGCGCGGCAGGATGTGGCGGGGTTTGACGCCTATGCCCGCAAAGTCTCGGCGCTGTTTCGCAAAGCTGATGAGCCACTGTGCGCGGATGACCGCAATGTGCTGATCGACCTGCTGGAAGGCCTGTTCCACATAGCGATGGCGGACGGCAGCTATCACCCCGGCGAGGATGATTACCTGTCGCGCGTCGCGACGATCTTTGGCCTGGACGAGCGGTGCTTTGCCACTTTGCGAGCGCGGTTCGTCGAAGGTGCCGCGCGCGACCCGCATGATGTGCTGGGGATTGCGCATGACGCGACCTTTGCCGAGGCGCGCGCCGCCTGGAAGCAAGCAGTGCGCGACAGCCATCCCGATGCGATGATCGCGCGCGGCGTGCCTGCCGAAGCGGTCAAGCTGGCCGAACGACGGCTGATCGCCATCAACGCCGCGTGGGAGGAAATCTCGACCCGGCGCGCGGCATGACGCTGCGGCTGGCGACCTATAACGTCGAGTGGTTCAACGGGCTGTTCGATGACAGGGGCCGGATGTTGGCCGATGCCGAACCCTCTGCCCGCTACAAGACCCGTCGCGCGGAACAGCTGGGGGCGTTGGGTGTGGTGTTCACCGGGTTGGACGCCGATGCAGTGATGATCATCGAGGCCCCGGATACCAACGGTCACCGCTCCACCGCGCGCGCGTTGGAGACCTTTGCCCGCCACTTTAATCTGCGCGCCCGCAAGGCGCTGATCGGCTTTCCATCCGATACCGAACAGGAAATAGCATTTTTGTACGATCCCGACCGGCTGACCGCCCGGCATGATCCGCAGGGGGCAATCTCAACCACCCACGGATCAACCGAGGCGCCGCGCTTTGACGGCACCTTTCGCTATGACCTTGATGCAGACATGGTGTTTGAGACCATCCGGTTTTCCAAGCCGCCGCTGGAACTGGCCGTTACCACGAGCGGCGGAGCGGTGCTGCGACTGATCGGGGTGCACGCGAAATCGAAGAACCCGCATGGCGCGGCTGGCCGCGAGGCGATGCTGCGCCTGTCGATCGAGAACCGCCGCAAGCAACTGGCGCAGTGCCTGTGGTTGCGCCAGCGTGTGGACGGGCATCTGGCCGCCAATGACAGCCTGATCGTGATGGGCGATTTCAACGACGGTCCCGGCATCGACGAGTTTGAAAAGCTGTTCGGCCATTCCGGGGTGGAGATCGTACTGGGTACCGGCGAGGCGCCGCGCCTGTATGACCCGCACGCCGCGATGGCGTTGCAAAGCCGGGTGGCCTTTGCGCCGACGACCGCGCGCTTTTACCTGGCACCGCAAAAGCGGTTCTTCGAGGCACTCTTGGATTTCATCATGGTGTCGCCTGATCTGGCCGCCAGCCAGCCCGACTGGCGCATCTGGCACCCGTTCAACGACCCGGCAATCATCGCGGCACCCGAATTGCGCGAGGCGCTGCTGCAAGCCTCGGACCATTTCCCGGTGACGTTGGACTTGCCAAACGTGAGTTGAAAATTTGCAGGTCAGACCCCATACTATTGGGATGAGACTCGCGTTTGCCCTTTGCCTGATCGCGGCTCCCGTCTTGGCGGAGGATGTGAAGCCTGTGCCTGACGGCGAGGGTTTCAGTCTGATGCAGGAAGGTGCGAAACTGGTGTTGCGCGGGCTGATGACCGAGATGGAGCCGACACTGGACGAAATGGGCAAGGCCCTGTCCGAAATGGAACCAGCGCTGCGCGAGCTTGGCCCGAAATTTCAGCAACTCATTGCGATGATTGACAATTTCAAGAACTATGATGCACCTGAGATGCTGCCCAACGGCGACATCATCATCCGCCGCAATGCGCCCCTTTTACCGAAGCCGGATTTTCTGCCCGGCCCGAACGGCGAAGTCGAGCTTTGACAGCAAGGCCCCGGGGGGGCGATCAGCGGTTGCAGAGCAAAGCCGGAACGCATTAGACAGGGTGTCACATCGCCCGACCGCAGGCCACAAACGTTATGACAGCCAATGCCGCATCCGGCCCGCCGGTGCTGATCGACACGCCCCGGTTTCGCGGGCGCAGTGCGCGCCCGAGCGATGCCACGCAAGACATTGCCGACTGGTTTTCCGACCCTGATCGGGTGGGGCCGCTGAACATGCCGCCCAGAAAGCTGGCCGTGCCGGACCTGCGGCGGTTCCTTGCAGGCTTTGACAACCGCAGCCGGTTTCTGGTGGCACTGATCGACAAGCAGGACGATAGGCTGTGCGGCTTTTACCACGCCGAGTTCAACGCCTTGCATCGCATTTCGCGGATCTCGTTTCTGAACGGCCCGAACGGCCCGCAGGCGCGCAAAGCCATGATCGCGCTGGGATATCCACTGCTGGACTTGCAGTTCCGCCGGTTCGGGATGGAAAAGATCGTGGCGCAGGTGCTGGCCGGCAATTTGCCGGTGTGCCGCCATCTGGACCGGCTTGGGTTTCAGCGCGAAGGCTATCTGCGTGGGCAGGTGCGTGCGCCCGGCGGGGCCGGGCGGCTGGATCAGGTGCTGTTCGGCTTGTTGCCAGGCGATCTGCGCCGCGCCTATTGACCGTAGGCTGGCCTAGAACCGCAGGGTATAGCCGACGCGGACCGTACTGATGATCGGTTCGACCGTGCCCGGAGGGGCCACGAAGGGCGATGGCGGCGCCGCAATCTCGTCAGATCGGCCGAAATCGGCATAGAGATACTCAATCGACAGATGGCCCCCTGCAGGCAGCGCGTATTCCATCCCCAGACCGACCGCTGCTCCCGTAAGCAACTGCATGTCGGAGTTGTTACTGCCGAAAAGGGCGACGTTGGTCCCGCCTGCCCGCGTGACCGCGATACCGCCGCTGGCGAAGACATGCAGCTTGTCGTTGACCGGCGCGCCGACCCGGCCCCGGAACGTGGCAAACCAATCGGATTCACCGTAAAAGCCCTTGCCGGAGGTCACCAGATCGGCGTCGTACCCAGCAACCCCCGTCAGGTCGATATCGGCGACAACGCCAAATGTCAGGTTGCCACGTGCCCAATCATGGCCAACGGCGGCAAAGGGGGCAATGTCGTCGGTGCTACCTGCCGGGAAACTGGCCCCGGTTGATCGGGTATGCAGGTCGGTGGACGCTGAACTGAGGCCGAAGGTGAGGTAGGTGCCGGTCCAATCCTCGGCCTGTGCCGGGGTGATCAGTCCAAGCGAAAGGGCAACGGCCATCGCGGATGCCTTTGCGTGTATCATCTGTGCCCCAATCCTCTGCTCTGCTTTTCTTTTGGTGATAGGCGCAGTTACGCCTAGTCACCATGCCAGACCCATGTTTGGGAAACATTCATATGCGATGTTGCATCAATGCAACGTCAACGACGCGCGGCCCGGATCAGATCAAGGATCTCTTTCGCCGCAGCCGGGATGTTGGTGCCCGGCCCGAAGATCGCCTTCACCCCGGCGTCGAACAGATACTGGTAATCCTGCTGCGGGATGACGCCACCGCAGATCACCAGAATGTCGCCCGCGCCCGCCGCCTTCAGCGCCTGCACCAGTTTTGGCGCGAGGGTCTTGTGCCCCGCCGCCTGGGATGAAATCCCGATCACGTGCACGTCGTTGTCGATGGCGTCCTGGGCCGCCTCTTCCGGGGTCTGGAACAGCGGCCCGACATCCACATCAAAGCCGATGTCGGCAAAGGCGGTGGCGATGACCTTGGCCCCGCGGTCATGGCCGTCCTGGCCCATCTTGACCACCAGCATCCGGGGGCGGCGGCCTTCTTCCTCGGCAAAGGCCTCGACGTCGCGCTGGATCGCCTCGAACCCTGCGTCGCCTTCGTAGGCGGCACCGTAGACCCCGGCGAGGGTCTTCACCTCGGCCCGGTGACGACCGAAGATCTTTTCCATCGCCATGCTGATTTCCCCCACCGTTGCCCGCGCCCGTGCGGCATCCACCGCCGCCGCCAAAAGATTGCCACCAGCCTCGGCCCGCCGGGTCACCTCGGCCAGTGCGGCCTCGAGGCGGGCGGTCTCGCGACCGGCGCGGATTGCCGCCAGCTTTGCCACCTGCGTGTCGCGAACCGCCACGTTGTCGATATCGCGGATGTCGATCGGGTCTTCCGTTTCCAGCCGGTATTTGTTGACGCCGACGATCACCTCGTCGCCCCGGTCGATCATCGCCTGCCTGCGGGCCGCGGATTCCTCGATGCGCAGCTTTGGCATGCCTGACGCCACGGCCTTGGTCATGCCGCCCATCGCCTCGACTTCTTCGATGATCTTCCAGGCCTCGGTCGCCATCTGATCGGTCAGGCTTTCGACGTAATAGGACCCGGCCAGCGGGTCGACGACATGGGTGATCCCGGTTTCTTCCTGCAAAATCAACTGAGTATTGCGCGCGATGCGAGACGCGAAATCTGACGGCAGCGCCATCGCCTCGTCAAAGCTGTTGGTGTGCAGGCTTTGCGTACCGCCCAGCACGGCGGCCATCGCCTCATACGCGGTGCGCACGATGTTGTTGTAGGGGTCCTGTTCCTGCAAACTGACGCCCGAGGTCTGGCAATGCGTGCGCAGCATCAGGCTGGAGGCCTTCTTGGCGCCGAAATCGGCCATGATGCGGTGCCAGAGCAGGCGCGCAGCGCGCAGCTTTGCGGCCTCCATGAAAACATTCATGCCGATGGCGAAGAAAAAGCTGAGCCGGCCGGCGAAATCATCCACATCCATGCCGCGCGCGATGGCGGTGCGCACATATTCGCGCCCGTCGGCCAGGGTGAAGGCCAACTCCTGCACCAGGTTCGCGCCGGCCTCTTGCATGTGGTAGCCGGAGATCGAGATCGAGTTGAACTTGGGCATCTCGGCCGCAGTGTATTCGATGATATCCGCCACGATCCGCATCGAGGGCTCGGGCGGATAGATGTAGGTGTTGCGCACCATGAACTCTTTCAGGATGTCGTTCTGGATGGTGCCTGACAGGGCCGCACGCGGCACGCCCTGCTCCTCCCCCGCCACGATGAAGCTGGCCAGAACCGGGATCACCGCGCCATTCATCGTCATGGAAACGCTGATTTTTTCAAGCGGAATACCGTCGAAAAGGATCTTCATGTCTTCGACGGAATCGATGGCGACGCCAGCCTTACCGACATCGCCTTCAACGCGGGGATGGTCGCTGTCATAGCCCCGGTGGGTTGCCAGATCGAAGGCCACGGAAACGCCCTGCTGCCCCGCCGCAAGCGCCTTGCGGTAAAAGGCATTCGACGCCTCGGCCGTTGAGAACCCGGCATATTGCCGGATGGTCCAGGGGCGACCGGCATACATCGTGGCCCGCACGCCGCGGGTGAAGGGGGCAAGTCCCGGCACACCGCCCAGATGGCCAAGGCCCGCGAGGTCGGCCTCGGTATAAAGCGGTTTGACCTCGATGCCTTCCAGCGTGTGCCAGACCAGATTTTCGGGGCCGCTGCCCTTCAATTCCGTGGCGGCGAGGGTTTCCCAGGACTTCAGCTTGTCAGTCATCGCGGTCCCCGCTTGCAGGTGCCGTCACACCCCTTTGGATTTGGCCCAAGCTGCCCTATATGGAGATCAAAGAGAGGCATCATGAGACCCATTTACGCCGTTGTTTTCGCGGTACTTCTGCCATTGGCCGCGATCGCACAGGATTTTGCGCCCCAGCCCGCCGCCAATGTGGTGTTCGCCGAGCAGCTTTACCTGAAACGCCCCATCGTGGTGTTTGCCGACAGCCCGAACGACCCGAACTTCGTTCGCCAGATGGAGCTTCTGGCCCTCGACTACGCCGAGCTTGCCGAGCGTGATGTGATCCTTGTCATCGACACCGACCCTGCGGCCAAGACCGAGTGGCGTCAAAAGCTGCGCCCGCGCGGCTTTTCGCTGGTGATCATGGACAAGGACCTGCGGCCCGTGGTGCGCAAACCGCTGCCGTGGGACGTGCGCGAGATCACCCACGCCATCGACAAGATGCCGCTGCGCCGCACAGAGATGCTGGAGCAGAACCCGGCGGGGCGGTGACATCACTCGAACTCCATGATCACGTCGTCGACCCTGAGGCTGGCCCCGGCCTTGGCGTTCAGCGATTTGACCACACCGCTGCGTTCCGCCTTTAGGATGTTTTCCATCTTCATCGCCTCGACCGTTGCCAATGCCTGACCTTCCTGCACCTCGTCACCCACCGCGACGTAGATGTTCACCACCAGCCCCGGCATCGGGCAAAGAAGGTAGCGCGAGGTGTCGGGCGGGGTCTTTTCCAGCATATGGCCGGACAGATCGTGCTGGCGCGGGCTGCGAACATGAACCTTCAGATCCGCCCCCTGCAGGCGCATCCGAAAGCCCATCGGGATCTTGGCGGTTTTGATCGCCAGCGCGACCCCGTTCACCACAAGGCGTGCCAAGGGCTGGCCCGGCGTCCAGTCAGAGGTGACGCGCAGCGCGGAGCCGTCCGCGAACGTGACCGTTGATCCCTCATGGTCGGCGGCGATTTTCACTGTGTGATCGGTGCCTTGCAGTGAAACCACCCAGTCATCGCCCACCCGCCGGGTATGGTTGTCCATCGTCCCCGAGATCCGGGTTCGCCGGATTTCCGCAACCCGGTTCATCGCCGCCGCCGCCGCCGCAACCTGGCGCAGGGTGGCATCGTCCAGCGTGGCACCCTTGAAGCCGTCGGGGTATTCTTCGGCGATGAATGCGGTGGTGATGTTGCCTGATTGAAAGCGCGGATGGCCCATCACCGCGCCAACGAAAGGCAGGTTGTGACCGATGCCTTCAACCTCGAACGTATCCAGTGCCAATCGCATTTCCTCGATCGCACCGGCGCGGGTGGGGGCCCAGGTGCATAGCTTGGCGATCATCGGGTCGTAGAACATGCTGATCTCGCCGCCCTCAAACACGCCGGTGTCATTGCGCACGATGCCGGTGGCGGTGGGGCCTTCCACCGGGGGCCGGTAGCGGGTGAGGCGGCCGATCGAGGGCAGGAAGTTGCGATACGGATCCTCGGCGTAGAGGCGGCTTTCCATCGCCCAGCCGTTGATCTTGAGGTCTTCCTGCCGGAACGGAAGCGTTTCGCCGTAGGCCACGCGGATCATCTGTTCGACCAGATCGACGCCGGTGATCAGTTCGGTGACCGGGTGTTCGACCTGAAGCCGGGTGTTCATTTCGAGGAAATAGAAGTTGCGGTCACCATCGACGATGAATTCCACTGTCCCCGCACTGGTGTAGCCGACGGCCCGTGCCAGCGCGCAGGCCTGTTCACCCATCGCCTTGCGGGTGGCGGCATCCAGGAACGGCGAGGGCGCCTCTTCGATGACCTTCTGATTGCGCCGCTGGATCGAGCATTCGCGTTCGTGCAGGTAGACGATGTTGCCGTGCTGATCGCCCAGCACCTGAATTTCGATATGGCGGGGCTGGGTCACGAACTTTTCGATGAAGATGCGGTCATCGCCGAAACTGGCCGCCGCCTCGTTCTTGGAGGACTGGAACCCCTCGCGCGCTTCGGCATCGGTCCAGGCGATGCGCATGCCCTTGCCGCCCCCACCGGCGCTGGCCTTGATCATCACCGGATAGCCGATCTGGGCGGCAATCTTTGCAGCTTCCTCGGCATCGGCGATCAGGTCCATATGGCCGGGCACGGTGGAAACGCCCGCCTGCATCGCCAGCTTCTTGGAGGTGATCTTGTCACCCATCGCTTCGATTGCCGCACTGGGCGGGCCGATGAAGGCAACACCGGCCGCCTCCAGTGCTGCAGCGAAGTTCATGTTTTCGCTGAGGAATCCATAGCCCGGATGCACCGCTTCGGCCCCGGTGGCGCGCACGGCGGCCATGATTTTGTCGATCACGATGTAGGATTGCGCGGCGGGCGAGGCACCGATGTACACCGCCTCATCCGCCATGCTGACGTGGAGGGCCCCCCGATCGGCGTCGGAATAGACTGCAACCGTCTTGATCCCCATCTTGCGCGCGGTCTTGATGACACGGCAGGCAATTTCGCCGCGATTGGCGATCAGGATCTTCTTGAACATCAACGTCCCCCCAGGGCGCAAAAAGAAAAAGGACCACCCGGGCGGCTGGCCCGGATGGTCCTTGAATGTGGTTCAGCCCGCCCGCAGGCGGTCAGTTCAGTAGGAAGAGCGGCAGGGCGGCAAGCCCAGCTCGATCCCGCAGGTGGCTGCACCGGCAAGCGCGCCGAGGGCTGCACCGGCAACCATGTTTTCATCCAGCGCATCTGCGACGGCAGCGCCCGCAACGGCACCAGCAACGCCGCGCGACGTCGGGTCCTGCAGGCAACCGGCGAGCGGGAAGGTGAGAAGGGTAAAGACGATAAGCGACTTGCGCATTTAGAACTGCCTCTTTGGTTTGTTGTTATTGCGACGGATTCTACCGCAATACGCCGGGATTCAAAGTAGATTCTTGCACTTTTCACACATCCAGCACCGATCGGTTGCGGAAAGGTGCCGGTAAGTACCGGTCCGGCTTGGGAAGAGCCGGACCGGAGGGAAGGGTGAGGGGTACACGCATTACTGCTCAGGCCACATCGTTGGGTACTTTGGCCTGCAAAAAAACAATGCCGACCAGACGACCCTATTGCAAACCCTATGCGAACAGCAGGAACTGCCTGGGCAAAACCCCGCCAAATCGCCTTTGGGTTAAGCGGTTTCATGCCTATTCGTCCTCGTCGTCCCAGTCGTCGGTCAGGACGTCCGGTGCATCGGGGGCGAATACCGCGGGAAAGGCCGCCTCGGCGCGCTTGACGTCTATCCGCAGCAGGGCGTCATAGCTTTCAGGGTCAAACGGGTCTTCGGCGGGCACCACTTCGCGCCCGAACAGCCAGCTCAGCCGGCCCGCGTCCAGATTACCCCGCTCGAACGGGTCTTCGCCGAATTGCTGCCAAAGCGCCGCCATGAAGCCCTGGTCGGCCATCCGGTCGGTATGCTTGCGGTCCTTGAACCGCTCGCGCTTGATCAGTTTGGCGGGGCCGTCCTTCATGTTGGCGCGGCGGATGGTAAACTGGAAATCGGTCCCGGCAAGGCGGCCGGGAAAGCCACGGTGCTTCAGCATGTGTCCTGTCTCCTCAGCAGATCTGAGACAGGAGCGATAGCGACAGCGCGCCGCATACGCCAGACCGCAGTGCGGCCAATCATCTGCAACAATGGAAGAAAACTCGGCGCCTCAACCGCGATCAAGTGCGGGAAGCGGGGGTTTGGGGCAGGCGTGGTCAGACGGTGCTGAAGGGCCTGCCCCGAACCATTACTTGTATTTGCCGGTATAGGTAGGCTCAACCGAAACCGGTTCAACAATGACGACTTCTTCTTTTTTCGCGCAGGCGGCAACAAAACCGACCATTGCAAGCACCATGACGAAACGTGCGCTCTTGGACATCCTCTACTCCATCTTTCTTGGGGGGCGATTATGAGCACGCCTTCGCGCACTCGTCCCCGATCTGCATCAAAGGCCGCTTGGGTTCGACCTGCAGTCATCATACCTGAAAGCAAGGCAGAATGACACGGCAGGCTAAGCAAGTTGTCGGCCTGTGTTGTTCCTACATCACGGCCGGAATCGTGGCCAGCGGGATTTGCAACATCCAGGGGTCGCATCAGAAAACCTCCCAGATGCAGGCGTCGTCTTTCAGGGTGTAGGCTTCGAAGAACTGCGTCACGTCCGGGGCGGCCTCGCCAAAGGGGGTCGCGCTTGCCGCCAATGAGATGATGATCTGCTGCGGCTTTGGAACCATGCCTTCGGTGCGCGGCAGGGCGTAGGTATCGCACAGCGCCTGCATATCCGCAGAGGCCGCCTGGGCGTCATCGGCGGACAGTCCGGGAACCACAAAGCGGAAGCGCGCGGCCGACCCTGACGGGCCAGGTGCATTTGTGATCACATCAAGGAACTGCACTTCACGACCGGACGGAACTGTGATCACATCGCTTGAGGGCGCTTCGCCCTCACAGCCGCCGGCCCCCGCGAGGAGGACGAACGCCAAGCCGGAAATCAAGCGCAACGGCAGCCGCATTTCAGACTCCTACAGCGGAATGTTATCGTGCTTTTTCCAAGGGTTGCTCAGTTTTTTCCCGCGCAATGAAGCAAACGCCCGGGCCACGCGGCGGCGGGTGGAATGCGGCATGATCACCTCGTCGATGAAGCCGCGCTCGGCCGCGACAAAGGGGTTGGCAAAGCGGTCTTCGTAGTCCTTCACCCGGCCAGCGATCTTTTCGGGGTTGCCAAGTTCGCTACGATACAGGATTTCAACCGCCCCTTTGGCCCCCATCACCGCCACTTCTGCGGTGGGCCAGGCATAGTTGAAATCGCCGCGCAGATGCTTGGACGACATCACCACATAGGCGCCGCCATAGGTCTTGCGGGTCAGCACTGTCACTTTCGGCACCGTCGCCTCGCCATAGGCAAACAGCAGTTTCGCGCCGTGTTTGATCACGCCGCCCAGCTCCTGCGCCACGCCCGGAAGGAAGCCCGGCACGTCAACCAGCGTCAGAATAGGAATTTCGAACGCATCGCAAAAGCGCACGAAACGTGCGGCCTTGCGGCTGGCGTCAATGTCAAGGCAGCCTGCCAATACCATCGGCTGGTTTGCCACCACCCCCACTGACTGCCCCTCGATCCGGATGAAGCCGATGATGATATTGGCGGCGAACGCGGCCTGGATTTCGAAGAAATCGCCCTCGTCGGCCAGCTTGGCGATCAGTTCTTTCATGTCGTAGGGCTGATTGGGATTGTCGGGGATCAGGGTATCGAGGCTCATCTCCACCCGCGCGGGATCGTCGAAGAACGGGCGCACCGGGGCCTTTTCGCGGTTGTTGAGCGGCAGGAAGTCGAACAGCCGGCGGGTTTCGGCAAGTGCCTCCAGATCATTTTCAAACGCCCCGTCGGCGACCGATGACTTGCGAGTGTGGGTCGAAGCGCCACCCAGATCTTCGGCGGTGACCTGTTCGTTGGTCACGGTCTTCACCACATCGGGGCCGGTCACGAACATGTAGGAGCTGTCTTTCACCATAAAGATGAAGTCAGTCATCGCAGGCGAATAGACCGCGCCACCGGCACAAGGCCCCATGATCAGGCTGATCTGCGGCACCACGCCCGAGGCCATGATATTGCGCTGAAACACCTCGCCATAAGCGGCCAAGGATCCCACGCCCTCTTGAATTCGCGCGCCGCCGGAATCGTTGATGCCGATCACCGGCGCACCGTTCTGAATGGCCATGTCCATGATCTTGCAGATCTTTGCGGCATGGGTTTCGGAAACCGAGCCCCCGAGAACCGTGAAGTCCTGTGCAAAGACATAGACCATGCGGCCATTGATCGTGCCCCAACCGGTGACCACGCCGTCACCGGGATAGCGCATCTCGGCCATCCCGAAATCGGTGGACCGGTGGGCAACGAACATGTCGAATTCCTCGAACGACCCTTCGTCCAGCAGCAGCTCGATCCGCTCGCGCGCGGTCAGCTTGCCCTTGGCATGCTGGGCCGCCACCCGCGCCTCGCCGCCACCGGCACGTGCTATCTTGCGGCGCGCCTCAAGCTCTCCCAGGATGTCTTTCATCATAGCCCCCTCTGCGCCCAGCCGGGCACCGCTGGCCGACCATAGCGGCGCAAAGGGTGCGGCAAAAGGGTGAACTGGTAAATTTGCAAATCTTCGGAAGGTCGTCATTTGCTAATCGCGAAGATGCAAATTTTTGGTCGCGAATGATGCGGAAGGTCTTTTGCGCGGGGGGCGCGTTCAGGACTTTGGCCGAACCCTAGGCCCCGCCTACCTTGCACAAAAAGCCATGACCCTGCGCCAACGCACAGCAAAACCTGCGCCCGCGCCGTGGACAAGCGGTCACCACAGGCGTAGCCGAGGCGGATGAATCATTCAGCCCCGCGTTTTCTTGACCGCACGACTCCGCCAAAGGTTGTCACCCTGATCCTTCTGGCAGGGCTTGCTGCCCTGACGATGAACATTTTCCTGCCGTCGCTGCCCGGCATGGCGCGCTATTTCGGCGTGCCTTACGGCGTGATGCAGCAGTCGGTGGCGCTGTATCTGGCGCTGTCGGCCGCCTTGCAGATCGTGATTGGCCCGATATCGGACCGCTTTGGCCGGCGGCGGGTGCTGATCTGGTCGCTGGTGCTGTTCCTGATCGCCACTGTCGGGACGCTGTTGGCCGAAACGGCCACCACGTTCCTGATCTTTCGGATGGCGCAGGCGGTGATCGCGTCGGGAATGGTGCTGAGCCGGGCCGTGGTGCGCGACATGGTCGCCGATGCCGAGGCCGCATCGATGATCGGCTATGTCACCATGGGGATGTCGATCGTGCCGATGATCGGCCCGGTGATCGGCGGTTTTCTGGACCAGGCCTTTGGCTGGCAGGCGAACTTCGCGCTGCTCTTGGTGCTTGGCATCGGCGTTCTGGGGTTGGTCTGGGCTGATCTGGGCGAAACGGCGACTGTGCGGCGGCTTAGCCTGATGGACCAGATCCGCACCTACCCCACGCTGCTCGCCTCGCGCAGGTTCTGGGGGTATTCGTTGTCTGCCGCCTTCGCATCGGGCTGTTTTTTCGCTTACCTCGGCGGGGCACCCTATGTCGGCGACAAGGTCTTTGGCCTGACCTCACCGCAAGTGGGCGGGTTGTTCGCGCTGACAGCCATCGGCTATGCGGCGGGCAACTTTCTGGCGGGCCGTTTTTCGGTGCGGGTGGGAATGAACCGGATGGTGCTGGCGGGCAGCCTTGTCACCACCTTCGGGCTGTTGTTGTTGACCGCATTGACCCTTGCGGGACTGTCCGGTCCGGTGGTGTTCTTTGGCCTCACGATCTTCATGGGGCTTGGCAACGGCATCGGGCTGCCGTCAGCCAATGCCGGCATGCTGTCGGTGCGCCCGGATCTTGCGGGCACCGCATCGGGCCTTGGCGGGGCGATCATGATCGGCGGGGGTGCCGCACTTGCGGCGGGCGCGGGGCGGCTGCTGACGCCGGGGGCCACGGAACTGCCGCTGGTTCTGTTGATGCTGGCGTCCTCGATGGCGTCGGTCGTTGCGGTGCTTGCGGTGATCCGGCGGGCGCGCCAGCTTGGCCTTGCCACTTGACGGCATGACTTTGCAAAGCCACGGTTAGCTTTGCAAAGCGGAGGTAAAATGCCCACCCAAAAACTCTATGCCGGGGTCAAACTGCGCGAGATTCGCGGCCGCATCGGTCTGACGCAAAAGCTGTTTGCCGAAAAGCTTGGCGTGTCGCTGCCTTACCTTAACCAGATGGAAAACAACCACCGCCCGGTATCGGCCGCAGTGGTGCTGGCCCTGGCGCAGGAGTTTGGGCTTGATGTAACCGAGCTGACAGTTGGCGAAAGCGAGCGGCTGGTGACAGACATGCGCGAGGCGCTGGCCGACCCGGTGTTTACCGCAGCAACGCCGCCAGTGGCCGACCTGCGGCTGGCGGCATCCAATGCCCCTGCCCTGGCGCGGGCCTTTCTGGATCTGCACCGCGCCTACCGGCAAACCCATGAACGCCTGGCCTCGCTGGACGAGGTGCTGGGGCGCGATGATGCCACGTTGCGGGCCAGCCCCTGGGAAGAGGTTCGCGACTTCTTTCACTATTGCGACAATTACCTTGATGCGGTGGACCGGGCGGCGGAGTACTTCGCCGCACCTGCAAATTCTGGAAATGCCATCGAGAATGTAGCGCATGAATTGCTCACTCGTCTGGGCATCAAATTGCACTATTCAGACAAGGCACCGTTGCGCCATTTCGATCCGGCTGCCCGGCTGCTGGAGATTTCTGCGCGCGCATCTGGCCCCTCGCAGCGGTTCCAGCTGCTACATCAGATTGCCCTTCTGACCCAGAACGATCTGCTGGAGGCAACGCTGGATCTGGCCCGGTTTTCCACCCCCGAGGCGCGCGACATTGCCAAGATCGGGTTGGCCAACTATTTCGCCGGTGCAGCGCTGCTGCCCTACCGCGCGTTTCAGGCCGCAGCGTTGGAAACCCGTCACGATCTGGAACGTCTGGCAGACATCTTCGGCGCGTCGATCGAGCAGGTGGCGCACCGGCTTTCCACCCTGCAACGGCCCGGCGCCAAGGGGATTCCGTTCTTTTTCGTGCGCGTCGATCAGGCCGGCACCATCACCAAACGGCATTCCGCGACGCGGTTGCAGTTTGCCCGGTTCGGCGGGGCCTGCCCCTTGTGGAACGTGCACCGTGCGTTCGAAACGCCGGGTCAATTCCTGCGCCAACTGGCCGAAACGCCGGACGGCGTGCGCTATCTTTGCCTTGCGCGGGATGTGTCGAAACCCGCCGGGGCGTTTCTGGCACCAGTGCGGCGGTTTGCCATCGGCCTTGGGTGCGAGGTGCAGCATGCCGCCCAACTGGTCTATTCCGATGGGCTGGATCTGAAAGGCCGGTTCGAGCCGATCGGAATTTCCTGCCGCATCTGTGAGCGCACAGATTGCCACCAGCGGTCGGTCCCGCCGCTGGAAGGGCGGCTGACGATCAACCCGAACTCGCGCGATGTGCTGCCCTACGGGATTGCCGGATAGCGGTTAAACGCCTTTCAGGTGATGCCAGATGTGGTCCTTCAAATGCGCCCGCTGGCGGCGCAGCGCTTCTTCCTGCTCTTCGGTGATCAGGTCGATCCGGGTCTCGGCGCGATGCACGGCGCGATTTACGGAGTGATACTCCTCCGCCAACTTGGCGAAGTGCGCGTCCCCCGCCTTCAACGCCTGGATCTTGGCGACCTGGGCGGGAAATTCTTCGGACAACTCGTGCGGGGTGTTGGACATCGGGGCCCCCATTCATGGTTGCCCCTGCTTAGTCCGCCACAGCACCTGGCACCTTGACCTCGATCAAGTCAGCGCTGCGCGGTACGCCAGTTCGGGTTGATCCAGGGTTCCTGGTTTGACGCTGAAAGCGGTGCACGGCCCAGAATGTGATCCGCCGCCTTTTCGCCAACCATGATCGAGGGCGCGTTGAGGTTGCCGTTGGTGACCTGCGGAAAGATCGAACTGTCCGCGACACGCAGACCTTCAACCCCGATTACCCGGCACTCCGGGTCGACCACGGCCAGCGGATCGCTGGCCCGCCCGACACGTGCAGTGCCGCAGGGGTGATAGGCGCTCTCGGCGTGCTGGCGCAGGAACGCGTCGACCTGATCGTCGGTCTGCACGTCGGAACCGGGTTGGATCTCATGGTCGACAAAAGGCGCGAAGGCCTGTTGCCCAAAGATCTCGCGCGTGAGGCGAATGCAGTTGCGAAACTCCACCCAGTCATCGGGGTGCGACATGTAGTTGAACTGTATTCGTGGTGGATCGGCGGGGTTGGCCGACCGCAGCGTGACCGCGCCACGCGACTTTGACCGCATCGGGCCGACATGCGCCTGAAAACCGTGGCCTTCGGCTGCAACCTCACCATTATAGCTGACCGCTATTGGCAGGAAATGGTACTGGATGTCGGGATAGTCGATCCCGGCGCGCGAACGGATGAAGGCGCAGGCCTCGAAATGGTTCGACGCCCCAAGCCCGCCGCGCGTCAAAAGCCACTGCGCCCCGACCTTCGCCTTGCCCCAGAGGTTCCAGTGTTTGAATAGGGTGATCGGCTGGCGTGACGCAAATTGCATATAGATTTCAAGGTGATCCTGCAGGTTCGCACCCACCCCGGCGCGGTCGGCGAGAACCGGGATACCATGTTCAGCCAGATGCGACGCCGCCCCGATGCCAGACAGCATCAGGATCTTTGGCGTGTTGATCGACGAGGCTGCGAGAATCACTTCGCGGCCCGCGCGGATCACCTGAACCGTCTTGCCACGGGCGATTTCCACACCCACAGCGCGCCGGCCTTCGAACACCACGCGCTGCGCAAGGCCACGGATCACCTGCACATTGCCAGTGGCGATCGCCGGTTTCAGATAGGCGTTCGCCGCAGACCAGCGCCGACCTTGCCAGATCGTCGCCTCCATCGGGCCAAAGCCTTCCTGCTGCGCGCCATTGTAATCGCTGGTCACGGGGTATCCCGCCTGCGCGCCTGCCGCAATGAACGCATCATACAGCGGATTTGACCGCTGCCCGCGAGTGACATGCAGCGGGCCATCCAGCCCCCGGAACACAGCGCCAGAGCCGCCGTGCGACGCCTCCATCCGTTTGAAATACGGCAGCACGTCGGCATAACCCCAGCCGTCCGCCCCCATCGCGGCCCAGGTGTCGAAGTCGCGGGCATGGCCGCGCACATAGACCATGCCGTTGATCGAGGATGACCCGCCAAGCACCTTGCCACGCGGCGTTGCCAGCACGCGCCCACCCAGATGTGGCTCGGGCTCCGTGCGCAGACCCCAGTCATACATCGGCATGTTCATTGGAAACGACAGCGCACCGGGCATCTGAATGAACGGCCCGGCATCCGAACCGCCATGTTCGATCACCGTCACCCGGCGGCCCGCTTCGGCCAGCCGGTAGGCCATCGCGCAACCCGCAGATCCTGCGCCAACAATGACGTAATCGGCGTGCATCAGCTTTTCAAGCTTAGTTCGGCATCAAGGTGCCGCAGGGCCACGGCGACCGCCGCTGCGCCGTCGGCCGGCCCCGATTTCAGCACCTCGCGCAGGTAAAGCCCGTCGATCAGCGCGCCAAGGCTGGCCGCGATCTCGGGGGCACGCGCCCCCGCCAACGGCCGCAGGGCAACCACGAGGTTCGACCGCAAGCGCCCCTGATACACCGCCAGCAGCCGCTTTGCTTCGGGCACGGATTGCGCCAGCACCCAGAAGTTCAGCCAGGCCCCAACAACATCGCGCCGGAAGTTGCCGGCGCTGAACGACGCGCGCAGGATCGCCCGCACCCGGCCCTCAGGCCCTTCGGCGGCAGCAAGCGCGCCCCGCACCTCGGCGCCATACAGGGTCATCACATGACGCATCGCGGCCAGAAACATGTCTTCCTTTGAGCCGAAATAGTGATGCGCCAAGGCCGAAGACATCCCCGCCCGCTTGGCAATCTGGCTGACGGTTACATCCAAAGACCCGACGCGACCGATCTCTACAATCGTGGCTTTCACCAGCGCATCCTTGCGGATAGGCTCCATTCCAAGCTTCGGCATCGGCGCGGCCCCATAAAACACTTGCCAAACCGTATAAGCGCGAAGTTTATTGACTCGTCAATCAACAAAAAACAGGGAGCCCATATGACCATCCGTGCAATGCTTCTCACCACAACAGTAACGATTGCCCTCGCTGGTTCCGCTTTCGCCGAAGGTTGCGATAAAATCGTATTCTCTGATGTCGGCTGGACCGACATCACCGCCACCACTGCGGCGACATCCTTGATCGCCGAGGCGCTGGGGTATGAGACCGAGACCAAGATTCTTGCCGTGCCGGTGACCTACACAGGTCTGGCCGAAGGCGACATCGATGTGTTCCTGGGCAACTGGATGCCGACGATGGAGGCCGATATCGCCCCCTACCGCGATGCGGGCACCGTCGATACCCTGCGCGTGAACCTGGAAGGGGCCAAGTATACGCTGGCCACCAACGAGGCGGGCGCTGCCATGGGCATCAAGGATTTCAAGGACATCGCCGCCCACAAGGACGCCCTTGAAGGCAAGATTTATGGCATCGAGCCGGGCAATGACGGCAACCGCCTGATCAGTGACATGATCGCGACAGGGCCGTTCGGGCTTGACGGGTTCGAGGTTGTGGAATCATCGGAACAAGGCATGCTGGCGGAAGTCGCGGGTGCGGTGGAAAGCAACGCGCCGATCATCTTTCTTGGCTGGGAACCGCACCCGATGAACGCCAATTTCAAGATGACGTACCTGACCGGGGGGGATGACTACTTTGGTCCGAACTTTGGCGGGGCCACGGTCGCAACCAACACCCGTGCAGGTTATGTCGCGGAATGCCCGAACACTGGCAAGCTGCTGTCGAATCTTGTCTTTTCGCTGCAGATGGAAAACGAGATCATGGGCGCAATCCTGAATGACGGCACCGATCCGGCGGACGCAGCGAAAGCATGGCTTGCCGCCAACCCGACCGCGTGGGAACCATGGCTGGACGGCGTGACCACAAAAGACGGTGGTGATGCCAAGGCAGCAGTCGCAGCAGCACTGCAGTAATCTGATCAGGCCCCAGGGAAATCCGGGGCCTTTTCTTGGAAGGCAGGGGGACGGATGAACTGGCTTGAAGCGTGGCAAATCCCGGTCGGACAGGTTGCCAAACTGTCGTTCGACTGGCTGAAGGCGAACTTCAAGGCCGATTTCAAGGCCTTCGGGGACGCGACTGAAAACGCCATCGAGGGGTTGACCGCCGTCTTGCAATGGCCGCCCGCGTTGGTGGTGGTTGCGGCCTTCGTGGCGCTGACCTGGGTGATCCAGCGGCGCTGGCAGCCTTGTGCCGTGGTGCTGGTCGGATTTCTGTTCATCCTCAATCAAGGCTACTGGAAGGAAACCACGGAAACGCTGGGGCTTGTGGCCTTTGTCTGCATCATCTGCATGACCATCGGCGTGCCGGTGGGCGTTGCGGCGGCGCATCGGCCCCGGCTTTACGCAGCGATGCAGCCGGTGCTTGACCTGATGCAGACGCTGCCAGCCCCGGTTTACCTGATCCCCTTCGTCATTTTGTTCGGCATTGGTCTGGTGCCGGCGCTGTTCTCATCGATCATCTTCGTGGTGCCAACCTCGATCCGCCTCACACATCTTGGGGTGTCGAGCACGCCAGTCGCCCTGCTGGAGGCGGCCAAGGCGTTTGGTGCCAAGCCCGGGCAGGTGCTGTGGAAAGTGGAACTGCCCTATGCCTTTCCGCAGATCATGGCGGGGTTGAATCAGACGATCATGCTGTCGCTGTCGATGGTGGTGATTTCGGCTTGGGTCGGGGCGGCAGGTTTGGGGGTGCCGGTGGTGAAGGCACTGAACCAGGTGCGGCCTGACCTTGGCTTCGAGGCGGGCACGGTGATTGTGGCGCTGGCAATCCTGCTGGACCGGATGCTGCGGGTGACACGATGAATGCGGCTGTAGAATTCGACAGGGTTTCCATCGTCTTCGGCGACAACCCCGACGCGGCCCTGCCGCTGATGGATCAGGGCCTGTCGCGGTCCGAGATTCAGACCCGCACCGGGCAGGTTCTGGGGGTGCATGACTGTTCCCTGACCGTGGGGCACGGTGAGATTCTGGTGCTGATGGGGCTGTCTGGATCGGGCAAGTCAACGTTGCTGCGGGGGGTGAATGCGCTGAACCCCGTGGTGCGCGGCGAGGTCCGGGTGGCCAGCGGTGACAAGATGGTGTCGGTGACCAAGGCCGATCCAGAGACTCTGCGCGAACTGCGCCTTTCAACCATCGCGATGGTGTTTCAGCAGTTCGGCCTGCTGCCGTGGCGCACGGTGCGTGACAATGTGGGCCTCGGGCTGGAACTGGCCGGGCAAACGCCGGACCAGCGCCGCGCCGCAGTGGACACGCAACTGGCGCTGGTTAACCTGTCGCAATGGGCCGATCGCAAGGTGGGCGAATTGTCGGGCGGTATGCAGCAGCGTGTCGGTCTGGCGCGGGCGTTCGTGACCGAAGCGCCGATCCTGCTGATGGACGAGCCGTTCAGCGCGCTGGACCCGCTGATCCGCGCCCGGTTGCAGGATGAGCTTCTGGACCTGCAAGCCAAGCTGCACCGCACGATCATCTTTGTCAGCCATGATCTGGATGAGGCGTTCAAGCTTGGCAACCGGATCGCATTGATGGAAGGCGGGCGC
>NZ_JANMET010000028.1:0-3640 GCF_031377265.1 Tabrizicola sp. | reverse complement strand
ATCACGCTGTTCGCCGTGGCCGCAATGAACGCCTGGAAGGTTGAGGATATCCGGATCGTCCAGCTGGGCGACAGCTTTCCTTTGGGCAAGTACGAGGTCACCCTTAACGCGGTAAACGAAGTTCAGGGCCCGAATTACACGTCCACCATGGCCGATATGACCGTGCGGCGCGGCGGCACCGAAGTGGCGCGTTTGTTCCCGGAAAAGCGGTTCTACCCGGTGGCGCAGATGCCGACGACCGAGGCAGCGATCAACTATGCCTTCACCCGCGACATCTATCTGGTGATTGGTGACGCACAATCCGGCGGCGGCTGGGCGGTGCGCAGCTACATCGAACCCTTCGCCAACTGGCTTTGGGGCGGGGCCGGGCTGATGGCACTTGGCGGAGTGATCAGCCTTACAGACCGGCGCTACCGGGTGGCCGCGGGCGCGCGGCGGGCGCGGGTGGCGGGGGTGCCTGCGGAATGATCCGCCTGCTGGCTCTGCTGATCTGCCTTGCCACACCCGTGCTTGCAGTGCAGCCGGATGAGATTTTGCCCGACGCCGCGCTTGAACAGCGGGCACGCGCGATTTCGCGCGATATCCGCTGCCCGGTGTGTCAGGGCGAATCGATCGACGATTCCTCCGCCCCGATCAGCCGCGATCTGCGGATCATCATCCGCGAACGGCTGGTCGCGGGCGACAGCGATACCGAAGTGATCGACTATGTGGTTGCGCGCTATGGCGAATTCGTACTGTTCAACCCCCGGGCCGAGGGGTCCAACCTCATCCTTTGGCTGGCCGGTCCGGCGCTGTTGCTGGCAGGCACAGCCATCGCGGTTGCGACCCAGCGCCGCCGCAAGGCAGTGCCGGACGCAGACCTGTCGCAGACCGAAGAGGCGCGACTGAAGGAAATCCTCAAAAGCTGACGCCGCGTCGTGGTTGGGGGTTCGGCACTGTGCTTCTATGCTTGCCGGCAAAGCGGGGGGCAGGATGGTCTATCAGACACTCAAGGTTACCGAGGCGGATGGTGTGGCGACGATCACGCTGAACCGTCCCGACATCATGAATGCCCTGTCCCGGCAGATGCGGGCCGAGTTGACGCAGGCGCTGCGCGCCGCCCATGCGCAGCGCTGCATCGTGCTTGCCGGGGCCGGGCGGGCGTTCTGTTCGGGCCAGGATCTGACCGATGCGCAGGCGCTTGGGGCTTTCGATGTCGAAGCCACGCTGCGCGATGAATATGAACCGATGCTGCGCGCGATCACCGATGCGCCGGTGCCGGTGATTGCAGCGGTCAACGGTGTGGCGGCGGGGGCGGGGGCCAACCTTGCGCTGGCCTGCGATGTGGTGATCGCTGCCGAGTCTGCCAGTTTCATCCAGGCCTTCACCCGGATCGGCCTGATCCCGGACGCCGGTGGCACATATTCACTGCCGCGCCAGATCGGCATGGCGCGGGCCATGGGTGCCACCCTGTTCGCCGAAAAGATCAGCGCGCGGCAGGCCGCCGACTGGGGCATGATCTGGGAAGCTGTGCCCGATGCGGAATTTCCTGCCGTGGTTGCGGCGCGGGCGGCGACGCTGGCAATGGGGCCGACACTGGCCTATGCCGCGTTGAAGACTGCACTGCGCGGCAGTTTTGAACGTGACATGCCCGCGCAACTGGCACTGGAAGCGCGGTTGCAGGGCAAATGCGGGGCCAGCGACGATTTCCGCGAAGGCGTGGCGGCTTTTCTGGGCAAGCGACCGCCTGCTTTTACGGGCCGGTAGATTTGTCACTTTGCAGAAAACGGAACCGATTGTTCAATGACGCGTTGCAGTTTTGTAACAATCAGTGGTCATCATGTGGACAAGGATTTTTCTTGAAGTTCTGCGCAGGGGCATCCGCACCGGTCATTTGACGCTGACCCTGCCTGACGGCGCAACCCATCTGATCGGACCCGGAGATGGCCCGGACGTGGCAATAACAGTCCATGATCCGGATTTCCCCCGAAAGTTCATCTTCGCCCCAGAGGTCGCTCTGGGGGAGGCTTATGTCGATGGCCGCATCACTCTTGCCGGTGATGACATCGAAAGCTTTCTGACCTTTGCCATCCGCAACGGACGTGGCCGGAAATTGCCTTTCCCGCTTGGTGCGCTGGGGTATTTGCGGAAACGGACGCGGTCATGGACCATCTGGAACCACGTCGGCGTGTCGCGGCGCAACGTGGCACACCACTACGATCTGTCGGGCGAGCTGTATGATCTGTTCTTGGATGAAACCAAGCAATACACCTGCGCCTACTTTCGCCGCCCCGAGATGACCCTGGAAGAAGCGCAGGCGGCAAAGATGGCGCATATCGGTGCGAAGCTGTTGATCAAGCCGGGCATGCGGGTGCTGGATATCGGCTGCGGCTTTGGCACGCTGGCGATTGCGCTGGCGCGGGATCACGGCGCGCAGGTGCTTGGCGTGACCCTGTCCAAGGTGCAACTGGCCGAGGCGCGGCGGCGTGCAGCGGCGGCCGGGTTGTCCGGTCAGGTGGAGTTTCGCCTGCAGGATTACCGGGCGGTACCAGAGGTGTTCGACCGGGTGGTGTCGGTCGGCATGATGGAACATGTCGGCCTGCCACATCTGGGCACGTTCTTTCGCCGGGTGTCGGAGTTGATGACACCTGATGGTGTGGCACTGATCCACTACATCGGGCGCTGGTCGCCACCTGACGTGATCTCGCCCTGGTTCAACAAGTACATTTTCCCCGGCGCTTACTGCCCGACGATCTCCGAGGCGATGCGGGTGGTGGAAAAAACCGGGATGATCCTGTCGGACCTGGAGGTATGGCGCGGCCATTACGAGCGCACCTTGCAGGAATGGCTCATCCGCTTTGACCGCAACATCAACCGGGTGCGGGCGCTGTATGACGAACGTTTCATCCGGATGTGGCGCTATTACCTGCAATCGGCCGAGCTGAGTTTTTCCGAAGCGCATCTGGTGATCCACCAGCTGCAGCTTGCCAAGGGCCGCACCACGGTGCCCGGCACGCGCGACTACCTCTACCCCGCAACCAACGCCTAGACGCCCCGCGCCAGTGCCGCAACCCCGGTCCGGGCGATCTCCACCAGGCCAAGCGGGCGCATCAGATCGGCGAAGGCGTCGATCTTTTCCGGGGTGCCGGTCATCTCAAACACGAAGCTTTCCAGCGTGGAATCCACCACATTCGCCCGGAAAATCTCGGCCAGTTGCAGCGCCTCGACCCGCGCCGCCCCGGTCCCTGCGACCTTCAGCAGCGCCAGTTCCCGCTGCACGCTCGGCCCGTCGGCGGTCAGGTCGTGGACCTCATGCACCGGCACCATCCGGCGCAACTGCGCCTCGATCTGGTCGATCACCTGCGGCGTGCCGCGCGTGACGACGGTTATGCGCGAGCGGTGCCCCTCATGATCAACTTCCGCGACCGTCAGACTGTCGATGTTGTAGCCACGCCCCGAGAAAAGCCCGATGACCCGTGCGAGGACCCCGCTTTCGTTGTCGACGATGACCGCGAGCGTGTGCTGTTCGATCACCTCGGCGTTGGGGTCGCGGAGGTCGTAGGCGGAGTGGCTGCTGGAGCCTTTTTTGATGTTCAGGGGGGACATTACAGTTGTTCTCCGTTTTCTCTGCATTGGTCTTGGCAAAGGTGCATTCAATCAC
>NZ_JANMET010000019.1:0-1970 GCF_031377265.1 Tabrizicola sp. | reverse complement strand
TGCCGGGCGCATAACGCGCTTTGGTGTAATACAGAAACAGACCATCGGGCGATTCCAAGCTGTCTACGCCGCCTTGCTCGGTGACTTGGTTGGCTTGCCCTCCGCTGGCGGGCATCCGCCAGATTTGCGGGCTGCCGCTGCGTTTTGATGTGAAGTAAATCCACTGACCGTCGCGCGACCAACTCGGCACGGCGTCTTCGGCTGAGTCAGCGGTCAAGCGGCGCGGCGGGCCGCCTTCGGCATTGATCACATAGATGTCTGAGCTGTCAGCGGGGCGGGCATCGAAAACAATCTGCCGTCCGTCCGGCGACCAGCGCGGCGAGCCAGTGAACCCATTCGTGAAAGTGGTCAATTGGACGGGATGCTCTCCTGTGCCGTCCGCCACCCAGATTTGAGAAAGGCCAGAGCGATTCGAGGCAAAGACAATGCGTTTGCCGTCCGGCGAAAGGTCTGGGCTGGCATCCCGTCGCGTCGAAGCGATCAGGGGCTTCCAGGGCTTCAACGATTGGGGTGACTTGCGCTGCTCGCTCAGTTCCATTTGCCAGATGTTCATGTCGTTGATGGTTTGCGTCCAAGCCAGACGCTGCCCCTGACGTGAGACGGCGAAGCTGGACAGATTTTGCCCGACCCCTTCAACCGGTACAGCCTTCCCGCCTGCGGCAGACACACGCGACAAGCTGTACAAAGTGCTCCCACCCAGAAATAGAATGTCGCGTCCATCTGGCGTCCAGACCGGAGATGCCGCATTCGTGTTCCCGAAGGTCAGTCGCCGGGCTTCACCACCCGCGGTCGGAACCAGATACACATCACCGACGCCGCTGCTGCTGAAGCGGATAAAGGCGACCGTCTTGCCGTCGGGTGAAATGGCGGGATGGCGGTCAGCGTGCGCTGCCGCTGGTGGCGAAGTGAGTTGGCGTTTTTCTCCCGTCTCGCGCGCCACCAGAAAAATCTTCGGCGGCTCCTGCGGTGCGTTCCGATCCTGAATGGCCAGCCATTCGCTATCCGGCGACCAACTGGCCTGATACATACCCGCATCCGCAATGGGAGAAAGTCGCGTGATGCTACGTTCAGCGCCGCCGAGCGAAGGGATGAAGCAGAGTTCCGCGCCGTCCGCACGCTCGCGCGTAAACGCAATATACCGGCCATCCGGCGACCAGCACGGCCAAAGCTCAGCGGCGGGATTCGTCGTCAACCGCAGCAGGGTTTCATTGCCCGGTTGTTTGACGTAGATGTCCTGATTGTTCTGTTGCTCGCCCTCCCACACAAAGGCAATCTGATTCCCGTCGGGGGAGAATGACGGCTGCATTTCATTCCCCTGAAAGCTGCTGAAAGGCGTGCTGGCCATCGGCGGCAATGGAGCCGTGCGGCGAAAGAGGAACCACACGCCAAACCCGGCGGCGAGAACCACGATGACAGCCAGAGGTAAGACGAACCGCCGCGTACGATGGACTGGCGGCACGGCGGGGATTGTCGGGGAAGACGGCAGTTCTTCTTCCGCAAGTGCAGGCTTCACTTCCCGCACTTCGGCCACAAACCGATAGCCGCGCTTTGGCACCGTCTCGATGACCTTCAACCCATTCTCGCCATCACCTAGCGCTTTGCGGATCAGTGCGATGTTGGAGGATAGATTCGACTCTTCGACAAGAGTGTCGGGCCAGACCGCCTGGAACAATTCTTCTTTTTCCACCAGCCGTCCGTGCCGTTCGATGAGCGCCAGCAGCAGATCAAACGCTTTCGGCGTCAGCGTAATCGTCACACCGTCACGTTGCAGCAAACGCTCGCGCGCATTGTGATGAAACGAACCGAATTCATATTGATGGTGTGCAGACTGATTCATACTCACTCAACGAAAGTTCTCTATCAGCATGATGTCGCTGCCGACTTGATCTACTTGCGCCCAGATCAGTCGCCGACCATCCGACGAAACGGACAGCCCTGACATGGATCGCTCCAGCCCTTTCTCCAATTGG
>NZ_JANMET010000008.1:0-12084 GCF_031377265.1 Tabrizicola sp. | reverse complement strand
CCCCGGCCGCCAGCCAGACCCGCGTGTTGGCCGGAACCGGGATCACGCCGTCAGCCCCCGGATCAGTCGCGCCAGTGCCTCGGGATCGTACCTGCCGCTGATCCGCATCCGGTGACCGCCCGACAACTCGATCTCGATGTTGTTCGCAACGACGGCAGGCACAGCCACCGGTGCCTTCGCCTCCGCGACGATCTCCACCGGCAGAAAGCGCAAACCGGCTTCCTCTGATCCCGTTCCGGGCGCGGGCCGATACTTGGGATAGCGCAGCCATTTGAAGATCAGGTTGGCATTGACCGCGTAGCGTCGCGCCACCTGGGCAACCGAAACGCCGGGCGCAGCCGTTTGGAAACAGATCGACCGCTTCTCCTCGTCCGTCCAAAGCCGCTTAGTCCGCCGAACCACCCAGAACCCCATAGTGTCCACTACCCAAAGCGGACACTATCAAATCCATTCTATCAGCAGCAGGGCAGTCACGCCGGACGCTTACGACTTACAAGCCATTTGCGATTTTTGGAACCGATGCGTCGCTTGGAGCGAGACCAACTGAGGCACCCGAAGTGCACGTTGCCGAGGCGGGCTGAGCGGAGGGGGACTTGATGGCAGCGGGGGGCTCCCTCAGGCTCGACGCTAGTATCGCAAGGTGAGAGTTTAACCGGCGTCGTCCTCGATACCCATCAACTCGCGGATTGCAGTCGCTGGGTCAAAGCTGAGAACTTCCCCAAGCTTGATGAACTCGACAACATCAATCCTACGCTCGCCGCCTTCGATCCGCGAAACGTGCGACTGGAAAACCCTCATCCGTGCCGCAAGCTCGACCTGAGTGAGCCCGGCTGCTTTCCGTCTGGCTATGAGGAAAGCTACCAACGCCTCGTGCCGCGCATCCCCAAGTGTCTTCGGCATCCGCCCACCCATGCAAGATGGGGGCTTCAAGTATATCTGGAAACTGGTTATCTAAAATCTGGATATTGCGCGGGCGCGTACCGATCGTGTTCGCTGCGGCTGGAGGACGTCTGTTCAGCATGAAATCCCTGTCATATCTGAGCATTCTGATCGCTGGCCTGCTTGTCGGCGAGGCGAGGGCATACGTTGAGTGCGTCTTTGGCACCCGTAGTACGAAGCAGGGCTTGGAGAGCTTGGACAGTCACACCTTTAGGATTGCCACCGGGCCTACCAGCTTGAACCTTGAACAAATAACTGCTGACGGGAGTTGGATAGGCTGGGGAGAGGTGGAGCGGGTATACCTCGTCGACTACCTCGTTTTTCAGCACCACCCACACGATCCTGACGGCACCAGTATCGCAAAATTAGGGCTCGCTCTTGATGTGTATCAGTCAAGCGTATCGTAATCGTGCCATAATTGCGAGAGTCATGCGGCCCCCTTCACCCCCCCCCGCACAGTGTCGGGTTAGCGAATTGCCCTTCCAAAACCCACCGGATTGGTAGAATCGCAGAAGTGAAACAGGAGTACCGCATGAGATTCACCACCAAGACGCTTCTCGCATCAGCCGCGATGACGGCCGCGATGGCTTCCGGTGCCCTTGCGGAGATCACGATGTCCGGCAAGCTGGTCGACGCGGAAGACGAAAATCGCTTCTTCACCCGTCTCGGTGGCGAGGCCCGCGAGGACCTGTCGATCGGCGGGCTGGACCAGGACAAGGATTACATCCTGACCACCATCCTGATCGACGCCGCTTCCAGAGAAGAGATCGAGAAGGTCGATACGCCGTTCACGGCCGAAACGGCAGGCGCCGATCTGTCCGTGACGCTTCCCGTTCCCCGCAACGAGGGTGACGTCAATATCGACTATGTTACTTGGAACCTGCTGCGCGAGGCCGGCTCGGATACCGTTCTCGTTGAAATGACCGGCGAGGCCTCCGATCCGGACCGTGCGATCCAGGTCCACTCGATCCAGCGCGTGAGCGTCATCTCCGTCAAGGACGCGGCCGACGGCGACAACCGGATCGACGGACAGGGCGGCAAGATCGACGTCGTCGTGGGCTACGAGAACATGGTCGAGGGCTACGCCTACGCAATCTGGGGACAGATCCTGACGCCGAGTGGTCAGAGCCGCGGCATCTTCGCTTCCGTTCAGGAATACGCGCCGGAGACGAAAGCAGGCGAGGTCACACTGACGTTCGACATTCCGGCCGGCCTAGACGGTATCAGCGTCCTCCCTAGCGTCGGTATCTATCATCAAAATCGGATAGAGATTCTCGAGGATGGCAACATCTCGTGGATCCCCGGCTCGGCCAACCCCGTCATGATCGCGTCCGATACGGACCTGAAGGACGAGAGCCGCATGATCGAGGTTGGCGTCCCGTTCGGCCAGACAGAGTAACCTCTTCAGCAGGGCGGCAAGACTACGCCACGCGAGCTTGGATCCGGTGACACGGGCAGGCAGCTCTGCTCGGCTTCGGCACAGGTTACCTTGGCTTTGACCTGGACGCGGGCAAGGTTCTCATAGTCAGCTGCGGTCTGGGCCTTGGGCCGCAGGTACTCATACGCTTCGCAGAGGAAGCCAGCGGAGCCGACTGCGCCATCGTAGATCGTCTCGCCGATCTGCGGGTCAATGACCTTGATCATGGCGCGGATCAGGGGGCGTGGCGTGTAGTACTCTCCCCCGTTTCTCCCTGCGTTGCCCATGCGGCGGATGCGGGTTTCGTACAGTTGCGAGAGTTCGTGGCGCTGGTCTTGGGTGTTGAAGTTGAGGCCGTCCAGTACCTCCAGCACGTCGCGCAGGATGTAGCCGGAGCGGAACTTGTTGCGAAGTTCGGTAAAGACTTCGCCGATCTTGTATTCGATGGTCCGGGGGCCGGTTGCCGTGGTGCGGAAGGCGGCAAGATAAGACAACAGCTTCTGGTCAACGAAGGCGATGAGGTCGTCACCGATCATCGCGGCGTTGTGGTCAAAGCTGCCGTTGGCCTTCGGTGCGGCCCATTCATCCCAGCGGTACTTGCCAGTGATGACATCGGTTCGCCTGCCGAGAGGGTGCAAATCACTCGGGATAGGCCATTGGATGTAGAAAATGCCGTGTCAAGAAGTGCTTAGGTACGCAGCTATGCGCATGTCAAAGGTCTCACTTGTGCGGCGCACTGTGAAACATAGAATGCCAAGCACCTGAAAAGGCGAGAAATGGTGGGCGACCCTGGAATCGAACCAGGCGTGGGTCGCCCCGGGGGAGTTACAGTCCCCTGCCGCACCTTGCAGCTCGTCGCCCGCCGGGCAGGGGTCTACTCAAGGGTATGGGGGGCGTCAAGGGTTGTTCGACAATGCATGGCAGGTGCGGACAGGCTGAAATTCGGCTTGCATTGACGGGGAATATGGCTGCAGGGTCCGGGCCGGATTTTTACGCGACCTGCAAGGAATGCGCCAATGAAAACGGGCACCAAAAAGCCGACTTGGGTGGTCGACAAGGAACGCGGTCGCAGGGCGGAAGCGCGCGAGACGCTGTGGCTGTTCGGCCTTCATGCGGTGCGCGACGCGCTGCTGAACCCGAACCGTGAAAAGCTGCGGCTGGTGGTGACAAAGAACGCGCTGGACAAGCTGGAAGCGGCGGTCGCCGCATCGGGGATGGAGCCGGAGATCGCCGATCCGCGCCGCTTTGACGTGCCGATCGACGAGGGTTCGGTGCATCAGGGCGCTGCGCTGGAAGTACGGGCGCTGGATTGGGGCACGCTGGAAGAGGTGTGCATTTCGGGCGAAGGACTGCCTTTGGTGGTACTGCTGGACCGGGTGACTGATCCGCATAACGTGGGCGCGGTGCTGCGGTCGGCCGAGGTTTTTGGCGCGCGGGCGGTGATTGCGCCGCGCCACCATTCGGCCCCGGAAACCGGGGCACTGGCCAAGACCGCAAGCGGCGCGCTGGAACGCCAGCCGTATTTGCGGGTAACCAACCTGTCGGACGCGATGGAAGCATTGAAGGCGATGGGTTATGTGCTGATCGGCCTTGAAGGCGAGGCAGAGCTTACGCTGGAACAGGCGGTTGGCGGGGCCGGTGGGCGGGCCATCGGGCTGGTGATGGGGGCCGAGGGGCCGGGCCTGCGCGAGAAAACCCGCGAGACCTGCGATGTGCTGGCGTGCATTCCGTTCTCGGGTGCGTTTGGCAGCCTGAATGTGTCGAACGCGGCGGCGGTGGCGCTTTACGCAGCGACACGGCGCTGAACGTACGCGTGATCACAATTGCGAGACAGCCGCTTTAACTTTGGACCGCGGTCCTTAAGTATTATGGTGAGGCACGGGACCGGAACCCCCGTCCTTAATTCACTGTCCCTCGTTCCACGACTTGGCGCCCGGCCCCTTGGCTTGGGCGCCTTTTTCTGGTTCGGTGTGGCATGCAGAACGAAGATGCCAAAATCCGCGATATTCTGGCGACGGTGAAGACCGTGGCCCTGGTCGGCTGGTCGGCCAAGCCGGATCGGCCCAGCCACCGGGTGGCGGCCTATCTTGCGGCGCGGGGCTACCGGGTTATTCCGGTCAATCCGGGGCTGGCCGGGCAAATGGCTTTGGGTGAGACGGTGCGGGCCAGCTTGGCCGATGTCGGGCCTGTCGATATGGTCGACATTTTCCGGCGGTCGGAGGAAGCCGGGGCGGTGGTGGATGAGGCGATTGCGGCGGGCGCGAAAGTGGTCTGGATGCAACTGGGCGTGATCGATGCGGCTGCTGCCGGGCGGGCCGAGGCTGCGGGGCTGCAGGTGGTGATGGACCGCTGCCCGGCGATCGAGATCCCACGGCTGGGGCTGTAGCCCGGGATCGCCGTTCAGGGGTGGCGCGCGGCCTTTTCCGCCAGCCCCGAGGTGCCTTCGCGCCGGTCCAGTTCCGCCAGCACATCGTCCAGCGTCACATCGCGTGCGGCCAGCATCACCAGCAGGTGATAGAGCACATCTGCGGCCTCGGAGGTGAGGCGGGTGCGGTCGCCCTTGACTGCTTCGATGATGGCCTCGACCGCCTCTTCGCCGAACTTTTCGGCGCATTTTTCCGGGCCCTTGGCCAGCAGCTTGGCGGTCCAGGAACTGTCAGGGTCTGCGCCTTTGCGGGCGGCAATGGTGGCGGCTAGGCGGTCAAGCGTGGTCATGTCAGCCTCACAGGAATGCCGGCGGCGGCCATGTGGGCCTTGGCCTGACCGATGGTGAAGGTGCCGAAGTGAAAGATCGACGCGGCGAGCACGGCGGAGGCGTGGCCTTCGGTAATACCCTCGACAAGGTGGTCGAGCGTGCCGACCCCGCCTGAAGCGATGACCGGGATCGTCACCGCATCGGCGACGGCACGGGTCAGCGGCAGGTTGAAGCCCTGCTTGGTGCCGTCACGGTCCATGCTGGTCAGCAGTATCTCGCCAGCCCCTTTGGCCGCAACGGTGCGGGCGAAGTCCAGCGCGTCGATACCGGTGGCACGGCGGCCACCATGGGTAAAAATCTCCCAGCGGCCGGGGGCCACGGTCTTGGCATCGATGGCGACCACGATGCATTGGCTGCCGAAACGGTCGGCCGCCTCGGCCACCACGTCAGGGTTGGCAACGGCGGCAGAGTTGAACGACACCTTGTCGGCCCCGGCGAGCAGGAGTTTGCGCACATCTTCGGGCGTGCGCACCCCGCCGCCGACAGTGAGCGGCATGAAGCACTGCTCAGCGGTGCGGGTGACCAGATGATACATCGTGGCACGGTTGTCTTCGGTTGCCATGATGTCGAGAAAGCACAACTCGTCCGCGCCGGCGGCATCATAGGCGCGCGCCGCTTCGACCGGATCGCCGGCGTCGATCAGATCAACGAAGTTCACGCCTTTGACCACCCGGCCATTGGCCACGTCAAGGCAGGGAATGATGCGGGTCTTGAGCATGCGATCACCCTAGCGATCAATGGCTGGCGGCGAAAGGGGGGCGGCGCGCCCCCCTCGCGCTGCGCGCTCACTCCTGCGGGATATTTGGCGAAGAGGAAGGGCTGGCGCGCAACCGGGTGAGGGCTGCGGCCAGATCAATCGCGCCGTCGTACAGGGCGCGGCCGGAGATCGCACCCGCGATGACACCGGTGTCGCGCAGGGCCAGAAGGTCGGCCATTGACGACACGCCGCCACTGGCAATAACGGGGATGGAGACGGCGCGGGCGAGGGCTTCGGTTGCCGCGATGTTGGGGCCACCCATCGCGCCATCGCGGTCGATGTCGGTGTAGATCAGGGCGGCGACACCGGCGTCTTCGAAGCTGCGGGCGAGGTCGGTGGCCTGAATGTCGGTCTCGAGGGCCCAGCCTTTGGTGGCAACGCGGCCGGTGCGCGCGTCGATGCCAACGGCGATCTGGCCAGGGAAGGCTTTTGCCGCATCGCGCACGAGGCCCGGGTTTTCTACCGCGACGGTGCCAAGAATCACGCGGGCGAGGCCGCGGGTCAGCCACATCTCGATGGTGGCCATGTCGCGGATGCCGCCGCCAAGCTGCGCAGGCACGCTGACGGCCTTGAGGATCGCCTCGACCGCCGCGCCATTCACCGGTTTCCCTGCAAAAGCACCGTTGAGATCGACCAGGTGCAGCCATTCGCAACCTGCCGCCTGAAACGCCAGGGCTTGCGCCGCCGGGTCATCGCCAAACACGGTTGCGGCGGACATGTCGCCGCGCAACAGGCGGACGCATTGACCGTCTTTCAAATCGATCGCAGGATACAGGATCATGGCGGGCCTTCCGTCGGGATGTGGCGGTCTTTGGCACGGGCAAAGCGCAATGCCAAGTGGGTCGCGACCCGACGTAACACTTGATCGGGTGACAGAACGATCCGAAAGATTTCTCAGAGTGAGTTTTGGGAGGAGGAACCCCTATGAAACGTCAGATTCTGAGCGCCGTGCTGGTGCTGACCGGGACGGCTGCCTTTGCAGGCGACCCGCTGGAAGGCGTGTGGAAAACCAAACCGGATGACGACGGCAAATTCGGCTTTGTCGAGGTCAAACCCTGCGGCCCGGCGTTTTGCGGCACGCTGATCAAGGCCTTCGATGCGACCGGCGCTGAAATCGCAAGCGACAACATCGGCAAGCAGATCATCTGGGACATGGTTGCCTATGGCAACGGCGTTTATGACGATGGCAAGGTCTGGTCGCCCGACCGTGACAAGACCTACAATTCCGAAATGCAATTGACCGGGAATGCGCTGGCCGTGAAGGGCTGCGTTCTGGGGATTTGCCGCGATGGCGGCACCTGGGAACGGGTGAAGTAAGCGCAAGGATCGGGTCGCGGCGCGCGCCGCGTCCGCATAGGGTTACGGCAAAGGAGACTGCCGTGACCCGAGCCGATTGGATACGACTGCTGATCCTCTCCATTCTGTGGGGAGGATCGTTCTTTTTTGTCGAGGTGGCGCTGACCGGCCTGCCGGCCCTGACTATCGTCTGGGTCCGGGTGGCGCTGGCGGCGGTGATCCTGGCCGGGTTGCTGTGGGCGACCGGGGTGCCGTTTCCGGGGCGCGGGCTGTGGCCTGCGCTGCTGGTGATGGGATTTTTGAACAACGCGGTTCCGTTCACGCTGTTCGTTTTTGCGCAGGGGCAGATCACCGGGGCGCTGGCGTCGGTGCTGAATGCCACGACGCCGCTGTTTACGGTGCTGGTGGCGCATGTGGCGACGGCGGATGAACGGATCACCGGCACCAAGGCGGCGGGCCTTGGGCTGGGGTTTGCCGGCGTGGTGGTGATGCTGGCAGCTGAGGGCCTGGGTGGTGAAGTCGTGGCGATGCTGGCCTGTCTGCTGGCGGCGCTGTCTTACGGGGTGGCGAGCGTCTGGGGGCGGCGGTTCCGGGCGCGTGGCGTGGCACCATTGGTCACGGCTTTTGGGCAAGTGGCGTCCAGCAGTCTTTTGCTGCTGCCGGTGTGGTTGTGGGTCGATGCGCCGTGGACCATGGGCTGGCCGGGCCTGCGCCCGGTGGCGGCCATGGTCGGCTTGGCTGGGGTGTCGACCGTGCTGGCGTATGTGCTGTATTTCCGGCTGTTGGCAAGTGCGGGAGCGACGAACCTTTCACTGGTCACCTTTCTGATCCCGGTCAGTGCCACGGCGATGGGCTGGGCGGTGCTGGGAGAGCGGTTGTTACTACAGGATGTGGCGGGGTTCGCGTTGATTCTTGCGGGGCTGATGGCGATTGACGGGAGGATGGTGCGATGGCTGGCCGGGCGTTGAGCGATGCGGAATGGGCGCAGCTGTTGGCGCGAGAACCGGGCGCGGGGGTGTTTGCGGTGGTGACCACCGGCATCGTCTGCCGCAGCGGCTGTCCGGCGCGGCCGTTGCGACGCAATGTGCGGTTCTACTTCGACCTTCAGCTGGCGCTGGCTGAGGGTTTTCGGACCTGCAAACGCTGTAAGCCGGAACTGCCGCAGTGACGCGGGTTTGACGAGGGGAGCACTCGACCTGAATGTTCGATTATCACAAGCTAAGTGTCACTTTCGATGATGTCAGGGTTTCCATTGCAGGAAATTTGCAATGAGGCGCAGGCCGGCGGCCTGGGACTTTTCCGGGTGGAACTGGGTTCCGACCATCGTGTCGCGTCCGATGATGGCGGTGATGTCGCCGGCATAGTCACAGTGCGCCAGACGGTGCGCCGGAGTATCGACGCGGAAATGGTAGGAATGCACGAAATAGGCGTGATCGCCGGTTTTGATACCTGCCAGCACCGGGTGCGGCTGGTCGATCACCAGATCATTCCAGCCCATATGCGGGACTTTCAGCGCCGGATCGGACGGGGTGATCTTGATCACCTCGCCGCCGATCCAGCCGAAGCCGGGGGTGTCTTGATACTCGCGCCCTAAGGTGGCCATCATCTGCATGCCGACGCAGATGCCAAGGAAGGGCCGGGCGCGATGGGTGACGGCGTCTTCGATCGCTTCGAACAGGCCGCCGTATGCGCCCAAGGCCTGACGGCAAGCGGGAAATGCACCATCACCGGGCAGCACGATGCGGTCGGCGCGCGCCACATCTTCTGGGCGCGAGGAGACGAGGATGCCCCCCGCGCCGACCTCGGCCGCCATGCGTTGAAATGCCTTTTCGGCGGAGTGCAGATTGCCGCTGTCATAATCGACGAGGACGGTAAGCATGGGTTTCTCTTTGCGCCGCTGCGCCGGGGGCAGGCGTGGGAGCCTCCGGCGGGGATATTTGAGGACAGATGAAAGGGCTTAGAGGGCGCCTTTGGTGGAAGGGATGCCGGGGCTGCGGGGATCAAGTTCGACGGCTATGCGCAGGGCGCGGGCGACGGATTTGAAAGCGGCCTCGGCGATGTGGTGGCTGTTGAAGCCGTGGATATGGTCGACGTGCAGGGTGATGCCGCCGTGGGTGGCCAGCGCCTGAAAGAATTCGCGCACAAGTTCGGTGTCAAAGCTGCCGATCTTTGTGGTCGGGAAGGTGACATTCCAGACCAGAAAGGGCCGGGCGCTGAGATCGAGGGCCGTGGCGATCTGGGCGTCATCCATCGCCAGGTTGAAGTGGCCATAGCGGCGGATGCCCGACTTGTCGCCCAAGGCGCGCGCAACGGCTTGGCCCAAGGCGATGCCGCAATCTTCCACGGTGTGGTGATCGTCGATGTGCAGATCGCCGCTGGCCTGCAGGGTGATGTCGATCAGGCTGTGGCGGGCAAGCTGATCCAGCATGTGGTCGAAAAAGCCGACGCCGGTCTTGACCGAAGCGGTGCCGGTGCCGTCCAGGGTGACGGAGGCGGTAATTTCGGTTTCGGCGGTCTTGCGGGTTACCTTGGCGCTGCGCATCGGTCTCTCCTGACTTTGCAGGGGGTTATAGGGCGATGGTGGTGCCAAGGGAAGCAGGCTTAGCCAGGATGGCGTCGGCGCACCGCGGCGGGGCGACCTGGACGCGAAAGGCGGGCATCAGCACGCCGGTCGCACCCACGTCACCCGCCGCCGGGATGACCACCCCGCCCGGCGTGCCGGCAGCTTCGGCGGACAGGGATCGGAGACCGGCCACTCCTTCGGCACCGCCGTAGACCGCCTCGACGATGGTCTAGTTCTGCAGCCAGGGGGCCACGAGACCGACCGACTTGACAAGCGGATTGCCCGAGGCGGCATCGACCATGTAGCCAGCCGAGGCACAGATGCCGAGCCCGTGGATGTTGGCCGGATCGACCTCGGGCAGCGTCGCGACCGTCTCGAAGGCCGCGCGCAGATCGCTGGTCTTGGCCGCCGGGTCTTCCTTGAAGCGGACGTTTTGCGGCAGGTCGCCCGACTTGCCCCAGCCGCGGAAGTCGAAGGTGAAGGCGGCAAAGCCACGCTCCACCATCTCTTCGGCATATTCGCGGGGCATCTGCTCCTCAACCGAGGTCCAGGCACCGGTCACGACGACCGTCGGCAGCTTAGCGCCGTCGTAGTCGGCGGGCAGGTAGAGCGTGACGGACAGCGTGGCCCCTTCGTTCTCGAAGGTGATCGTGCGGGTCCCCCCGCACTTGCGCGAAGAGGTGATGGGCCGGTTCATTGTGGAGTAGCCTCGCGGCAGAACCCTTTTCATCTCCATTCGAAAGGGTACTGACTTCTACGGCAAAACGTCCGCAGTGCTGTCGTTTGAGGCTGCAAGATGCTGCGTGGTGTATGAACGGCTGATCTGGGGATGATGCACCGCAGCAGCAGGACTGGCCGAACGGCCGTGTAGCCAACAACGCTTTAGCAAAAATGCTGCGGCACAGATGAATGGCCGGATCGCGGAAACCGTACTGCGGCATCCCATCAGGGCTGAGTGACTGCTATGGGCCGAGGCTGACCGTGCCCATGGACAACTTCCTGTCGTCCCTGCCAAATGGTGTTCAAGGAACTCAGCGGGGATAACGATGCCAAATGAGCACAACCAGAACTTGGCGCTGCTGATCGACGGCGATAACGCGTCACCCAAGATTGTCGGTGGATTGCTGGCGGAGATCGCGAACTATGGCATGGCGAGCGTGAAGCGGATCTACGGTGACTGGACCAAGCCGAACCTCAATGGCTGGAAGGACTGTCTGCTTGAGCACTCGATTCAGCCGGTTCAGCAGTTTGCCTACACCACCGGCAAGAATGCGACCGATGGTGAGATGATCATTGATGCGATGGATCTGCTCTAAACCGGGCGGTTTTCGGGGTTTTGCATCGTCTCGAGCGACAGCGACTTTGCCCGTCTTGCGGCCCGCGTCCGGGAACAAGGCGTAACAGTCTATGGCTTTGGTGAACGAAAGACACCTCGCCCCTTCATCACGGCTTGCGACAAGTTTGTCTATTTCGATGTCCTGATTGCGCCCGGAACAGATCAGAAGGTGGCCTTGGAAAATAGAAGTAAGGGGTTAGTGGCAACTCTCGAGACACCTCCTCAAAGGCAGGGCTCCGCGAAAACCACGCTCGACGCCGCTGCGACCGAAATGCTCGCAATGGCGATCCGCGCGACAGCCGAGGAAGATGGACAAGCAAATCTCGCGAAAGTCGGGGCACATCTGGCCAAGCAAGCTCCAGACTTCGATGCCCGCAACTATGGATTTCCACGGCTAACGAATCTGGTGGAAGCTTCGGGCATCGCTGAGGTGGAACGCGTCGGGGAGAACCCGACCGTTGTCCGTGTCCGACTTAAAGCTGGCAACACTTCGGCCCGAAAAACTTAGATCGACGGGCTTCGCTGCAATTTTCGTCAATGGCAGGTATGCGGAGTGCTGCGACGCGGTGAAAGACAATCTTGAGTGACCGCGATGGGCCGACTCCGAAGCGAGCGACAATGAGCGGTTGTCCGGACCTATCCGCAGTTCTGTCGGTGCAACCGAACGAGCCATTCGGGGGAGGGAACGCGACTGCGGTCGAACCTTCTGTGGCATCCAAGCGTTCACACACAATAAAAAATCAGCTTTGCCAATAGCTTGTCACAACCCATAGGTTACTCAATCTCTGCTCTTGCAAAGATGCCCAATCATCAGTCGGTGGTATGATTTGATGCCTCGTGCCGCAACCATATCTCCACAAGCAGCATGGTTATCGTCCCAGCCAGGGGGCCCAGGATAAAGCCCGGCGCGCCGAACAGAAGCAGACCACCGACAATGGAAATGAACGCAGGAATGGTATGCAGGCGCAGACGGTTGCCGACGAACATCGGCCGCAAGATGTTGTCGATGCTGCCAACGACT
>NZ_JANMET010000387.1:0-5445 GCF_031377265.1 Tabrizicola sp. | reverse complement strand
GGGGTGGGGGCAAAGGGGTTGGGGGCAATGGTAGCGTGCATGAATATTCTCCGCAGATTTGAGAAATTGAACCGGGCGTGCCTCGGTCGTTCAAACCTGGGCTTAACGTCCGGCGCGGGCCAGTGCTGCGTCTGGACCAATAGCGGTATCGAAAATGGACTGGGCGGCGTCGGGTACACCTGCAAACGAACTGCGGACCATCCAGCGGCCGAACGACGCAGCAAGATCGCGGTCGCCGATCAGGGTGATCCGGTCGCGCGCAATCTCGGCGGCGTAGGTTGACAGGCCCATCCATGCCGCGGTCATCGCCCTAAGATCGGCCGTGATGAACAGATCGACATCATGGCCGGGATCGGAGGTACAAAGGTCCACCGGCACGCCGGGTTTGGCGATCAGCCAGTAGCTTTGGCTATCCTCCGGCAGTTCCGGAAAGATGAATTGAACCACCCGTCGCCCGGTTGTCGACAGGACCGAAGTGTCGATCTTGCGCCTGATGTTCCACATCAGAAGCCGCGCATCGAGATGTTCCAGCGTCACCTCTGCGTCGATGTTGCGGTGCGCCCACTGGCCCAACGCAATCACCAATGGCTGCAATTCATCGGCGATGGCGGTAGTCTTGTAGTTTATGTCGCCTGTGGCGCGGTGCGGCGTGCGGGTGATCAGACCGCGCTGTTCCAGGTCCCTCAAGCGCTTGGACAGCAGGGTTGGCGACATCCCCGGCACGCCCCGGCGAATTTCGTTGAAGCGGACGGAGCCGGACCACATCTCGCTAAGGACAAGCAGCGTCCAGCGGGGTTCCAGCACCTCGCAGGCTTTGGCAATTGGGCAGAAATGGTTGTAGCCGTCTTGCGCCATGCCCGAACCCTTTGCGACCGAACCGTCCGCGCCAGTATCATCGGCGCGGCGTGGCGGTCAGTCCAGTCCTGAAACTGTAGTGGTCAGGTTCTGGCCGATGCGAAAAAGCCCCGCCATGCAAGCACGGCGGGGCAGGTGTGCCCGAGGCGGTCCCGGGCACAGGCGTGGGGGTTCCCTTGCGGGGAAATCAGTGGGTGGGGCTGAGATCAGCTTCCATCTCGGCGCGGATCTGTTGGCGCAGGATATCGATCGGCACCATCTTTCCGTCGCGCTTGAAATGCCAGTAGGTCCAGCCGTTGCAGGACGGCGCCTTTTCAAGGGCCGCCCCGACCTGATGGATCGAACCCTTCACATCATTGCCGATCAGCGTGCCGTCAGCACGTACCTTGGCCATGAACCGGTTGCCCAACGAGAACAGCTCTTCGCCCGGTCGCAGCATGCCACGTTCCACCACCTGCCCGAACGGCACGCGCGGCTCGGAGCGTTTGGAACCGGTGATCTCCAGCGCCGAGGCGTCAAAGCGGCGGACCCGGGCGATCCGCTCCAGCGCCACCTTGCGGTAAGCTTCCTCGCGTTCGATACCGATGAAGTCGCGGCCCAGCATCTTGGCCACAGCGCCAGTGGTGCCAGTGCCGAAGAACGGGTCAAGCACCACATCGCCGGCCTGGGTGGTGGCGACGATAATCCGGTGCAGCAGGCTTTCGGGCTTTTGCGTCGGGTGCGCCTTGTCGCCGTTTTCGTCTTTCAGGCGTTCATGGCCGGTGCAGATGGGCAAGACCCAGTCCGAGCGCATCTGGATGCCGTCGTTCAGCGCCTTCAGCGCCTCATAATTGAAGGTGTATTTGGCGGATTCGTCGCGGCTGGCCCAGATCAGCGTTTCATGCGCGTTGGTCAACCGCTTGCCCTTGAAGTTTGGCATCGGGTTGGTCTTGCGCCAGACCACGTCGTTCAGCAGCCAGAAACCCTGATCCTGCAACGCCGAACCCAGGCGGAAGATATTGTGATACGACCCGATCACCCAGATTGCGCCATTCGGTTTCAGCAACCGTTTGGCGGCGGCCAGCCATGCACGGGTAAAGCTGTCATAGGCGGCAAAACTGGCGAACTGGTCCCAGTGGTCATTGACCGCATCGACCAGAGAGTTATCGGGGCGATGCAGATCGCCCTTGAGCTGTAGGTTATAGGGCGGGTCTGCGAAAATCAGGTCAACAGACCCCGCTGGCAGGCTGTTCATGACCTCGATGCAGTCACCTGCGACAATCTCGTTAAGGGGGAGCGCCGCAGCCGGTGCCGCAGTCTTCAGGGCCGTCTTGGTTGTCATTCTCTGCCTCTATGTCGGCATCTTGGTGTGCCGATCTTCTGGCCAAGAATGAGTCAGACGCGATTCGCCGTCAAATTCTTTATTGAATCAAAGGGTTACTTAATTCTCTTGATACAATATGTTGTGGACGGGCCGGAAAGAACGCCTATGCCAAGGGGTGACACCAAGATTTAGCAGCGCGTCCAGATGCGCTTTTGTCGGGTAACCGGCGTTGTTTTCCCAGCCATAGCCGGGGTGCTGTTGCGCCAAATCCACCATGATCCGGTCGCGTGTCACTTTTGCCACAATAGACGCCGCCGCGATGGAGAGGCTGCGAGCATCGCCCTTCACTATGGCGGTGGCCCGGCAGGCCAACCCGCGCGGGATCATGTTGCCGTCGATCAAGGCATGATCTGCAGGCAGGCCAGCGATCGCGCGGGTCATCGCCAAATGGCTGGCGCGCAGGATATTGATGTCGTCGATTTCTTCGACCGAGGCATGCGCGATGGAAACCTGGGCGACCGAGACGAGCTGGTCGAACAGGCGTTCCCGGCGGGCGGCGGTCAAGGTCTTGGAATCGCGCAGGCCGGCGGGAATTCGGGTTGGGTCCAGGCGGACAGCAGCAGCAGTGACCGGCCCGGCCAGTGGACCACGGCCTACCTCGTCAACGCCCACAACGAAGGTGGCCCCACTGGTGATGGCGGCAAGTTCAAAGCTGAAGTCTGGAATGATGGCAGGCATCGTGCAGGACTATCCTGAAACCGACCGCGCAAAAAGGGGGGCGGGAGCTGCTCACCCTCCCGCCCCCAAGGCCCGCCCCTTTGGGGACGAAGACGGGGGTCAAGGGCACCCCGCGTCTGGCCCGAACCGCCTTGGCGGACCGAGTTTCAGTTTCCGGCGACGCGGAATCCGGCGTCACGCAAGCACTGGACACCGTAGATCCGATCTTTCTGGCCGTAGATCCGCGCCTCGTGCGAGCAGGCGCGCGGCAGGCGGTAATTGAAGCCCTCTTCGCGCAGGCAACTTTCGGGATAGACGGTCACGCTGCGGTCGGCGCCGTCGATCTGGATGGCGCAGACCTGCGGGACGCGGGGCTTGTGCACGGGTTGGGGAACCGGCACCGGATCTGGATGGCGCTTGGTTTCGTGGATGATCGCACCGATGACCAACGCCGCGATCAGCGCCTTGGCAAGATCATCCTTCTTGTCAGCGCGCGCCGGCAGTGCGGTGGCCAAGACCAGTGCCAGAACGGCGGCGGCCCCGGTGATGATGGTGGCAAGCGACCGTCCCTGAACGCCACTGTCGCGCGGCATGGTGCGGGCAATGCGAACGGCTTCGGTCTTGAACATCGTGGTCATGGTGGCCTCCTGGGTCCGTTGCGGTGCGGATCACCCGCTTCGCTTGCCCTGTTGCGGGGCGTGTCGGGCTTGATGGGATCAGCCTCGTCCTGACAACAAAGGTCATGCAATAACGCCCTGCGGCTATGCGATAGCACTGTGCAGCAGGGGGGCTGATATGCGATAACACCGGCCTCAAGCGCCCGTTGTTATTGAATATCAACGTGCGTGAGAGCATGTTGTCGCCAAGATCAAACTGCCTCCCACCCGGAGCCCGGACATGAAACGACTGATACTGACCGCAGCCCTTGCGCTGGCCTTTGCCGGCCCCGCTGCTGCGGAATGCTATGCCGATTACAAGGCAAAGCGCGACGAGCCGTTGAAACTGCACTACGGTGTGGCTCAAGTCTCGGACGGCAACTGCAGCAACGGCGCTGCCGAAGGCGAATTGGCGCCGCGTCTGGCCGCAGACGGCTGGACGTTGCTGAACGTTTTGTCCACATTCGGCCCGGAGGGGTTGGAGGAAAGGAAAGCGAGTGCCGGAGCCTATTTCCTCCGTTACTGACAGTCTGAAAGCGGGCAACCGCGTCGTTGCCTTCGGAATTGCCGGAATTGTGCTGATCCTGTTCGGGGCGGCACTTTTTCTGTTTCTGAACCTGCCGGACGCGAATGCGTTCAACGCCAAGGTCACCAAGATCTTTGTCGAGAATGATGACCTGCGATCAGGCGCAGAGATCAAGCTGCTGGAAATCCTTGCGCAGTCGGGCACGTCTTTTTCCGAGGTGCTGACCAGCTATCGTTCGGTGATCTTTGTGTTGCTGGTGTTTTCCACGGCCCTGATGGTGGCCGCACTGGTGTTTCTGGTGACGATCATCGCACTTAACCGACGCATCTCGGCAATCCAGCGATCCGGCATTCAGGTCGCCAGCCTGCTGATCAGCCGCGACTCGCGCGCCGTCTATATCAACGATCTGGAATTTGCGCTGACCGAAGCCGCGCTGGAAACCCTGTCGGTTCTGGCCGAAGCGCGGATGGATGACGAGGTGCTGACCGGGGCGCAGATTGAGGCGGTGATTTCGGGCCGCAACGAGGCCGATTGTGACGAGGCGGCGGGGGCGACAAGGATCAAGCGGTTGCGCGACACCCTTGGCAACCAGTTGGTCAGCGAATTGCTGGTCAAGACCGTGGCGCGGCGCGGCTATGTTCTGGCTGTGGGCAAAGATGTCATCAAGATGATGTGAGGCGCTATGACTGCGGAAAAGCTGGCGATCCAGATGGGGTTGGATATCCCTGACTTTGATGTGACAGGCTATTATGGGGCCGACTATGGCACGATGAAGCCGTTTCACCGGGTGGGGTCGTTGCTGTTTCTGTCGGGCCATGTCGCGCAGATCGGGGCGCAGGTCACGCACAAGGGGCGGTTGGGGGCGGGTCTGACGACCGATCAGGGTTATGCGGCCGCACGGCAAACCGGGTTGAACGTGCTGGGTGGCATACGCCAGGCGGTCGGGTCGCTGGACCGGGTGCGGGGGATTGTGCGCACGTTGAATTTTGTGGTGTGCGCGCCGGAGTATGAGGAGGTGCACAAGGTGTCGTCGGGGCTGTCGGACCTGCTGGTCGAGGTGTTCGGGCGGGAACGGGGCCTGGGCGGGCGGGCGACGATCGGGGTGATGGCCTTGGCGAACGGGGTGTGCTTCGAGACCTGGGCGACGGTGGAGGTGGAGTGAGGGGGCGGTCGCATTTGGACCTCAGCCGTCCTCGACCCTGACGTCCTCCGTCATCATTTGGGTGGAGATGATGCGGTGAATGGTCTGAAGGACGCGCCCCTTCAGGCCCGTCCGAACCTGCAGGACCAGCTTGTCGCTGCCCTTGTCCACCGCCTCAAGATCAGACTCGACGCGCGGAGTGTCCCGAAATGCGCGCCAGATGTCCTCGGCCAGATTGCTGAACATG
>NZ_JANMET010000357.1:0-2794 GCF_031377265.1 Tabrizicola sp. | reverse complement strand
GGCGCGCACCTGATCCGCCGGGCCGACCGCGCCGGTGATCGGCAGTCCGGCCAGCGCCAGCCGCAACGCGGCCCGGTCAGCCAATGCGGTCAGCATCGGCAGCAGCATGCCACCCCGCGTCAGGGCCACAACTCCCGAGGGGCCGCCATCGGCCATCCAGACCCGAAGCGCGTGCGGGTGGTCAGAGGCGAAATCACCTTCGCCCAGACCATGCGCCCGCAAGTTGGAAAGGGGAAACATCGCGGCCTCGGCGTGCTGCAAGAGGAATGCCTCGATTGCCGGGCGATCCGTCGCGGCTGCCGGTCGCATCATCGCCAGTCTCCGCAGGCCGCCTGCCACAGGGTGATTGCGGCCACAGCCGCCGTGTCGGCGCGCAAGATGCGGGGGCCGAGTGACAGCGGCGTGACGCCCGGCATGGCGCGCAGGCGTTTCGCCTCGGTTTCAGCAAAGCCGCCCTCTGGCCCGATCAGGATTGCCGATGCGCCGGGGTCGCCGGTGATATGGGCGGGCGCGCCTGCCGCCGCCTCGTCACACCAGTACAACCGCCGGTCTGCGGGCCAGGGTGCCAGCAGCTTGTCCAGCGGCTGCAGCTCTGCCACCTCGGGCACCCAGGTGGCACCGCATTGTTCCGCCGCCTCGACCGCGTGCGCTTGCAGCCGGTCTTGCCGGATGCGTTCGGAATTGGTGTGCCGGGTCTGCACCGGCAAGATGCGCCGCACGCCCAGCTCCACCGCCTTTTCCACGATGAAATCGGTGCGCGCCTTCTTGATCGGCGCGAAGATCAGCCACAGGTCGGGCGGCATCGCCAATGGCCGGGTCAACTGGTCGCAGACAGCTATCGCGCCGCGCCGGCCCGTCTCGACCAGTGCCGCGCGCCATTCGCCGTCTTGTCCGTTGAACAGCAGAACCTGCGCCCCGACCGCCAGCCGCATGACCCCGGTCAGGTAATGCGTCTGCTCGGGCGACAAGCGCACCGCTTGCCCCGGACCCAAGGGCTGATCTACATAAAGCCTGATCTTCGTTTCTGACATGAGCGCAAACCTATGTCCCAACCCCCGCGAACGCCAGAGGCTGCCCCGCTGGAAGATCCGCCGGATCTGCATAGCGTGGCCGATGCGCCGCAGGGCAACTGGGTTGACCGGCTGGCCCCGGCACCAAGCCGCCCCTATCTGCGGCTGAGCCGGGCGGACCGGCCGATTGGCACCTGGCTGCTGCTGATCCCCTGCCTGTGGGCGATTACGCTGGCGTCCGGGGCCAGCGGGTTCCGGACGTGGGACCTGTGGCTGGCGCTGTCTTGCGGGGTGGGCGCGTTCCTGATGCGGGGGGCGGGCTGCACCTGGAACGACATCACCGACCGAGACATCGACGCGGCCGTGGCGCGCACCCGCAGCCGGCCGCTGCCATCGGGGCAGGTCACGGTGCGCCAGGCGTTGATCTGGATGGTGGCGCAATCGCTGTTGGCGGCAGGCATTCTGTTTTCCTACAACCGGTTGGCCATTGCCCTTGGCATCGCGTCGCTGGCGCTGGTGGCGATCTATCCCTTTGCCAAGCGGTTTACGTGGTGGCCGCAGGTGTTTCTGGGCCTGGCGTTCAACTGGGGCGCGTTGCTGGCCTGGGCGGCACATTCCGGAACGGTGACCCCGGCTGCGGTGGTGCTGTATGCGGCGGGCATCGCATGGACGCTGTTTTACGATACGATCTATGCGCACCAAGACCGCGAGGATGATGCGCTGATCGGCGTCAAGTCCACCGCGCGGCTGTTTGGCAGCAACACGCGCTGGTGGCTGGCGGTGTTCTTTTCACTGACGGTCACACTGTTTGCGCTGGCTGTGGTGATGACGCTGGCACCGAACGGTAACACACTGGCGTTGGCGCTGGGGCTGGCCGGGGTCTGGGCGATGGGGTGGCACATGGCGTGGCAGATGCGGCGGCTGGATATCGATGATCCCGCATCCTGCCTGAGGATCTTTCGGTCAAACCGCGATGCCGGGCTGATCCCTGTGCTGTTTCTTGCCGCCGCCGCATTGCTTTGATTGAACCTGCCGCATCAAAGCCTTAGGAAGCGAGGGGCGTCCATAGACCCCCTGAGTCTGCCAGAAAAGCCTGTCCAGTGCCGAAACGACTTCTCCGCCTTTCTCGGACCACCCTTGCTCTGCTGGCCTTCCTTGTGGCGGGCGCAGTGATGGTTGGCGTGGCCGTCGCTGCCGCCATGGTGATCGAGCACCGGTCCGACAGCGTGGTCAGCGCCCGCCTTGCCGAGGAAGGCATCGACTGGATCGATGTGCAGACCGATGGTCTGACCGTCATCCTTTCAGGCACCGCCCCGAACGAGGCCACGCGGTTTCGCGCGGTTAATCTGGTGGGGTCGGTTGTCGACAGCTCTCGCGTCCGCGATGCGCTGGAGGTGACCCCGGCATCGGCCATCGAGGCCCCGCGTTTTTCGGTGGAAATGCTGCGCAATGATGACGGCATCCAGTTGATCGGCCTGATGCCCGAAGACGCAGGCGAAGGCGGCGTCAGCGAAGTGATGCTGGCCGAACAGGCGGCGGCGCTGACACCCGATACCGAAATCATCAACATGCTGGAAGCCGCCGCCTACCCTGCCCCGGCCACCTGGAATTCCGCCCTGAGATTTGGCATCGAAGCGTTGAAACGGTTGAAACGGTCAAAGATCTCGATCGCGGCGGACCGGGTTGAAATCACCGCGATCTCGGACAGCGAAGCGCAGAAACGCAATATGGAGAAGGACTTGCGTTTGATCGCGCCAAAGGATGTGGTGCTGGTTCTGAACATC
>NZ_JANMET010000305.1:0-2084 GCF_031377265.1 Tabrizicola sp. | reverse complement strand
CGGTCGAGCAGCTTTTGCATCGGGCTGCGCGTGTCTTCCGCCTCGGGCGGCGGAGGGGTGGGTTTCGACAGAGGCTGCGGGGCTTCGGACCTTGTGGTCGACGACCTTGGCGGCGCGGTGCGCAGGGCCACGGCGTTCAGAAAGCGCGCGCCGTCGCCTTCGGCCAGAAGTGCCGCGCCGTTCGAGATGCCGCGCAGCAGGTCTTCCAGCCATTCGGCGTCGGCCTTGGCGAAATCATGCAGGACGTAGGCCGCCACCGCATCCTTGTGCCCCGGATGCCCGATGCCAAGGCGGACGCGGCCATAGGCATCACCGAGATGGCCATGGATCGAGCGCAGCCCGTTGTGCCCGGCATGGCCGCCGCCCTGTTTCACCCGTAGTTTGCCGGGGGCGAGATCCAGCTCGTCGTGAAACACCGTCATGTCGGCCAGCGGCAGCTTGTAGAACGCCAGCGCCGCATGCACCGATTGGCCCGACAGGTTCATGAAGGTTTCAGGCTTTAGCAGAATGACCTTTTCGCTGCCAAGCCGGCCCTCGGCGACCAGCCCGTGATGCGCCTTGCGCCACGGTGAAAAGCTGTGGTCGGCGGCGATTCGATCCAGCACCATGAAGCCGATGTTGTGCCGGTTGCCAGCGTACTTGGCGCCCGGATTTCCAAGGCCCACAAAGAGCTTCATGTCAGTATCATCCTGCCAACTGCGGGCGCATCATCTTACGCCCGGGCGGTGGCTGCAAGGGGTTTGGGTTGACTTTGCCCCCCGGCCCATGCAGCGTTTCGCAAGTTTTGGGAAGGGCAACTCTTGCGCACGACAGTGGTCGCATCGATGCGAAACGAGGGGCCGTTCATTGTGGAATGGGTGGCTTGGCAACGGCTGCTCGGGTTCAGTGATATCGTCATCGTCACCAATGACTGCACCGACCACTCGCCCGAATTACTGGACGCCCTTGCCGCCGCCGATTGGTGCATCCATCTGCGCTGCGTCTTACCTCCGGGCGGGTCTATCACCCGCACCAAGCTGCAGCAGGCGCATCAGCATGCGGCGGTACAGCAGGCCGATTGGGTTATGGTCTGCGATGTCGACGAGTTCTTGGTGATTCACGCGGGCGAGGGCCGGTTGAGCGACCTGCTCCCTCCTGCCGATGAGGCGCCATTTCTTGGCATGTCAATCAACTGGAAAGTGTTCGGCACTTCGGGGCATCAGGCATGGGAGGATGGCCTTACTCATCGGCAATTCCTCTGGACGGGAAGCGGCGAGACGGGCCTGTCGTCGTGGGTCAAGTCGATCTTTCGCAAGCCGAGGTGGTTCTGGCGTTTGGGTGAACACGGGCCAAAGGGCCTGTCCATGGCCCACGCAACAAGCGCATGGGGCGCGCCGGGGATGGTCTGGGTGAATGGCGATGGCGTCATGGTAGACCAGTGGTACCCTGCGGCACCCTATATGCGGCGGCTGCCGCTGGCGTTGACCAGCCACGCCACGGCGCAGATCAATCATTACATGGTGCGGTCGGTGGAGAGTTTTGGGCTGAAGCGTGGCACGCTGTCGCCCGTGGCTGGGCGCGACCGATACACCGACAAGTATTTTGCCAACGCCAACCGTAACACTCGGCTCGACGACTCGGCGCTGAGACATGCAGCCGGTTTTGACCGGCTGCATGCAGAGATGATGGGGCATCCGGGGATCGCGGCACTGCATCACCAGTGCTGCGCAGATTATGTGGCACTGCTATGCGCCAAGGCAGGCAGGCCTGCCGCCAGCGACCCACGCTACAAGGAACACCTGGCTGCGGCGACTGCCGGTAGCGAGATCAGGTGCCCGCCTGCCCCAGCGCCCTGATATCTGCCAGCCAGCGGGTGCGGATTGTGTCGGCGCTTTTCTCAACTGGTGAGCAAAGCGTGAAAGCCATCGGCGAAATGCCCGTGTAGCCAAGGATCTGGCGTTGCATCTGGTGGCGCAGAGCCGAACGGTATAGGAAACGAAAGCCCCATCCGGGCGTATCGGCGGTCAGGACCAGACGTGCGCTGCGGCCAGCGAGCAAAGGCTTTGGCAGGCCCATTTTGCGGACGCGAGGGTCGAAGGCGTAGC
>NZ_JANMET010000309.1:0-7884 GCF_031377265.1 Tabrizicola sp. | reverse complement strand
GCAGGCAGGCGCGGCCTGATTTGATTGAAATCAATTCCGGCAAGAAGGGTAAAAGGCAGAAGCCACTTGCCCTAACCCTTGCGGATCGTGTCGCCGGTTTGCAGGACGGGGAACAGTTCGATCACCTCGGGCGCGGGTTTGCCGAGGGTCTGCTTGCCGCTGATCATCTGCGCAGCGCGGCGGCCGATTTCCAGACGACAGGCGTCCATCGTGGCAAGTTTGCGCGAGATGCCGTCCAGCAATTCCACGCCGTTGAAGCCCGCAAGACCGATCTTGCCCGGCACATCCAAGCCCTTGTCCAGACAGTACAGCAGGCCCCCTGCCCCGATCATGTCATTGGAATAATACAGAAAATCCACATCGGGGGACCGGGACAAGACGGCTTCGGTCATTTCTCGGCCTTTCAGCAGGGCCGAGCCGCCGGAATAAAACTCACGGTCGATCAGGGTCAGGCCATTGGCGGCAAGAACCTCTTCAAAGCCTTCCAGACGTTTGCGGGCGCGGTGGTCGTTGGGCATCTGGGTGCCCATGAAAGCAATGCGGCGATAGCCTGCACTGATGATCGCCTCGGCCATCTGGCGACCGGCGCGGCGATGGGAAATGCCGACGGCGTGGTCCACCGGGGTGCCGTCGATATCCATGATCTCGACAATGGGAATGCCGGCGCGGGCCAGCATCGCCTGTGCGGCAGGGGTATGTTCGAGGCCCGCGATGATCAGGCCCGAGGGCCGCCATGACAGCATTTCGTAGATTACGCTTTCCTCCCGGTCGGGCAGGTAGTTGGAGACGCCGACGACGGGTTGCAGGCCGGTGCCTTCCAGCATTTCGGAAATGCCGGTCATCACCTCGGGGAAGACCATGTTGGACAGTGAGGGGATCACGACACCGACAAGGTTGACACGCTGGCTGGCCAAGGCACCGGCGATCTTGTTGGGCACGTAGCCCAGCGTTCGCGCCGCCTCCAGCACCCGCTCGCGCGTGGTGGCGGAGACGTCGCCCCGGTTGCGCAAGACACGGCTGACGGTCATTTCACTGACGCCGGAGGCTTCGGACACATCCCGCAACGTCAGCGGGTGGTGCGGATCAGAGTTCGGAGTTCTGCTCAAAGGTGCTGCCCGGCCTGAAACATTCGTTCAATTCTACCTAGCGCCAAAGCGGAGGCTTGTCCAAGGGACAGTGGTCTGGTAGTGATAGCGCTAACAGCCATTGCGGCTGGATGTTTCCTGCGTGTCCGTCGAGCTCTCAAACCGGATGCGTCGGACCGGAAGGGGGAGTGGTGGGCCAAACTCGCTCCCCCTTTTCTTTTGCCGATCAGTTGCCTTGCGACGCTTTTTGACGCATTGAACGGGCGTGGCCTGCGCCAAACGGGGCCTCGTAGCTCAGGGGATAGAGCGGCCGCCTCCTAAGCGGCAGGTCGATGGTTCGAATCCATCCGGGGTCACCACTTTCACAGAATACATCGCATTGTGGCTTCGGCTGCGCCGTATCCAGTTTGGCCGACAGCTGTTTGGTTTGATTGGCCTGCGCGCGGATCAGGGGCGGAAAACGAAACTGCGGCCAAGTGCGACGAATATCGAAGGCGATTCGGCGCGGCCGTCGTTATCTTCGCGCACGCGGTAGCGGATGCCGGTGTCGAGGTTCCAAGCTTCGGTCAGCGCATAGCCGTAGGCGGCGCCGATCTCGGCCTGTTCAATCCGTTCGGACGGGGAATCGCTGACCTCATATGAGAAATCGACAGCAAAGGACGAAACCGCGTTTACCTCGCGCCGCCAATCCACCGCGAAGGTGGTGTCAACCTCGGTCTCGTCATCGAAACTGACGGTGCGTTCCAGGCTGACGCCGATGCCGCCGTCGGGCTGCGCGCGCGTCCATTCGACAGCGCCAATCAGGTCGGTGCCAGAGTCATCTGCCGTGGTCACACCAATGCGGGCGTTGAACTCGCCGTCCAGCAAAACCATCGAGCGGCCAACCTCGAAGGTGACGCGGCGGCTTTCGTCGGTTTCATCCGCAAGGGTGAGGGTGCCGCTCAGGGTGCCATTCGGCATGCTGTATTCGAGGCCCGCGAACGCTGTAGACGTTTCGGTGACGGTCTGGGCGAGGTCATCTTCCTGCTCACGCTCGAATGACAGACCAACGGTGCCAACCATCACGTCGGAGAACCGCAGCAATGTGCGCAGGCCAACGCGGACAGTTTCGGTGTCGTTCAGGTCAGGATCGGTGGTGTCTTCGTAGTCGGACAGGGCGTAGGACGCTGAGGCGGCAAAGCCAAGTGGCGCGGTGCGACCGGTTTCAAAGTAAACTTCAGCGCGGGAGTCGGAGCGGGTTCCCACCTCATCCACGGCGGTGATATCGTCGTCGAAAGCATCGACATCGTCACGCCGGTAAGCGGCAGTCACGCTGAAGATCGCGTTCGGGATCTCTCGCGTATAGCCGAAACTGAGGTCAGGGCGCCCAAGCTGGGCTTCGGTTCCGTCGATGTCGAAGGAGTTTTCGACCAGCAGGGCGCTTGAGGCGTTGAACTCCAGCCGGTCGATCTGCGTCTCTGTGGTCAGGCCAAAGGACAGGCGGGTTGCGCTGACGTTGGTCGAACCCGTTGCCGGCACGTCGAGCCCGATATTGCTGCCAGATTCAAAGCGTTGTTCGATGCCGAAGACCAGCGTCACGCCGCCTTCTTGCGCCAAGGCTGAAGACGCAGCCAGACACATGGCGCCCAATGCCGGAACACCGCTGAGAAGGTTTGCGCGACGCATGGCCGAGCTTACTCGAACAACTTGCGCTGCGGCACGAAGATCACGTCGCCGTCGGCGAGGCGGGTCGTCAAACCGCCAGCCACGCCGCGTTCGATTGCGTCGTAGTCAAAGCTGAAGACCTTTTCATTGCCCGACTTGTCGACGCGCCGCAACTGGATGCGCTTTTTCGCAGCAAAAGGCGAAAGGCCGCCGGCTTGGGCGATTGCTTGCAGAAGGGTCGTGCCCGGAGCAACCTCTACGCGCCCCGGCGTGGCCGCAGCGCCCAGAATGAACACGTCGATCGTGCGCGCGGTGCCGACGACGCGTTCGGCAAGGGCGCTCATGGTGACATATACGGTCGGTGGGGTGGCAAAGCTGGAGGCCAACCGTGTGGCGAGATCTGACTGAATGTCAGTGAGGCTGCGACCAGAGGCTCTGACCGACCCGACAAGTGGCAGGGAGATCTGTCCATCAGGCAACACGATCGCCGTGCGGTTCAGGCTGGCGTCTTCCAGCACTTCGATTTGCACCACATCGCCCGGCCGCAACAGATAATCCTGTGCCATGGCCCCAACTGCAAGAAACGGCAGCGCCAAGACAATCGCAGTCAACATGCGAACTAGTTTCATTACTCAATCTCCCCTTCGTTCACGGCTGGCAGGCCGCGTTGTGCAAGCACACAAGAACAACGATATTGAAGTGAGTGCCTTGCGGAAAGAGCAATGATCGATTTTGCGGAATTTCCCCAAGGTTTTTTCCAATCGGCAGTTTATTCGTTTCTGTTTTGCAACTGAGGATTGATATCGGCGGCACAGTCTCGCGCCAATTCGCCCGGCTGTCAGGGTGCGACGCCAGTCAGCGGCGTCTTCAGCACCGTTTGCCAAACGATCTGTTGCATCAAAAGCGCCGTTTCGGGGGCTGGGGCAACGGCCTGGCTACCGTCGCCGCGCTTTAGTGCGTGGGGCAGACCGATCGGGCTTTTCTGGTAGAGCACGGCGTAATGCACCAAGGCGACGAAGTAATTTCCGAGGTCGTTCAGGTGGATCTGGTCAAGCGTCCCGTCAGCGTTGCGCATGAACAGGTCCGTGCGGTCGCGCAGGTTGCCGACGCCGCCTTGCTGTTCCACCGCGCGCACGAAGGCGGCCAAAGCCTGACCCGCGGGGATCAGATGAATTTGCGCATCGGCAGGCAGATCCGCCAGTGCGGGCCGCAAGATACCGTCCACCCAATAGCGGGAAAGGTCAGCGTCAAGGCGTTCGATCCAGCCTTCCGGATCATCAAGATTGTGCCAGGTTTCAAAGAGATAGAGCCGCACGCCGGGATGGGCCGAGCGGGCTTTCTGTGCCCAAAGCGCCAGATATCGCGGGCTGTCATGGTATTCCAGCGCCGAGCGGATTTCGACCATCTCGGTCAGGACGATAGCGTCATAGTCGCCGCTTTCGACCGCTTCGAAGGCAGGCCGGAACCGGGGGTGGGCATTCTCGACCTCGAAGCCGCCGATGGTGGCATCACCCCAATGCGAGCTGAGCGTCGCACCCCAGCCAAGCTGGCTGTCGTAGCCATGGCCTTGACCGGCAAGCTGGGCCAACATCGCCGGCATATCACGGTTCACCAGACTGTGGCCGATGTGGAATATCGTCAGCGGGCCAGTGGGTGCGGGCAACGGGGCGGCGTATCGGGCGGCCATGGCAGCATCGTCCAGGGTGCCCGATCCACGCCACCACAGGGCGCTGATGGCTGCGCTGACAATCGCCAAAAGTAGGACAATTAGCCCCGCTCGCCTCATATTGTTACGCCTGTGAAGACAACTCCTTGGTAGATGACAAGGCGCCCATGCAGTTCGTGCCCGGCCCTAAGGCCGCTTACGGTGTGGCGCAGGCTGGCGACAAAGCCGCCGTCCGTCAGCCTTACCGCGAGCGAAGCAAAGCCAAACAGGCTTTCGGTGAGGGGGAACTGCGCCTTGTAGGCGGCTTCCTTGGCGGAAAACACGTGCCGCACGTAGCGGCCGCGGTCTGATTCTGGCAGCATTGCAAGTTCGTCAGGCGCGCAGATCACCGGCCAAAGGGCGGGTTCGAGGGCGGCGTCCTCTTCGATGTCGATACCAAGCGGGCCGCCGATGCGGACTGCGGCAATTGCAAGACCAGCAGAATGCGCGATCGACCCGCCGATGCCCGCAGGCCAGATCGGCGCGCGGTCCAGGCTGACGGGAATCGCCGTCGGGCGGTGGCCGATTGCCATGAGTGCCCGGCGGGCGGCGATGCGGCCTGCCGCAAATTCGGCCTTTCGCGAGGCTACGGCGCCGGTCATGGCCTTGGCCTCGGCGGGCCAGAGGTTGTCTTCACGGCCGCCGATGATCGGTTCGGCGCTAACCGCCACGCCGGGCGGGAATAGCCTTGCGAGTGCGGCTTCAAGCGCTGCCTGGCGGAAGGCGACGGTCATCCTGGGGCCTGTTCGCGCGCTTCGCGCATCGCGCGACGGCGGGCCATGGCGTCTAGCCGGGCCGCGGCGCCGCTGTCGGCAGAGGGGGGCGGTGCGGCAGGCGCGGTCCCGGCACCAAGGTGCGACGCGAGGGCCGAGAGGACCGGAAAGCGGAAGATGTCGGTGATCGCCAGCCGATCGGAACGCAGCGCCGCCTTGAGTTCGCGATGCGCCTGCACCGCCAGCAGCGAATGCCCGCCAAGCGCGAAAAAGTTGTCGGACCGGCCAACGCGCGCCACCCCGAGCACGCGCGACCAGACGGCGGCAATTGCCTGTTCGATGCTGTCTTCGGCAGGCAGAAAACCGGGGTCGGCGTTGCGGGCAGAGGGCGCGGGCAGCGCCTTGCGGTCGACTTTGCGGTTTGGCGTGAGAGGGAAGGCATCCAGTGTCACGACATGGGCGGGCACCATGACCTCTGGCAGCCGCGCGGACAGGTGGCTGCGCAGCGCCGCTTCGTCGGTTGGGCCGTTGGTGGTAACGTAAGCCACAAGGCGGACATCGCCGGGCAGGTCTTCGCGCGGGATCACCACGGCCTGGCGCACGCCGGGCGCGGATTCCAAGGCGGTCTCGATCTCGCCCAGTTCGATGCGGTGGCCACGGATCTTGACCTGATGGTCGGCGCGACCAAGGAAATCAAGCCGTCCGTCGGTGCGGCGGCGGACCAGGTCGCCGGTCCGGTACATCCGGCCGGTTTTGGCAAAGGGATCAGGGTGAAAGCGTTCGGCAGTCAGATCCTCGCGGCGGAAGTAGCCGGTGGCCACGCCCTCGCCACCGATCCACAGCTCACCCGGGGTGCCATCGGGGACCGGGATGCCGGCATCGTTCAGCACATAAAGCGCGGTGTTGGCGATGGGTTGGCCAATGTTCACGACGCCATCTTCGCCCAGCGTCGCCGCGACCGAGGACCAGATGGTGGTTTCGGTCGGGCCATACATGTTGAGAACCGGGCCGCCGATCAGGCCGGCAAGATCACCCGCCAGCCGCCCCGGCAGTGCCTCGCCACCGACCAGCATCCGCTTTAGCCGGGCCAAGGCCGCGCGCGCGCCGTCATCTTCGGCCAGCATCCGCGCCATCGACGGGGTGCATTGCAGGTGCGTAACGCTGTGGCGCAGGATCAGACCGGCGAGGGAATCGTCCTGGTCGGCGGTGCTGTTGGTGCGGCGCAGAACCTCGGCCAAGGGTTTCAGCGCGTCCAGAACCTGGGCTGCGGGAATGCCGTAGTCGATCAGGCAGGCGATTTCGTCAACGTCGATGGCCTTCAGGTCTTCGACGCGGGTCACGCAGTCTTCGACCGTGCCGAACAGGCCGGACTCTTCGAAATAGCGCTGGAAGGCGAAGTCGAGGATGGCGTCCATTTCGTCAGCCGCGAGGCCGGCGAGGTCAATCTCCATCGGGTTGGAGATGCCTTGCGGTTTCTTGAAGGCGGGGAAGGCCCAGGCGTATTGCTTGATCAGGGCGGCGGCGCTGCGCAGGTAATCTTTCATCGGTTCGCGGGCGATGGTGCGCGCGGTTTCACGGTCAGCGGCGATGTAGGTGTGCAGCATCAGGGTGACGGTGAAATCGGCGGGGTTGTGCCCGGCCTCGGCCAGCGCGGCGCGGTAGATCTTTACCTTGTCGCCCACCTCGGCGACCGACTGGCCCAGAAGATGGGTCAACACATTGGCACCAAGGCGACCGGCATCGCGCCAGGTTTCGGGGTTGCCCGCGGTTGTGACCCAGACCGAAAGCTCTTTTGACACCGGGCGCGGTTGGGTGACGACGGCATGAGGTGTGCCGTCCTTGCGCGGAAATTCCACCGCCTCGCCGCGCCACAATTTGCGCAGAGTGGTGATCGTATCAAGCATCGCCTGACGATTTGCCGGAGGCGTGTTTTCAGGGCGGAGTACAAAATCATCGGGCTGCCATCCCGAAGCGATGGCAAGGGCGGCGCGACCATTGGTCAGGTTGTCGATCACTGCCCATTCCTCGGCGATCCGGGCGGGGTGGTGCAGAGGGGCCACGCAACTGCCAGCGCGAACGCCGATGTTTTTGGTAACCGCCGCCACCGCCGCGCCGGTTACGGCGGGGTTCGGGTAGGGGCCGCCAAAGGCGTGGAAGTGCCGCTCGGGCGTCCAGACGGCGCAGAAGCCGTTGGTATCGGCGAATTTCGCGCCTTCGAGGAGAAGCTCGTATTTCTTGGGCCCCGCACCGTCGTCATTGCCCCAGTAGAACAGGCTGAAATCCATCTTGCGGGATGAAACCGTGCCGCCGCCAGAGGGGCGCACGCGGCTGGCGTCGTCGGCCACGACCACGGTAAAGCCGCGCGACAGGGTCCAGAACAGTTCCAGCACCGAAATGTCGAAGGACAGAGAGGTGACGGCCAGCCAGATGCCGGGATCGGCCCCTACCGCGTCATCCATGCCGGCGAAGAAGTTGATCACGTTGCGGTGGCTGACCACCACGCCCTTTGGCCGACCGGTGGAGCCGGAGGTGTAGATCACGTAAGCCGGGTCTTCGGCCAAAGACCCGCTGGCGGGCGGTATGGCGGAGGCACTGGCAAGGCGGGGGTCGGTGTCGAGGATCAGGCGTGCGGGGCCTGGGGGCAGATGGCCGGTGCAGCCTATGTGCCGATGGACCCGGCCTATCCCGCCGACCGGCTGGCCCTTTATGCCGAAGATTCCGGCTGCCCGGTCATCGT
>NZ_JANMET010000265.1:0-16165 GCF_031377265.1 Tabrizicola sp. | reverse complement strand
CGTGTCGACGGTGAAGAAGATGTTCAAGTACGATGACAGCCTCGATGTCTTCGGGGTGCACTGCATCGGCGGGATCGTTGGGGCCATCGGCACTGGCATCGTGGCGGACCCCAGCTTGGGTGGTCAGGGCTGGGTCGACTATACCGTGTTCCCGGCTGTGGCTGGCGCCTACGATATGGGCACGCAGGTCTTCACCCAGATCAAGGCTGTCAGTCTGACGCTGGTTTGGTCGGGCGTGGTGTCGCTGTTCCTGTTCTACGCGATCAAGGTGATCTTCGGTCTGCGGCCCACCCCCGACGATGAGCGTCAGGGTCTGGACCAGACCTCGCACGGCGAAAGCGCCTACAACATGTGAGATTAGCCGGGGGCTGGCACATCGGCCCCCGGTCCTCTGCGCGGCGCTTGTCCTCCCTTCGCCGCGAAACCTGAACGGCCCGTGGGTCCTCCTCCCACGGGCCGCTTTTCTATTGTGGCGGTACGTCGTGCAACCAGCTTGCAAATCCGTTGCCAAACCCTGCGTAGACCCAAACCCTGCGCAGGCCCAAACCCCGCGCAGACCCAAACCCTGCGCAGACATGGGCTGCATCGCGGTGTGCGAGGACTTGTGCTGCAAGGCGAACCTGCGAAGATCGGAGCGCAAAAGAAGGACGAAGCGGATGTACACCGGAGCTGAATCCAGCGCCCTGCGGTCGGTAATGACCGACTACCTTGAAGGCATGATCTACGGCGATGCCGACCAGCTGCGCCGGGCGTTTCATCCAGGCGCTGTCGCTGCCGGGCATTTCGAGGGGCGGTTCTACCTGTCGTCGCGCGATGCGTTCATTGCCGAATGGCTGGCCTTGACCACCTTGCCGCGCGGCACGCCTTTCGTGTCGCAGATCGAGATGATCGACGTGACCGGCGATGTCGCGGTGGTAAAGGTCACCGACACCTGCTTTGGCGATGATTACACCGACTATCTGACCCTGACCAAGACCGAGGGCGCGTGGCGAATCCTGTCCAAGGCCTGGTTCGTGCATCGGGCTGCGGGGCCTGCGCAATAACCGCGCGGCCTGCGGTCAGACCGACGGCGTCCATGCGCCTTGCAGGTGCGTGGCCTCGTGATCGCCGGGCCAGGGCGGCATCGAGATGCAGATGAAGCGCAGCGGCTCGGCCCCGGTGCAGCGGTATTGAAACGCGGTGCCGACGGGGATGTCGATCGAGGTGCCGGCTTGCAGCGGGGTGATCCGCTCGGTCGTGGCATCGCGGCGCCAGATGTCGCCCTCGCCCGACAGGATATGCCAGAACTCGCTGACCGTCGCGTGCACTGTGGCGCGGTTCACCTGACCGGGCGGCACGGTGGAATGGATCATATTGGCCAGCGGGCCATCCATGATGAACCGGATGTCGGCCCCGGCGGGGGAACGGGCATCAGCGGTGGCAGCAAGGGTGGATTGCTTCATTCCGGACGCTCCTACGATCTGTGGGCGGTCGGGCAGGCTACAACCCGGCGTCAGGGTGTCAACGCAGGGCAGGGTTAGGAAAACCGACGGGATCAGGCCTTGCAGCTTTCACCGGGGGCGGGGATCGCTATGGTGTGGACCTAACCTGCGGGAGTTGAGAATGGCTGGTGCTGACAGCGAGGCCATCCGGGCGGAGCATCCCCTGAAGGGCGTGGCGCTAGTGGTGGTGGCGACCTTCCTTTTTGCTGCGGCCGACACGCTGGGCAAGCATCTGGCGATGCTTTACGCCCTGACCATGGTCCTTGCGGCCCGCTATGCCGTGAATCTTGCGCTGGTGACGCTTGTCATCTGGCCGCGCCACGGTGCCGCGCTTTGGCGCACGAACCGCACCGGTCTGGTGATCCTGCGTGGGGCCTGCCTGGCCTTGGCCTCGATTTCCATGCTGATCGCGCTGCGGCTGATGCCGGTGGCTGAAACGGTGGCCATCATCTACATCGCCCCGGTGCTGGTGATGCTGGCCGCTGGCACCGTGCTGGGTGAAAAGGTCGGCCCGCTTGGCTGGATCAGCGCGGCGCTTGGCTTTGCGGGGGTTCTTCTCATTGCCCGTCCGGGCAGCGGCCTAGCCCCGCTTGGCGTGGCACTGTCGCTGATCAACGCCTGCCTTGCCACCGGCTATCATCTGCTGACCCGTATCCTGTCAAAGACCGAAAGCACGATGGCGATGATGTTCCACGCCTCGCTTGTCGGAGCGGTGGTCTTTACCGTCCTGACCCTGACGCTGCAAACCGAGACGATGCCCACAGCGGTTGACGCCGGGCTGATGCTGGCCCTTGGGGCATTGGCGACGGCCGGGCATCTTCTGTTCACCTCGGCCTACCGCGAGGCCCCTGCCTCCACCCTCGCGCCGGTCAACTACATGCACATTGCCTTCGCCACCTTGCTGGGCTGGCTGGTCTTTCAGCAGATACCGGATGCCCTTGGCTTCACCGGCATGGCCCTGATCGCCGCCGCCGGATTGCTTGCCGCCTGGCGGGCCAGCCGGTAGCGACCGCGCTGCCACCGAGCCGCCAGAAAGCTGAACGCATCAAGTCGCCTGTTTGATCCGAAAAGCTTCCAAGACCGGTCCACGCAAAGCACCCGCAGGCTTGCGTCAGAAGAACCCTCGCGGGATCAGGCGGTGCTCATAGGCGTCGCGCTCCAGCCCTTCGCGGAAATCGGGGTGGGCGATGGAAATCAGCAGGCGCGCCCGTTCCGCAATTGACCGGCCTTTCAGGTTTACCATGCCGTATTCCGTGACCACATACATGATGTCCGTCCGGGGCGTTGTCACCACGTTGCCGCGGGTCAGGGCCGTGACGATCCGGCTTCGCCGTTCGCCCCTCTTGTCGTAGGTGGACGCGAGGCACATGAAGCTTTTGCCGCCCCGACTGGCATAGGCCGCCCGCATGAACTGCAACTGCCCCCCGGTCCCCGAGATGTGGCGGAACCCGTCAGACTCCGACGCCGCCTGCCCCTGCAGGTCGATCTGGGTGGTGTTGTTGATGGCGATCACGCGGTCATTCTGCATGACGATATGCGGCAGGTTGGTGTAATCGACCGGGTGGAACTCCACCTCCGGATTGCGGTCGATGAAGTCGTACAGGTACTGCGCCCCAAGGGCGAAGGTGCAAACCAGCTTGCCGGGGTTCAACTGCTTTTTCGCCCCGGTCACCCGCCCGGTTCGGTAAAGATCGACGATCCCGTCGGTCATCATCTCGGTGTGGATGCCAAGGTCGGTCACCGGGCTTTCGGCCAGCAATGAACAGACCGCGTTCGGCATTCCCCCAATCCCGATCTGCAGGCAGGCGCCATCCTCGATCTCGGCGGCGATCAGGCGGGCGACGGCTTTGTCGACCTCGGTCGCCGCAGCCTTCGGCAGTTCCATCATCGGGCGGTCGAAGCCCGGAATGATGAAATCGACCTCGGACACATGCACGCCCGTCCCGTCGCCCATCACGTAAGGCAGGGTCGGCGTCTCTTCGACGATGACCACTTTGCCGCGTTCGACCAGCGCCCGCAGCCAGAGCGTGTTGGGCCCGAAGTTGAACATGCCGTTGGCATCCATCGGGGTGGTCTTGAACACGACGATATCCGGCGGGTCGATGAAGCGGCGGTAGTAATCGGGAATCTCGCCCAGATTGACCGGAAGATAATGCGCAAGCCCCGCATCGTGCATGCGGCGGTCGTAGCCACCAAAGTGGGTGTTGAACCAGTGGACGTGATCCCCGTTCGGATCAGCCTCAAGCACCGCGCGCGGCCGCGTGGTCAGACAGGCGCGGATGCGGACATTGGTCAGCGGTCCGATCCGCCGGGCCAGAGCCTCGTCAAACGCATCAGGCTGGCCAAGGACCGCCCCGTAGTCGAGCCACATGCCGGGCTGGACCAATGCCGCCGCATCATCCGCCGAAATCCTGCGCGCTTCGCGTGGCATCGCATCCTCCCCCCCGAGGTTTTCGCCACTCAACCACGTCGCCTCGGTGCTGCCAAGCGGTCAGGCGGCCAGACTGATCAAAGCTGTTCCCGCAATCGCAAGTGCGGCTCCGACCCAGGCCATCGGGCCTGATGATCGGGCAGCACCGCAATCGCCATGCGAAGGCCAACCGTCCGCCAGCCGCCAAGGGTCAGCGACACCGCCCCGGTCATCAGGAATGCCAGCCCTATCTGCCAGCATGACACTTGCAAGGGGCCGTCGCGCCCGGTGACCGCGTCGATTTAAACCGCTGAGACTGCGTAACATGCAGCCGCAGCCAGCATGCCGGGCTACAGGACCTGCGCGATGGCGGCGGCCAGTACCGGGACGGTCCTGGCGTTCAGCCCGGCGATGTTGATGCGGCTGTCGCTGACCATGTAGATGCCGTGGTCGCGGCGCAGCGTTTCGACCTGCGCCTCGGTCAGGCCAAGGCGGCTGAACATGCCGCGATGGTGTGCCACGAAATCGAACCGGTCAGAGTTGGTGGCGCGGCGCAGCTCGTCGGCGAGGGACTGGCGCAGGGTCAGCATGTTCTGGCGCACCTCCTCCAGTTCCGCCTTCCAGTCGGCGGTCAGGGCGGCGTCCTCAAGGATCATCGTCACCAGCCGCGCGCCGTGATCGGGCGGGAAGGAATAGTTCTGCCGGTTGAGGAAGGCGAGGTTGCCTTGCACGGTGGCTTTCCGGTCAGGTGAGGTGAGGGCGATCAAGACGCCGGTACGTTCGCGGTAGATGCCGAAGTTCTTGGAGCAGGAGGCGGCGATCAGCACCTCGGGGAAGCGGGCGGCGATCGTCCGGGTGGCGGCTGCATCCTCGTCCAGCCCGTCGCCGAAGCCCTGATAGGCGAGGTCGATGAACGGGATGGCGCCCTTGTCGGCCAGAAGCGTGGCGACCTGATCCCATTGGCCCGCGTCAAGGTTGGCACCCGTGGGGTTGTGGCAACAGCCGTGCAGCATGACGGCGTCGCCTGCTTTGACATTGGCAAGGTCGGCCATCAGGCCAGCAAAATCGATCCCGCCCGCTGCGGCGTCGAAATAGCGGTATTCGGCCAGCGGCATCTTCAGGTATTTGATGATCGAGGGGTGGTTCGGCCAGGTCGGGTTCGACAGCCAGACCGTGGCCCCCGGTGCGGCCATGCGGATCAGTTCCAGCGCCTGCCGGATCGCCCCGGTGCCGCCGGGCGTGGCGACGGATGCGGCGCGGTCGGCATAGCCATGCCCAAGGATCATTGTGACCATCGCAGCGTTGAACGCAGGCTCGCCCGCAAGCCCGGTGTAGGTTTTGGTCTTTTCCACCTCCCACAGCTTTTTCTCGGCCGCCTTGACCGCGCGCATCACCGGGGTCAGGCCGGTGGCATCCTTGTAGACACCGACGCCGAGGTCGATCTTGTCGGTCCTTGGATCATCGCGGAACATGGCGATGAGTTGCAGGATCTTGTCCTGCGGCTGGGGGTTCAGTGTTTCGAGCATTGTGTTATCCCTGTTCGACCCTGAGGTCGTCATACATGCCCCATTCGGCCCAGGAACCGTCATAGAGCGCATGGTTGCGGTGGCCGATCCGTTCCAGCGCAAGGCTGAGGATCGCCGCTGTGATCCCCGACCCACAAGAGGTGATCGCGGGCTTGGCAAGATCTACCCCCGCCGCCTCGAACACCGCTTTCAGCGCGGGCGGGGATTTCATCGTGCCGTCGGGGTTGAGAAGCGTGGCATAGGGCACGTTCTTTGCCCCCGGAATGTGGCCGGCGCGCAGGCCCGGGCGGGGTTCGGGCACCTCGCCACGAAAGCGGGGGGAGGAGCGGGCATCGATGATCTCGGCCTCGCCCAGCTTGGCGGTGTGGGCGACTTGGGTCACGTCCTTGACCAGCTGGTTCTGGCGGGACACAGTGATGTGGCGGTCCTTGATCACGGGCGGCATGTCTTCGATCTCGCGCCCCTCGGCGCGCCATTTCGGGAAACCGCCGTCCAGAACCGCGATGTCGGTCTTGCCCATCAGGCGGAACAGCCACCAGACCCGGGCGGCAGAAAACAACCCCGCGCCGTCATAGACCACCACCTGATGGCCATCGCCCACCCCCATCGCGCGCATCCGGCTGATGAACTTTTCCGGCGGCGGGGCCATGTGCGGCAGCGCCGACCGCAGATCGGCAATCTCGTCGATGTCGAAAAAGCGCGCGCCGGGGATATGCGCCGTGGCATAGTCCGCCTTCGCATCGCGGCCCGCGTCAGGCAGATACCAGCTGGCATCCAGCACCCGCAGATCGGGGTCTTTCAGGTGCCGCGCCAACCAGTCGGTCGACACCAGCGTTTTGGGGTCATCAGCGGGGGAAGGGGTCATGGCAACCTCGCAAAGTTGACCGGGTATATCGGTGACCGGCAGCGCGAGGCAAGCCTTCAGCAAAGGGTAGGTGCGGGCGCTGATGCCCCCGCACCAAAGGGCCGGTTACTTGACCAGCATTTTCTTGATCGCGCCAACGATGACCGTCAGCACCGCGCCGCCAACGCCACCACCGGCAATCGACTGGATGATCGCACCGATATCAAGGTTCGACACAGCTGCGGCCGCATCCGCGCCACCATCCATGCCAAGCATACCCATCAACACGCCGCCAAGACCACCGCCGACGGCACCCACGATGGAGTTTCCGGCCGTGCCGAGGCTGAGATTCTTCAACCCAGCACCAGCCGCGTTGCCGCCTACCAGACCAGCGATCAGCTGGATGATCAGTTCAATACCCATAACGGAACCTTTCCCTCTTTCGCCGGTTCGCCCATGCTCTGACGCCGGCTGTTTGCATCCGATCAGGCCCGATACGGGCCGTCGGATAAGCGAAAATCTGCCAGAAGGTTAACAATTAAGCAACAAATGCTTACCCAGCCCCCGATTCGTCGGGGTCTGGTGCCACATATGCCATGGCTTCACGGCACCCGCCTTTGCTGCGCGCCCGTGTGGATCAGCCCTGATTGTTCTGCTTCATGATGCGGGCTTTCTGGCGATCCCAGTCGCGCTTGGCACTGGTTTCGCGCTTGTCGGCCTGCTTTTTGCCCTTGGCGACACCCAGCTTCAGCTTCACGATGCCCTTGTCGTTGAAATACATCTTGATCGGCACGATGGTCATGCCTTCGCGACCCACCGCGTTCCACAACCGGCTGAGTTCCTTGCGCGAAACAAGCAGTTTGCGCCGACGGCGTTCGTCGTGCCCCCAGGTTTTGGCTTGCAGGTAGGGTGCGATGTAGCCGTTGATCAGCCACAACTCGCCGCCCTCGACCGAGGCGTAGCTCTCGGCGATGTTGGAGCCGCCCTGACGCAGGCTTTTGACTTCGGACCCCAAAAGCATGATCCCGGCCTCCAGATCGCTTTCGATATGATAATCAAAGCGGGCGCGCCGGTTTTCTGCGATGAGTTTCGAATTGGGATCAGATTTTTCGACCATGATCCTGTTCAGATAAGAGGGCGGGGCGGCCAAGTCCAGCCCAAGGCGAAAGGGAAGTCATGCTGATACAGATCATCCTTGGCACGGGCCTGCTGCTGATCAACATCACGCTGGCGGCGTTGGCAGCTTTTCTGCTGGAAGCGCTGTTTCAGCGCGGGCATCGCTGGCTTATCGCACCGCCGCAGCGCCCGAAGCTGCTGTTGTTGCTGATCGGGGTCGGGATCTGGGTGCTGGCGGTGATCACCACCGGTGTGTGGATCTGGGCCGTTGCGTTGTTCGAGCTGGGGGCTTTTGCCACGCTGGAAGAGGCGGTTTATTTTTCGCTGGTGGCGTTCTCGACACTCGGGCTTGGCGATGTGCTGCCACCGCAGGAATGGCGGATCCTTGCGGTGATGGCCTCGGTGAACGGGTTCCTGAGCTTTGGCTTGCTGACCGCCCTGCTGGTCGAAGCGCTGCGTCAGGTGCGGGTGGCGCAGATCGAAATGCGGCGAAAGGATTAACCCTTAAGCTCGGTGGTGATGCGCACCGGGCCGACCGCACCCTTCAGTTTGGCCCGGTAGATCACCACCCCTTCGGCCACCCGCATCACATAGGTGCGGGTTTCGGTGAAAGGGATCGTCTCGACCCAGTCAACAATATCAACATCGGCGCGGCGCGGATCGCCGAACTCGGTGATCCAGCGGCGCGGGCGGCCCGGTCCGGCGTTGTAACCAGACGCGATCAGCGCTACCGAGGGGCCGAATTCTTCGGCCATCTCGGCCAGATAAGCCGCCCCCATTGCCACGTTGTAGGCGGGGTCGGTCAACAGCTTGCCCGCTTCGAACGCCTTGCCCAGTTTCTTTGCCATCAGTTTGGCGGTGCCCGGCAGCACCTGCATCAGGCCGCGCGCATCGGCGGAACTGCGGGCTGCAGGATCAAATTCGCTTTCCCGGCGTGCAATCGCCAGGGCCAGAGCGCGGCTGACCGACAGATCGTCGGGCACGAACCCCGGCACCGGGAAATAAGCGCGCGGTAGGATCAGCCCGCGTTCCGCCGCCGCCTTGCCGATCAAGACCGCGATGTGCGGCTCGTCGATCGACAGGGCCATATCGGCCAGTTGCGCCAGTTCGGCATCGGGCATGCCTTCGGCCAGATGCAGGATGAAGCGCTTTGCCAGCGTCAGGTCCCCGACCTTTAGCAGCAGGAACGCCGCCTCCAGCACCGAAGACCGCGCGAAATCCGCCTGCCGCCAATCTGGCGGGCGCGTGTCGGCCAACAGGTCCGCATCCAGCGCCAGCCCCAGCTTTTCGGCTGCCAGCAGCCCGTAATACGCCGTCTGGTGTTGCGCCGCCGCCTGATAGGTGGCGGTGGCGTCCTGACCTGCGGCCTCTTCGGCGCGCGCCTGCCAGTAGAGCGCCCGGGCAAGGCTGATCGGCGTTGAAACCCCAGCCTTCAGATGCGCGAAATGCTTTAACGCGGTGGCTGGATCGTTCAACTTGCGCAGGGCCACGAAGCCCGACAGAAATTCCAGGTCAGCATAGGCCGACCCTTCGGTCAGCCGATGGCGCGAGGCGACCTTGTACGCCTCAGCCGGGCGGTTCTGCCGGATCAGCCAGCGCGCAAGCACCGCGCGGCGTTCGGCCCAGGCTTCGGGGCGGCCAAGGGTTTCGGCGCTGTCGCTGCGTTCCAGGATCAGGGCCAGCGCGTCGTCATAGAGGTCTTTCTTCATCCGCCACTGAAAGCGTTCGAAGGCAAGACCGGGATCGCTGGCCAGCGCCTTCGGTACGGCGCCGACAAGGCCCGTCACCCCCTTGCCTTCGGCGCGGAGCGCGATCCGTGCCCGTGCCAGCGCTTGCCAGTCTTCGGGCATCCGGGGCAGCATTCGTTCCGCCTCGGCGCGGCGTCCGGACCACAGCAGGTTATCCATGCGCATGGTGTGCACAAAGCCCACGGCGTCGGGGGCCAGGGCAAGCATCGCCGCCTCGTCCTCAGCCGCAAAGGGCAGGTCGGCCCAGGCGCGCATCGCCTCGGTTTCGGCCTTGGCGGCCTGACCGGTGGCTTGCAGTGCGGCGACAAGGGCAACCGCCCCCTTGCCGGTTTCAGGCAGATCATTGCCGAAGTAAGCGATGACGCGGGCGGGATCGGTGGACCGCGCCACCGCCTCTTCGCCCTTTTCCTTTAGCAGTGGCAGGCCCGGCCAATCGGGCCTGCGCGCCAGAAACGCCTCGTAATCCCCAAGACGGCCTTCGCCGGCGCGCAGCCGCTGCCAGTCGATCACATCGCGGCCAACGCCCGAGGGGGCGACAGCAAGCGCCCCGTCCCAATCCTTCGCCTCGGCGAGGTCAAGTGCGGTGCGCATTGCCTGCGCTTCATCGGCGCGCGAATGGCTGGCCAGCAACAGCCCGCCGATCAGCAGAACCGCGCGCAACAGCCACATGATTTTAGAGGGCACTGTCATACCAGCGAATTTGCCCGACCCGCCCGCCCGCCACAACCCACGTCTGCGCGAGCGGCAATACTTGGCTTTGAGCTTTCCGCGGTCTAAGAGGTTGGCGATTACACCGGGCAAGTGCCCCCTACCTGAGGAGATGCGTCATGATCAAAGGGTCCATTCCAGCCCTGGTGACGCCGTTCAAGAACGGCGAGCTTGATCTGGTGACGCTGAAGAAATTGGTGGATTGGCACATCGCCGAAGGATCGACGGGGCTGGTGCCGGTGGGGACGACGGGCGAAAGCCCGACGCTGAGCCATGCCGAACATCAGCGCGTGATCGAAGAAGTGGTCGCCGCCGCCGCAGGCCGGGTGCCGGTGATCGCAGGGGCAGGGTCGAACAACACCGTCGAGGGCATCAGCCTGATCCGCCACGCCGAAAAGGTGGGTGCCGATGCAGCACTGGTCGTGACGCCCTATTACAACAAACCCACGCAGGCCGGGCTGATCGCGCATTACACGGCGCTGCATGATTGCTGCACGCTGCCGATCATCATCTACAACATTCCCGGTCGGTCGGTCGTGGATATGACCCCCGAAACCATGGGCAAGCTGGCCGAACTGCCCCGGATCATCGGGGTCAAGGACGCCACTGGCAAGATCGAGCGTGTCTCGATGCAACGCGCCACCTGCGGTGCAGATTTCATCCAGCTGTCAGGCGAGGATGCCACCGCGCTGGGCTTCAACGCGCATGGCGGGGTGGGCTGCATCTCGGTGACCGCGAACGTCGCCCCGCGCCTATGTGCGGAGTTTCAGGCGGCGACACTGGCCGGCGATTACGCAAAGGCGCTGGAGTATCAGGACCGTCTGATGCCGCTGCACGAGGCGATCTTCATCGAGCCGGGTCTGGTGGGCGCGAAGTACGGGCTGTCGTTGCTGGGCCTGTGCAGCGACGAGGTCCGCCTGCCGCTGGTGGGCCTGACCGATGGCACCAAAGCCCGCATCAAGGCCGCGATGCGCCATGCCGGGCTGATCGGCTGAGGCACAGCGACCCTCTCCCCGCCGGGGAGGGGGTCTTTGGCACCGGCGTCAGGGTTGCAGTTCCAGCACCATTTCCGGCGCATCGCGGGCCACTGACAGCTCCTCCTCCGCCAGAATGAGGCCGACGCCCTTGGCGAAATACTTGAACTCGCGCAGGTCGGGTTCCGAGGTGCTGGCCTCGAACAGCTTTAGCACATCGCGGTACTCGCGCCCGGCGACGGTCACCACGGCATCGACGGCGATCACCTCGGCATAGTCGGTGGCGTCATTGGCGGGCGCATGTTCCTGAAACTGCACATCGCCCACAACCGGGCGCGCGGGCACCGCTACTCCCGGCACCGCACCGTCCACCCCGGCGCGCCAGCTGGACTTGGTGTTGGTGCCGGTTTCATTGCCAGCGTCGTCGTATGTGTAGTTCGTCACATCCTCGCCGAAGTACCAAAGATTGCCGTCGGCATCGGTGGCGAAGTAGTCAAACGTCCGCTCCACCAGCCGGTCGCCCGCAAAGGCGTCGTCCTGCACCGTTGTGGTGGCCACGCCCATGATCTTTGGCCCGGGGCCTTTCACAGTGGCCTGATCCTTCTCAATGGTTCCGTCTTCGGCGGTGCCCAGCATCGTCGTGCTGTAGCCGGGATCGAGCGGCACATAGGGGTTGGCCACGCCCGCCGTAAAGGCAGCGGCGTCAAAGGTTGGCAGCACCGGATCGGCGGCAAAGGCCACGAGTGGCAGGCAAAGCAGGGTGGTTGCAAGGGCGGTTCCTGTCAGGGGTCTGGTCATCTTCTGTCCTTTCGGGACTGGTTGCGAAGACCCAAAGGCTGACACGCGCCGCCGCCCGCCGAAAATCCGCCTGATGCCTGAGGCCCCGCCTATCGCATCTGTCGGATGGCGCGGGGACGCCGCTTTCGTGCTAGTCTTACGCAAACAGCCACAGGTCTGATTATGCACAGTCGCCGCCTTCCGCTTTTGATTGCCACCATTGCCATGGTGATTTTTGGCCTGACCGCGTTTGATCTGGCGCGCGAACCCGCGCCGCTTGATCTGGCGGAGGTCATCGCCGATGTGATCGAAAAGCTGGTGCTGGTGCTGGGCATGGCGGCGGTGGCCTGGACGGTGCAGGGCCTGCGCGATGTGCGCGAAGGGCAGGCGGCGCTTGCCAACAACCTGGCGCGCAATTTCGCGCAAGGCGATGCGTGGCGCGTGGCCCGGCATGCCGAGATTGCCGCGCTGAGCCGGGCGATCGAGGATCAGTTCCGCGCCTGGCACCTGACCGCCGCCGAAATCGACATCGCGGGGCTGATGCTGAAAGGTGCCAGTCTGAAGGAAATCGCGCTGGCCCGCGATACGTCCGAGGCGACGATCCGCCAGCAGGCGCAATCGGTCTACCGCAAATCCGGGCTGTCTGGGCGGGCGGAGCTTTCGGCCTATTTTCTGGAAAGCCTGTTTGCCACAGCGGAAGATCAGCGCAGCAGTGGGGCCGCGCTGACCGTGGTCAGGTAAGGCGTCAGGCCGTGCCGCCGGATGCCTTGCGCTGCGGCCAGATCTCCAGCACCCCCGCCAGCACCACCAAAGTGCCGCCCGCCACCTCCAGCGCGCCCAGATGTTCACCCGCGATCAGGGCGGCGGACGTGGCGCTGACCAGCACTTCGGCCATCAACAGGATGCCGACACGCGCCGGTTCCAGCCGCGCGGTGGCCCACATCAGCCCCGCCATCGACAGCCCCCACCACAGCCCACCGGCGGCCAAAGCCCAGGCCAGTGTCAGACCTGGCTGGCTGATCGCCGCTGGCAAAGGTTCCAGCATCGGCGCCAGGATCAGCGCGCCGAGGGCGGAGCCTGCGGCAAAGACAAAGGCCGTCTCGCCCGGCCCGGTGTCGGATTTCGCGCGGATACCGGTGGTGGCCACCGACCACAGGATACCCGAGGCCAACGCCAGCCATTCGCCCAACCCGCGCGGCCACGGCCATTCGCCATCCGCCCCAAGGATCAGCAGCAACCCCGCCAACCCCACCGCCAGCGCCGCGATGCGCATCCTTGACGTGGGCCAGCCCATTACGAACCGGCCGATCAGCGTGCTCCACACCGGGGTCAGGAAGAACAGGATGACGATGATCGCCACCCGGCCATACAGAAACCCGATGGAATAAAGCGCAAAGGCAAAGCCGCCCAGCGCCACCGAGGCGAGGCCGATCCCGCTGGCACGGCGCAGCCGGTCGCGCCCGCGCCAGGCAAAGGGGGCCAGGATCAGCATCGCCATCAGGCAAATCGCCACCGTGCCCCACGCGCCTTGCAGGCCAAGGTCTGCCAACCGCCGCACCGGCAGCCAGTACAGACCCCACAGCGTGCCCGTCATCAGAACGAACAGGGTGGCCAAAGTGGTGGTGCGATTTGTCTGCATCCGGCGGTGTCTAGCGGGCCGCAGGCGGAAGGGAAAGTAGCGTAAGAGGGTCGTGGCGTGACCTCTTTACAAAACTAGTATTGTAGTGATAAATGACGCTATGACAATTCTGATCCCTGATTCCACTTCACCTCAGGCGCGGGCGCTGGCCGCACTTGGCCATGATGCACGGCTGGCCACCTTTCGCTTGCTGGTGCGGGCGGGGGAGGGCGGGCTGAACGTTGGTCAGATCGGCGCGCATCTTGGGGTGCCTGCCTCGACGCTGGCGCATCACCTCGGCGCGCTGGTCGACGCGGGCCTTGTGACGCAAGAGCGTGTGGGGCGCGAGGTGGTGAATCGGGCTGATTTCGCCGCGATGGGTGCCCTGACTGCCTTTCTGACTGCTGAATGCTGTGCGGGCTTGCCCGCCATGACGGAGGCGAAACTCGCCTGAGCGGGCCGCATTTTTCGCGCCATATAAAACTACAAACCTAAGGATAGCGAAATGACAGACGCGTCGTTCCCATTTCCCGCTGCGGCCAGTCTAAAGCCGTGGCGGGTGGCGCTGTCCACGGCGCTGATCCTTGGCGTGCTGGCTTTGGTTGAGCCGACGCAGGCGCGCGCTTCGTTCGCGTTCACGATTGAGGCTTTGCTTGGCATTGCCCCCTTTCTGCTGGCGTCTATTGCCATTGCATCGGCGGCCATTGCCTCGGGCGCGGATGCGATCATTGCGCGGGCCTTTACCGGCCGACCGGCGCGGATGATCGTGATGGCGGCGCTGCTTGGCGCGTTGTCGCCGTTTTGTTCCTGCGGAGTGATCCCGATCATTGCTGCCCTGCTGGCAATGGGCGCGCCGCTTGCGCCGGTGATGGCCTTCTGGCTTGCCTCACCGCTGATGGACCCCGAGATGTTCGTGCTGACCCTGGGTGTGCTCGGCTGGGAATTCGCGGTGGCCAAGACGCTGGCAGCCATCGGGCTGGGGCTGATGGGTGGTACCGTGGTGCATCAACTGACCCCATGGATCGGCGAAGCTCTGCGCGATGGCATCGGCGGCGGCTGTTCACCGACCGCCACGGTGCGCGGCACCAAGCCCATTGTCTGGGCCTTCTGGCAAGACGCCACCCGCCGCGCCAAATTCGGCCGCGAGACGGCCAAGGGACTGCGCTTTCTTGGCCAATGGATGACGCTGGCCTTTGTTCTGGAAAGCCTGATGCTGGCCTACATCCCCGCTGAAACCGTCACCTCATTTCTGGGCGGCGCGGGCATCGGGCCGATTGTCATTGCAACGCTGGTCGGCGTGCCTGCCTATCTGAACGGCTTTGCCGCCTTGCCGCTGGTTGGTGGGCTGATCGACCACGGCATGGCGCCGGGCGCGGGTATGGCGTTTCTGATCGCGGGTGGTGTCACCTCGCTGCCTGCCGCGATGGCCGTTTGGGCGCTGGTCCGGCCACGGGTGTTCGCGCTGTACCTGGCACTGTCGATGGTGGGGGCGTTTCTGGCGGGGGTGGTGTTTCAGGTCTGGATGGCGATCTAGGCGCTCTGGCCTTCCGGTGCGGGCCATGCGATTTACACCGCATCTTGCGGAGTGCATGCCCGTGACCCAGACATCTGATACCCCAGCCCCTACCCCAGCCGCGCGCGACAACCTGCGTGGCAGCCTGTTGATGACCGCCGCGATGGCCGGTTTCGCGGTGGAAGACATGTTCATCAAATCTGCCGCCAAGGTGATGCCGCTGGGCCAGATCCTGCTGACCATGGGTATCGTCGGGGTGATCACCTTCGCGCTGATGGCCCGGGCGCAGGGCGAGGCGGTGTTGCCGCGCGCCTTTCTGGACCGCGCAATGCTGGTCCGATCCTGCTTTGAGGTGGTGGGGCGGCTGTTCTACGGCCTTTCTATTGCCTTGACCGCGCTGTCGACCACATCCGCCATCTTGCAGGCCACGCCGTTGCTGGTGGTGGCCGCCGCCGCCGTGATCTTTGGCGAAAAGGTCGGCTGGCAGCGCTGGCTGGCGGTGGTGATCGGCTTTGTCGGCGTGCTGATCATCCTGCGGCCGGGGATGGCAGGTTTCTCGCCCTTGTCCTTGCTGGCCGTGGTGGGGCTGATCGGCTTTGCCGGCCGCGATCTTGCGACACGGGCCGCGCCAAAGGGGCTGTCGAATCGCCAGCTTGGCACGCTCGGTTTCGCCATGCTGGGAACGGCAGGCGCGATCCTGCTGGGGTGGAGCGGCGGGGCGCATCTGCCGGATCTGCGCGCATTGGGCCTGCTTGCGGGGGCGTCGGTGTTCGGCATCCTTGGCTACCACGCGCTGACCGGGGCGATGCGCACCGGCGAGGTGTCGGTCGTCACCCCGTTCCGCTATACCCGGCTGGTGTTCGCGATGATCCTTGCGATGGCAATCTTTGGCGAACGCCCGGATACGGCCACATGGGTCGGTGCGGCGCTGGTCGTGGCGTCAGGCATCTACACGCTGACGCACAGCCGCGCTCAGACCCGGTGATAAGGCGAGCCGGAGAGAATCGTTACCGCCCGGTACAGTTGTTCGGCCAGCATCACCCGGATCAGCATATGCGGCCAGACCATCCGGCCAAAGCTGATCGCAAGGTCGGCCTTCGCGCGCAAGGCCGGGTCAATCCCATCCGCGCCGCCGATGATGAACGCCGCATCCTGCCGCCCGCCATCGCGCCACTGGGCGAGTTGCGCCGAAAATTCCGGGCTGGAAAGGGTCTTGCCACGTTCGTCCAGCACCACCAGCACTGCGCCTGCAGGCACTGTTCGGGCCAGCAGTTCGGCCTCACCAGCCATGCCACCGCCACGCTTGTCTTCGACCTCATGCTCGGTCACCGGGCCAAGCCCCAAGGGCCGCCCGGTGCGGTCGCAGCGCTGCAGATAATCGTCCACCAACATGCGTTCGGGCCCGGTACGCAACCGGCCCACGGCGCAAAGGTGCAGGCGCATCAGATCT
>NZ_JANMET010000259.1:0-19485 GCF_031377265.1 Tabrizicola sp. | reverse complement strand
AAGTTGGAGTGCATCGGGCTCATCTGCGCGCCGCCTTTGGTGGCCCCGCGCATTCCGGCCTCGTCAATCACCTTCCATGCCTTCAGGTCCTGGCTGTCGCCTGCCTGCCCGGTGCTGGAATATCCTGCGGGATTGCGGAAGGTTGACCCCGCCGAACGGTCTTTGGTCGGCTGCGAGGCGTCGCGCCGGGCGATCTGATCGTCCATCCTGGCCCCAAGCGTCACCGGATCACCCTTTGCCGCGCGAAAGGTGGCGCCAATGATCACCCAGCCTTCGGGCAGCTCGGACTGCCGATAGCCCAGGTTCAGCGCCTTGGCGGACATCTCCCGAACCTCGCCCTGCCGGGTGATCACCCGCGCCGACACCAGATGATCGGCCACATAAGACCCATAGCATCCCGCGTTCATCCGCACCGCACCGCCAACGGACCCCGGAATGGTGCGCAGAAACGTCAGGTCCAACCCGGCCTCCGCCGCTTTGCGCGCCACATGCGCATCCAGCGCAGCCGCACCAGCGATGACCGTATCATCCCGGATCTCGATCGTGTTGAACCCCCGACCCAGCCGGATCACCACAGCCCTGAGGCCACCATCCCGCACGATAAGGTTGGACCCGACGCCGATCGGAAACACCTTAACCGTAGGGTCAACCGCGGCCAGAAAGCTGCGAAGATCATCCTCGTCCGCCGGTTGAAACAGCCAATCCGCCGGGCCACCGACGCGCAACCAGGTCAGGTCGGCAAGCGGCCGGTTCGCCGTCAAAGTGCCGCGCGGGGTTGGAAGATCGATCACCATGGCCGTTTTGGTAAAGCCGCCGGGCGTGGCAGGCAAGGGGCGGCGTTACGCCTGCCTATCGCCCTTGAACGCAGCAATCATCAGACCAAGGCCGCCGCCAACCGCCGCTGGCAGCGCAAAGAACGCGGCGTATGCGTACCAATCAAGGCTGCTGATCCCGTTCTTGTTCGCCGCAATTGCGATTAACACCATGAACACGACTACCGCCAGAACGGGCACTGAGCAGGCAAGTCGCCTGGCACCCCGTCGCGCCAAAAGATAAGACAGCAAACCCGCCGCGAACAGGATCACACCTGCCACAACCGACAGGCTCTCGATCTCACCCACCAGACCGATCCTTTGCCCCAATAGTCATGGCTTGCCCGAACCGTGCTTGTTCCGCGACATCACTTGCAGCACGATCCCGATGCCAGCACCCACCAACGTGGGTAGCGCAAAGACCACCGCGCCGGCGGCAAGGCCAAGACCCTCGTGAAACCCCATTCCTTCGGCTTTCCACAACAAACTGAGGGCACCCAACAGCGCCAGCAACGGGATCGTCAAAGCCCAGCGCACACCGTAACGCGCCGCGACAAGCCATGAAACCGCGGCAGCCACGGCCCCCGCAACCACAGCCATGGCAACAAGATGACCATACATATCAGCCGCTCCTCGCCCCGAGCTGGCGCTTGACCCAGCGCCACAGATAGACCAGCGGCCAGCGCAACACCGACGCCCCGGCCGCCACCACGATCATGCCGATGATCGGACCGCTTTCATAGGTGACCCAACCCACCAGCGGAATTCCGACCGCGATCAGCACATATGCAGCACGCCAGTGTTTGTCGCGCGATGGGAACATGGCGATGGCATTGGCAAGGATCAGCCAGATCAGGCACAGGACCAGCGGCGCCATCATTTCTTCAACTCGGGCGGCAGGTCAGCCGAAAGTCCAAGCATCTTGCGCAGGTAATACAAAAGCGGGCGGCGAAACATCGACAGAAACGCGAAAAGGCCAATCGCCAGCCAGATCCAGCCATGCACGAACGCAATCCACCCAAGCAGAAAAGGCGCTGCAATCAGCAACAGCGACCCCGGCAGCATCTGCCGCTTCATCGGCAGCATGGCGACGATTGCGGCGGCAACCACCCACAAACAGCCAAGGATCAGTGGTGCGGTCACGCGGCCTGTCCGATCAGTCTGGCCGGCAGGGCGTTCGCCCAGGTGGTAATCGTGCCGGCCCCAAGACAGACCACCATGTCACCGGGCCGCGCCACATCCCGCACCAAGGCCGCCAGATCCGCTTCATCCGTGATTGCGCGGGCATCGCGGTGGCCATGCGCGATCAAGGCTGCAACCAGATCATCGCGCGAAGCACCCGGAATGGGGTCTTCGCCTGCGGCATAGACCTCGGCGATGGCGACCACGTCGGCATCATTGAAACAGGTGCAGAAATCATCGAACAGATTGGACAGACGGGTATAGCGGTGCGGCTGGTGGACCGCGATGATCCGGCCCTTGGTGGCCTGACGGGCGGCCTTCAGCACTGCTGCGATTTCGACCGGATGATGGCCGTAATCATCGATGATGGTCACCCCATTCACCTCGCCCACCCGGGTAAAGCGGCGGTTGACCCCGGCAAAACCGGCCAAGGCTTCGCGGATCTCGCTGCGCTTCATGCCAAGGTGGCGGGCGACAGCGACCGCCGCCAGCGCGTTCGAGACGTTGTGATCGCCCGGCATTGGCAGGGTACAGCCTTCGATCAGGCTGTCTTCGGCCTGCAAGGCAATGTCGAAATGCGCCACGCCGTTCTCATAGGTCAGGTTCTGCGCCCGCACATCGGCCTGCGCGTTGAAGCCAAACGTGACCACGCGCCGATCCGTCACCCGGCCGACAAGCGCCTGAACCTCGGGGTGATCGGTGCAACACACCGCCAACCCATAGAACGGAATGTTGGACACGAAATCGAGAAAGCCCTTCCGCAGCGCATCGAAGGTGCCCCAGTGTTCCATATGTTCCGGGTCGATGTTGGTGACGATGGCGATGGTGGCGGGCAAGCGGTTGAACGATCCGTCAGATTCGTCGGCCTCGACCACCATCCACTCGCCCGCGCCCGCACGGGCGTTGGAACCATAGGCGTGGATCACCCCGCCGTTGATGACCGTCGGATCGAACCCGCCGCGATCCAGAAGGGTGGCCACCATCGTCGTGGTCGTGGTCTTGCCATGCGTCCCCGCGATGGCGATGTTCGACCGCATCCGCATCAGTTCGGCCAGCATTTCGGCGCGGCGCACCACCGGCAGCTTGCGACGGCGGGCCTCTTCCAGTTCCGGGTTGCCCTTCTTGATCGCCGAAGAGATGACGACAACCGCCGCGTCGCCGATGTTCTTGGCAGCCTGCCCCTCGAACACAGTGGCCCCCAGCGAAACCAGCCGGTCGGTGATCTTGCTGGCTTTGGCGTCAGACCCCTGCACCCGGTAGCCCAACGTCATCAACACTTCGGCAATGCCCGACATGCCGATACCGCCGATCCCGACAAAGTGGATCGGCCCCAGTTCCATCGGCAGTTTGGTGGCGGCATTCATTTCACGCGTCCTTCGCAAGATCTTGGACAAGGGCCACAAGCCGCTCTGTCGCATCCGGGCGCCCCTGCCCCAGCGCGTTGCGGGCCATGCGTCCTGCAGCATCGGGCTGGCCCAGCACGGTCGCCATGTGCAGGCTGAGGGTCTGGGCGTCAAGCGCCTTTTCCGGGATCAGGATTGCGGCCTCGGCATCGACCAGCCCGCGTGCATTGGCCGTCTGGTGGTCGCCGGTGGCTGCGGCGAACGGGATCAGGATGGCAGGCCGTCCGATGACCGAAATGTCGGCAATCGACGACGCACCTGATCGCGAGATGACCAGCTGCGCCTCCGACAGGCGGCGCGGAATGTCGGCGAAAAACGGTTCTACCTCTGCCGAAACGCCCGCCGCCTCATATGCTGCGGTTACCCTTTCGGCATCTTCGGTGCGGGCCTGATGGGCCACCCGAAGACGGCTGAGAATGGCGTCGGGCAGGGCTGCCACGGCGGCAGGCACCACGTCCGACAACACCCGCGCCCCTTGGCTGCCACCAATGACCATCAGGCTCATCGGGTAATCCCCCGGCGGAATGTAGCCTGCGCCTGCCCGGTCCAGCACCGCCTGACGCACCGGATTGCCGGTGTGTTCACCCGTCACCCCCGCTGGCAAGGCCGTGGGCCAGGTGCCACAAGCAACCTTGTGAACACGGGGCGCAAAGATCTGGTTCACCCGGCCCAGAACGCCGTTCTGTTCGTGGATCATCCGGGGCAGGCGCAGCAGGAACGCCGCCGTCAGCGCCGGTATCGAAGGATATCCGCCAAAGCCCACCACCACCGCAGGCCTGTCGCGCAGCATCGACCAGACTGCCCCGATAACGCCGCCCGCGATGCGAAATGGCACCAACAGCTTGGCCAGCACCCCGCCACGCGCGAAGGTGGCAGAGCCCATCTGTTCAATCACCACTTCGGCCGGAAACCCGCCCGCATAGCGCGCGCCGCGCGCATCGGTTGACAGCTTTACCCGCCAGCCGCGCTTTACCATCGCTTCGGCAAGCGCCTGCGCGGGGAACATATGCCCCCCCGTGCCCCCCGCCGCGATGAGCAACAGCCGTCCCATCACCGCCCCCGTTTGAACACGTCGCTGATCTGGCCGCGCGTGCGGGCGCGGGTCAGCGCCAGCAGCATTCCCATGGTGATCCCCGCCGCGATGACCGATGACCCTCCGTAAGACACGAATGGCAATGTCATCCCCTTGGCGGGCAGCAGACGCACCGCAACCCCCATGTTGATCATCGCCTGAGCGCCGAAGATGCAGGCCAGACCCGCGCCCGCCAGCCGGGTAAACGGGTCGCGCTCATGCATCAGGCGCAGCAAGGACCGCACCACGATCAGTCCGTACAGCGCCAGGATGATCAGCACCAGGATCAGCCCGTATTCCTCGGCCGCGACCGCGATGATAAAGTCGGTATGGGCGTCCGGCAGTGACCATTTCACCTGCCCCTCGCCGACGCCGACGCCAAAGAACCCGCCTTCCTGAATGGCATTGGCGGCATAGCCAAGCTGGGTGCGCGGGTCGACATCGGGGCTGAGAAAGCCGTCAATCCGGCGCGCAAAATGTTCGCTGGATTCGTAGAACACGAAACCGCTTGCCGCTACGATCCCGCCCACCACAACGATCAGCGTCATCGGTGCGCCGCCGACAAAGTAGATCACCCCCCAGGCAAAGATGACCAGCGCCGCCTGACCAAAATCCGGCTGCATCGCCAGAAAGCCCACAACGATCATCGCAATCGCAAACGACACCGTCTTGCCGGGCGGGCCGTTGATGTCTTGCGATGCGGCGATCAGCCAGGCGGTGACCACGACGAACCCGGGCTTCAGAAACTCCGACGGCTGCACCGAGGCAAAGCCCAGACTGAACCAGCGGACAGCGCCCTTGCCGAAATCGGTGCCAAGCACCGGCAGCAGCATCAACGCCACCATCGAAACCGCAAACCCCAGCACGCCGATCCGGCGCACCATATCCGGCGACATCATCGATATGGCGATCATCACCGTCAGCGCGACACCGCCGAAGAACGCCTGCCGTTGCACATAGTAATAAGGTTCCAGCCCGTTTCGGGTGGCCAGCGGCACCGAGGCGGCAAGGGCAAGCAAAAGCCCGATGCCGAACATGACGAAGACCGAAGTCAGCGTCCATTTGTCGATGGTGCGCCACCAACGGGGAAGTACCGGCTCCGTCACCCGAACGGGATTGGAGCCATAGACCATCTCAGTCATGGGTAACCGCCTGAATTCGCCTGCTCTGCCTTCTCGCCCGGATGTATCCCCCAGGTCATGGCGCAAAGATTAGCGAAGAACACGCGCTGTGGCCAGCAAGAAAGCATGCCTTGCCCTTGCCCGTTTCGCAGGATTGGCTAGTGTTTGTCAGACGGGGTAGTGATCCCGCTCGCCCAACCGGGATACGCGCCATGTCGTTCCAGGCCTTTCTGTTCGTTGCAACAGTGGCGATCCTTCTGGTTCGGTGGGTGCTGTACGCCATTTACGAAGAAACGGACGACGGGCCGTCGTTCTTTGTCTTCATGGTTGACCGGAACAGCTATCCCGAAGACCGCTTTCGTCACCTCACCACGGCGATGATCGTCGTGGCGATCATCATTGGATACTTCGTGGTCGAATAGACCTGCATATCCGGCCCCCGGCGTTAGCCCAACCGATAGACCCGACGCGCCGTCCCTTGCCCGATCGCGAACTGTTCATCCGCCGACAGCCCCGCCAACAGCGCCCGCGTCATGTCGATCCACCCCGGCAAGCCCGCGCCAAGGTTGACCACCGGCCAGTCGCCGCCCCACAGCATCCGGTCCGGGCCGAACGCCCGCAGCAGGTGATCCACATAAGGCTGCAGCAGCGCCACCGAGGCGGTTCCGGGTGCGCAGTAGGTGGTGATGCCGGAAAACTTGACCACGATGTTCGGAAAGGCGGCCATCACGTCGATGCCGCGCGCCCATTCGTCAAATGCCCCAGCCGCCACATCCGGCACGCCGCAATGATCAAGGATGTAACTTTGGTCCGGGCAGGCACGCACCAGTGCGGCACCAATCGGTATCAGCTGGCGCGCCAGAAAGTTGAGGTCGAACGAAAACCCTGCCATACCAATCTTGCGCAGATTTCGCCGGAACGTCTCGCTTTGCGACACATCGTCGGGCACCACATGCAGGATGCGCCGGAACCCCACGGTATTCAGCCCCGCAGCCTCTTCTAGCCAGCCATCAAAGCCATCGTCCCACTCAGGCCGGATCGAGGCGATCTGGCCCAGCATGCCGTCCGTGCCGACCATCCCCGCAACCATCCGCGCTTCCGCCTGATAGTCGGCATCGTCAACGCCGGTTTCCATGAAGACCGTGCCGATCACGCCCTTGCCCGCCGTCAGCCCGGCATAATCCGCGCGGGTGAAATCGCCGGTGGCAAGTGCCGGCAAATCCTGCGTCCAGGCATAGCCGATCCGGTCGCGCAGGATCAGATGCTGGTGGGTGTCGATCAGGTCCATGGCGCGGCCTTTCTATACGGTGACGATCCGGTAATCGGCGACAGCGCTTTGCGTGCGCACCAGCCGCCCGTTCGGCAGGTCATTGTCTTCCAGCTTGCGCTGGATCTCGGCCCCGGTCAGCCCAAACCGGTTCCATCGCCCCGTCAGCCGCGACCGCAGCAGACCCTCGGCAACATCCAGCATGACAGTCACGTCAAACAGCGGTCGCAGCCGGGCCCAGGGATCACTTTGCAGCAACAGGTAGTTGCCCTCGACGATGATCACCGGCACTGCTGCACTGATCAGCCGTGCACCGGCCCGGGCAATTTCGATCTTGCGGTCAAACACTGGCACCGCAACCGAAACTTCGTCCCGTGCCCGCATCCGCCGCAGCACATGGTAAAGCCCATCCACATCAAACGTGTGCGGCGCACCTTTGCGGGCCAAAAGGCCTGCCGGACCAAGATAAAGGTCGTCGTAATGATACCCGTCCATCGGCAGCACGGCAGCCATCTCTGGCCTGACAGCGTTCAGCTTGCCAGCCAGTTTTTCCGCGATCGTCGATTTCCCTGATCCCGGCGCCCCGACCACTGCGGCAATCACCCTGCCCTTCTCGGCACGGCGTTCCAGAATGGTGGCGAGATCCGCAATCTCGATCGTTTCGGACTTCACAACCTACGCCCCTCTGCACGCACGCCTGCCAGAGAATTCATGTCGCCAAAGCTCAAGGCGGCGCAACCCCGAACTGCGTGATTACCGTGCAGCGGTCGCTGCATTGAGGCAACCCTTGGTGGACCCAGAGCAACACTTGAAAAAAAGACTCAAATCTTTGACTGTCAACCAATCAGTGATGATGCCACTCTGACCCGGCAACAGGAGGTTTGTCCCATGCGCACCATCCTTACATCGACCGTCGTCGCACTAACCGTGTCTGCCGCACCCGCGCTCGCGCAGGAACTGCTGGTTTATGGCGGAGGCGAGCTTGAGCGGCTGTTCGACCCGAACGGCGACGGCAGTGGCGACACCACCACCCTGTCGGCCTATATCGAGGCCGAACGGCAGGGCCTGTATGGCGGCCTTGCGGTCGAAATCGCCAACGACTCCGACGCCAACGAGATTGATCCCTACATCGGCTATCGCGGCGCAACCGACGGCGGCTTCAGCTACGGGATCGTCTACACCTACTACTATTTGCCCAACGTCGATGACGCCAACTATTCCGAACTCACCCTGTCGTTCGGCCAAACCCTTGGCGACAAGGCGGCGGTGACCACCGATCTTTACTACTACCCGGATGACAGCACCAAAAGCGCCTATGTCGGCCTGGAATTCTATGCCAGCGATACCATCACGCTGTCGGCCAACTATGGTGTCTACGAGGTGGACGGCGCATCGAACGAGCAGGAATGGGATGTGGGCGCCAGCTACAACTTCACCGACGAGGCTGCGGTTGATCTGCGCTACTATGATGGGTCCGACTATGTGGACAGCTACATCGGCCTGTCTCTGACCTTCGACACGACAATCCTCGGCGGCTGATCAGGCGCGACGCACCAGCGCCTGAAACCGCTCTTTCCGCGCGGCAAGATGCGCAGCCAGCATCGGGTCCGGGTCAATCACCGCACGCGTCGGCGGCTTGATGTACAGCGCGTCGGTGCTGCCCGTCGCTGCGGCAATCGCCAGCCGTGCCGCACCGCCCGGACCGGCGAAATCGGCCCCTTCCGGCAAGGCCACGGGTCGGTCAAGCGCGCTGGCCAGCAGCCGCATCCAAAGGGGCGACCGCGTGCCCCCACCCACGGCGACCACGTCGCCAACCGCAACCCCGACGGCCTGCTGCGCCATGATGCAGCTTTCGATCTGCAGCGCCACGCCCTCCATCGTCGCATAGGCCAGCATCGCCGCATCGACACCGGGGTGCAGCCCGGTCATCTGGCCGGTCGCGCCGGGGCGGTTTGTTGGCGTACGAATGCCATTCAGGCAGGGCAGAAACAGCGGCGCCTCGGCAATCCGGCCGGTGTTTGCAAAGGCTTCGGCCCGCGCTGCCAGATCGGCCACCGTGGTGCCTGCGATCCGGGCGGTCCAGTCCAGTGCGGCGGTGGCCGCCATCACCACGCCCATCGACAGGAAACACTCCGGCGCGGCATGGGCCGACGTCAGGATCGCAACCTCCGGCCCCGGATGAAACGCCGCGTCGACCAGACAGGCCACCGCCGAGGTGCCCACCGTAACCACGGCATCACCGGGCCGCGCGCCCCCCGCACCCAGTGTCGACCCCATGTTGTCGCCGGCCCCGGCGGCAACCGGCGTTCCCGGCCGCAATCCCCAACGCCGCGCCAAAGCCGGCCGCAGCCCGCCTGCGGCACCCCAGGAGGTGATCAGCGGCGGCAAATGCTCCGGGTCCCAACCGATTGCGGCGCACAACCCGGCATCCCACTGCCCGCTGCGGCAATCCAGAAGCTGGGTGCCCCCGGCATCGGTGGCCTCGCTCGCCACCTCGCCGGTCAGGGCCAGACGCACGTAATCCTTGGTCAACAGCAGCATCCGGGCGCGGGCCATCACCGCAGGCTCGTGCCGCGCCAGCCACAGCAGTTTCGGCGCCGTGATGCCGGGGTCGGGCGTGCCATTGGTGCGGCTGCCGATATCGGGCACCGCGGCCAGCAATTCGGCGCATTCGGCAATCGCCCGCTGGTCGTTCCACAGCATCGCTGGCCGCAGTGGACGCAGGTCCGGCCCCAGTACCAGCGCCGCCAGCATCTGCCCGGAAAGACCGATGCCCGCCACCGCCGCCATCGCGTCAGGCTGCGCCTCCGCCAGATCGTCAAGGCAAGCCCAGACCGCGCCCACCCACAGATCGGGGTCCTGTTCCGACCACCCCACCTGCGGGATGGAAACCGCCACCGGGCGCACCGCCTGCGCCACGGCCCGCGTCGCATCCTCCATCAGCACCGCCTTGATGCCCGAGGTGCCAAGGTCGATCCCGATGGTCAGCATCAGCGCGGCCCCGCCAGCAAGGCCCGCGCCGTGGCCTCATCGGTCACGAACGTATCTACCACACCGCGCCGCAGGATCGCACGGTTGACGGCCACCTTGTGTGGCCCGCCTGCGGCAAGGATCACGTTCGGGATGCCCGCCAGATCGTCCAGCCCGATGCCGATCACCCGCTCGTTGATCTTGTGGGCCAGAGGCTGGCCTTCGGCGTCGATCACGGTGCCAAGCACATCGCCGACCCCACCCATGGCGACCAATTCCTCGACCGTCACATCCTTGGGCATCCCGTCGCGCATCAACAGCGATCGTGGCGACAGATCGCCCGCCGCCATCGCCATCGCATCCACCCCGCGCAGCTTTTCCAGCACCTCGCGGAACACGTCCAGTTGCATGATCGTATCGCGGCTTTCCCGGCTGCCGGCATACAAAGGTGCGGTGAAATAGCTGTGCTGCGCGCCCAACAGATCAGCCAGCCGCGTGGTGATCTCAAAGCTGTTCAGATCCGACCCGCGCGTCAGGCCGCCCATTACCGAGATTACCTCCAGATCCGGCCGGCTCATCGCCGCGACATAGCGGGTGGCAAGGTTCAGCGTGCCGCCCCACGACATGCCGAACAACTTCACTGCCGGGTCGGCCAGCACCTCGCTCAACAGATGGCCAAGCGCCGCGCCAGTGACCTTTTGCACATCTCCGGGGTCCATCGGCGCGGGGGCGACGTAGGCTTGCGTCAAGCCAAACCGCGCCATCAACGCAGCCTCAAGTTCCGCGCAGGCGGCATACGAGGTGTTGAAACTGATCCGCACCAGCCCGCGCAAATGCGCCTCAGACAGCGCCTTGTTCACGCGCAGCCGTGTGGCACCCAGCTTGTCGGCGACCTTTTCCTGCGTCAGCCCCTCGACGTAATAGGCCCAGGCGACCTGCGCCAGAAACCGCTCTTCGGTATCAATCTGCGGCAGTTTCGGCGCGCGGGCCATCGGGAACCTTTACTTTACCGCGCCCATGGTCAGGCCGCGCACCAGGTGTTTCGACGCCAGCAGTGCAAAGATCAAGACCGGGATCACGATCAGCGTCGAAGTGGCCATGATCTTTCCGTAGGGCACGTCGTAACCTTCCATGAACGTGACCGCCATTGCCGGCGCGGTTTTCGCGGCCTTCGGGGCAAGGATGTAGGCGAACAGGAGTTCGTTCCACGAAAAGATGAACGACAGGATCGAACTGACCGCCACCCCCGGCATCGCCAGCGGCAGGCAGATCGACCGAAAGATGCGGAACTGGCTGGCACCTTCCAGCATCGCCGCTTCGTCCAGCTCGCGCGGAATCGAACGGAACTGGTCGGTGCAGATCCAGATCACGATAGGCAGGGTGAAGGTCAGATACATCAGGATCAGCGCCAGATGCGTGTCGCGCAGCCCCAGCTCGCGGCTGATCAGGAACACCGGAAAGGCCAGCACCACCGGGCTGACGAACCGGTTGGTGATGAACCAGAACCACAGATCCTGCTTGCCGCGAAACTCGAACCGCGCCAGCGCATAGGCGGCGGGGCAGCCCAGCAGCACCGCCAGCGCCGTGGTGCAGGTCGCCACGATGATGGAATTGATCAGCGCCACGCCGACGCGGTCCTCGAACAGCACCTCCCAGTAATTCGCCAGCGTCGGGGTGAACCACCAGACCGGCGGCGATTGCAGGGCCACGATCTGGGTCTTCAGGCTGGTCGTCACCATCCAGTAGAACGGAAAGATGCAGAAAGCGCAGATGAGGATGAGGAGGATCGCCTCCCCCGCCAGATTGCGGGCCTGAACCGGGGCGGCCATCAGCGCACCTCGCGGTAGAAAAAGCGGATGTAGGCGCGGGCCAGGACAATGGTGATCGCCAGCATGATGATGGACTGCGCCGATGCCAGGCCGATGTCGAACTGCCGGTTGCCGACCCGTTCGATCAGCACCGCGATAAACTCGGTCGCCGACCCCGGCCCACCGCGCGTCATGGTAAAGGGCATGTCAAACAGCTTCAACGTATCCGCCGTGCGCAGGATCAGAACCGCCACCAGCGACGGGATCAGAAATGGCAACTGCACGTAGCGCAGCACCGTCCAATTCGACTTCGTCTCCAACTGCGCCGCCTCCTCGATCTCGGGCGGCACGGTGGCCAATCCCGCCAGCAGCACCAGCGCGACAAACGGGGTCCATTGCCAGATATCCCACAGGATCACCGCGATGAATGCATTTGTCGGGTCACCGATGAAATTGATCGGATCAACCCCGATCCAACCCAGCATCTGATTGATCACGCCGTATTTCTGGTTCAACATCACCTGCGCCAGCAATCCGACCACCGCATAGGTCGTGGCCATCGGCAACACCAGCGACAGCCGCGTCAGCGTCTTCCAGACCGTCAGCCCGGGCCGGTGCAGCACCAGCGCGATCACCAGGCCCAGCGCGATCTGCACCGGCACCGCGATCAGGAACAGCGTGGCGGTCCGCCCCATCGCCTGCCAGAACACCGGGTCGGTCAGCACGAAGGCGTAATTGTCCAGACCAACGAACCTCTGCTGCGCCAGCTTGGTCAGATTGAAGTAATGCAGGCTTTTCCAGACGGCGAACAGCAAGGGCGCGATGCCCACGATGACAAGGGCAAACACAGCCGGGCCAAGGAAGGCCGCAATCGTCCTGCGGCGGACGGGGAAACTCATCAAAGGCTCCGGTCGGGGTGAGGAAACCCCGGCCTGACCGGCCGGGGCGCGGATGCAACCTGCATCATGCGGGAGGAAACTTTATTGGGCCAGCGGCTTCTTGCCGTCGTAGTATCCGGCGTCGGCCAGCACGGCCTCCATCTTGTCGCCGATCATCTTTGCCCCTTCCTCGATGCTGACTTCGCCCAGCATCATCTTGGTGCCCCATTCCTGCACGATCTCGGTGATCGCGGGCCACTCGGCAAAGCGTGGACGGAACTCCGGCACGCCCTCTTTCCACGATTCCACCAGCGCGGGAATGAACTTGTAGGTCGCAGCCAGCGCCGGATCGGCATAGGCCGACTGCCGTGCCGGAACGCCACCCATTTCCAGGTATTGCCCGGCCTTGGCCTTCGACGTCACCCACTGGATGAACAGCCATCCGGCGGCCTTTTCGGCGTCATCGGCCTGCGCGGCCACGGCCAGTGAGAAGCCGCCCAAAGCTGGTTTACGGCCCGCAGGTCCGGTCGGTTCCGGAGCGATTTCAACGCAGTCCGCAACCGTCGATGTCTCGGGGCTGACCACGGTCGAATAGAAGGCCGACCATTCGGTGATCATCGCCACATCGCCTTGCGCAAAGGCGTTGACCGTTTCGGAGTGGTCATAGGCGACGATGCCTTCGGGCATGAACTTCATCAGATCCTGCCGAAACTTCAGCCCCGCCTGGCTTTCCGGCGACATCAGGTTCGACCTGAATTCCGCGTTCAGGAAAGACCCGCCAAACGGCCACAAGAACCGCGCAAAGCTGTCTGCCGACTGCGTCTCGTTGCGCTTTGATTGCAACGCATAGGCGTACTTGCCATCCTTCGTCAGGGCCGGGCCGTAGGTGTCCATAACCTCAGCCCAAGTGGCTGGCGGCTTGTCGAAACCGGCGGCTTCCAGCATGCATTTGTTGTAGAACAGCAGCCCGGAATAGTTGTCGAACGGCAGTCCGTAGTTCACCCCGTTCCACGACCCGAAAGCGTCCAGCACCAGCGGGAAGAAGTCCGCCATATCAAGGTCGGGATCGGCAAGTTCGGGGTTGCTGATGAAGGTATCAGATGGCACCAGCCAGCCGTTTTCCGCAAAGTTGCCGATCCAGACAAGGTCGATCAGCGCTACATCCAGATCCCCACCGGCCACGAAATCGCGGACCTGCTCACCCAGCGCATTCTCATACGGCACAGTGGTGTAGTTGACCTTGATCCCGGTTGCCGCCTCAAACTCCGGCAGCATCTTGATCGCGGCATTGTAGCCCGGCCGGTCAAGGAACAGCACCTCAAGCTCGGTCCCCGCAAAGGGTTTCGCGGCCTCTTCCAGCGACCATGCGGCCGCCTGCCCCGCCACGCCAAGGCTGGCCGTGGCCGCCAGCGCCAGCGCACTGACCTCAGTCTTGAATTTCATGGTAACCTCCCATTGGTTTCAGCGTTTGACGGTTGACTTCCATTTGTAACGCTGCAGATATAAATGTATCGAAACGTCAGCGAGTCAACCGGGAAAATTGCGGCCACCCGGTAAAGTCAGGCGTATGGGAAGGAAACGGCATGGCCGAAGTCAGGCTTTCGGGCGTGAACAAGTTCTACGGCGCGCAACAGGCGCTGCACGATGTGACGCTGGACATCGCGGATGGCGAGTTTGCGGTTTTTGTCGGCCCGTCCGGCTGTGGCAAGTCCACGCTGCTGCGCTCGATTGCGGGTCTCGAAGCGATCTCTGGCGGCACGATTTCCATCGGCGGCAGAGATGTCAGCACCTTGGCCCCGTCCGACCGCGACGTGGCCATGGTGTTCCAGTCCTACGCACTTTATCCGCACATGACGGTGCAGGAAAACATGGAATTCGGCATGAAGGTCAACAAGGTGCCACAGACGGAACGCCACGCCCGCGTGGCCGAAGCGTCGCGTATCCTGCAGCTTGACCCCTATCTTGACCGCAAGCCCGGTCAGTTGTCTGGCGGCCAGCGCCAGCGTGTGGCGATCGGGCGGGCCATTGTGAAGGAACCGAAAGCCTTCCTGTTCGACGAACCGCTGTCCAACCTTGACGCAAAGCTGCGCGTTCAGATGCGGGTCGAGCTTGAGGCGCTGCACCGCGACCTGAAAGCCACGATGATCTATGTGACCCATGATCAGGTCGAGGCGATGACGATGGCCGACAAGATCGTCGTCCTGAACGCCGGCCGGATCGAGCAGGTGGGCACCCCGATGGACCTGTATCACCGCCCCGCCAACATCTTCGTCGCCGGTTTCATCGGGGCCCCGGCGATGAACTTTCTTGACGTGACCCTCACGAACAACACCGCTGCACACGGCGATGAACCTCTCGGGCCGGCGCCCGATGGCACGGTTCACCTCGGCATCCGCCCGGAACACATCACCCTCTCGCCCGCCGGTCAGGGCCAGATGGCGGCCAGCGTTCTGTTGCGCGAAACGCTGGGGGGCGACGCGTATCTTTACGTCCGCACCCGCGCTGGCGCACAGATGGTCGTGCGCGCCGAAGGCGATACGGCGTTGGATCACGGGGCCGAGGTCGGCCTTGATCTGCCCGCCGCCCGTCTGCACTATTTCGCTGCCGACGGCCGCAGTCTCGGGGCCATTGCATGACAGATCTGATCGCGCAAGCCGTTGCCCGGTCGGCCAATGTGGCCGAAATCGCCCTTGGTCGCGGGGTTCTGGCGGACGCCGGCGCGATCTACGCCCGTCACTTCAACGGCCCCGCCTGCCTGTTCGCCGATGACCGTGGCTGGTCCGCCGCAGGTCCGGCAGTGGAGGCGGCGCTCAACGCTGCAGGCATCAAGACCCGCCGCCACGTCATCGCCGCCACGCCGCGCCCAAAGCCGACGACCGACCTTGCCGACAGCCTCGGCGCGGTCCTGCGCGCGGGCGAGACCCCCGTCGCCATCGGTTCGGGCGTGATGAATGATGTGGTGAAATACGCGGCTTTCCAGCGCGCCATCCCCTACCTTTGCGTGGCAACCGCCGCCTCGATGGACGGCTACACCTCGGCAGGCGCACCTCTTTCAGAGAACGGGTTCAAGAAGACCATCCCCTGCCGCCCCGCCAAGGTGCTGATCGCCGACCTTGACGTGATCTGCGCCGCGCCGCCCGAAATGACCGGCTGGGGCTACGGCGATCTTGCCGGAAAGGTGCCCGCGGGCGGCGACTGGATGATCGCCGATGCGTTGGGGATCGAGGCCATCGACGACGTCGCCTGGCCTTTGGTGCAGGGTGGCCTGGCCGGCTGGCTCGCCCACCCCAAACGCATCCGGGCGGGCGACCCGGCGGCAATCGAAGGGCTGTTCGTTGGCCTCACCCTCGTTGGTCTGGCGATGGAGGCGCATGGCTCCTCGCGCCCCGCTTCGGGGGCGGATCACCAGATCGCCCACTTGTGGGAGATGGATGACCTGACCTTCGCCGGCGAACGCGTCAGCCACGGCGCCTGCGTCGCGGTCGGCTGCGTCACCACGCTGCGGATGTTCGACTGGCTTCTGAGCCAACCCCGCCGCTTTGACCCGGACAGGCCCGGCCTGACCATGGCGATGAAGGTGACCGAGATTCGTGCGCGTTTCGGCCCCGGCGAAATCGCCGATCGCGCCATCGCCGAAACCGAAGCCAAACATGTCGAAGGGCCCGCCCTGCGCGACCGGCTGCACCGGCTCACCACCGTCTGGCCCGACCTTTCCGCCCGCCTGCGCGCCCGGCTGATGCCCGCCGTCAGCATGGTGCAAGCGCTCTCAGCCGCTGGTGCGCCGTCCGATGCCGCCGACATCGGCGTCAGCCACGATTACCTGCACACCACCATCCTGAAAGCCCGCTTCCTGCGCAGCCGCTACACCCTGCTTGATCTGCTGGACGAAACCGGGCTTCTGCCGCAGGCTGCTGAGGCTGGCCTGGGAAAAAGGGGGGACCCATGACGCTTGCAACCCTTGCCGCCCGCGCAGCCGATGAAATCCGCGCCGCCGTGGCCGCAATCGACCCTGCCGCAATGGACGGCATGGTCCACGACATCGCCGCCGCCCGCCGCATCGCCTGCTACGGCGTCGGGCGCGAAGGGCTGATGATGCGGGCGCTGGCGATGCGGCTGTATCACCTGGGGCTGGATGCACATGTGGTGGGCGACATGTCCTGCCCGCCCCTCGGCCCCGGTGATCTGCTGATCACCAGCGCAGGTCCCGGCGGGTTTTCCACCGTGAACGGCCTCACCCAAGTGGCCCGCACCGCTGGCGCGCGCGTAGCCTGCGTCACCGCGCAAGCCCAAGGCACCGCCCCGCAATCCGCCGACCGCATCTTCCTGATCCCCGCGCAAACCATGGCGAGCGATCAGACCGGCGCAACCTCGGTCCTGCCAATGGGCTCGCTGTTCGAAGGCGCGCAATACCTCGCCTTCGAACTCCTGATCCTGCGCCTGCGCGATCACCTGGGCATTGCCCCTGAAACCATGCGCGCCCGCCACACCAATCTGGAGTAAGCCATGGGCTGGCAAGACCGCTTCTCGCTGCACGGCCGCAAGGCGCTGATCACCGGCGCCTCCAAAGGCATTGGCGCCGAAATCGCGGCGGTGTTTGCCGAGGCCGGGGCCGATATCGTCGCCCTTGGCCGCGATGCCGACGACCTCGCCGCCACCGCCGTCACCGTCCGCGCCCATGGCCGCCGCTGCCTGACCCTGACCGCCGAGATGGCCAGCCCGACCGAGCCGGTTCTGGCCTGCGAACGCGCGCTGTCCGAATGGGGCACCATCGACATACTGGTGAACTCCGCCGGCATGGCCAATGTCGCCCCCGCCCTCGACTTCACCACCGAGGCGTGGGACCTGATGATGGCCGTCAACCTGCGCGCGCCGTTCCTGACCGCGCGCACCCTTGCCCCTGCGATGATCGCCCAAGCCTGGGGCAAGATCATCAACATCTCCTCGCAAACCGGCGTCATCGCGCTGGATGATCACGCGGCCTACGCAAGCTCCAAGGGCGGCCTCAACGCCCTAACCAAATCGCTGTGCGCCGAATGGGCGCGCCACAACGTGCAGGTCAACGCGATCTGCCCGACCGTGGTGATGACGCCGATGGGCAAAAAGGTCTGGGGCGCGCCCGAAAAGGGTGATCCGTTCCGCACCGCCACCCCAGCCCGCCGCTTTGCCGAACCCGTCGAAATCGCCGACGCGGCGCTCTACCTCGCCTCCGATGCCTCGGCCATGGTCAACGGCGCGCTGTTGATGGTGGAAGGCGGTTTCACCAGTGTTTGACCTGACCACCGAAGCGGCCTTCGCGCGCTACGAGGCCGTGCGCCGCCGCCTGCCCACCGCCACCTTTCCCGCCACCAGCCTGCACGCCGACACCCTTGCCGATGTCGCCGACCGCTGGGATGGCTTTGTCCTTGACGCGTTTGGCGTGGTGAACGTCGGCGACCTGCCGATCCCCGGCGCGGTCGCCCGCATGGCGCAGTTGCGCGCGATGGGCAAACGCCTGTGCGTCCTGACCAACGCCGCCTCCTACCCCCGCAGCGAGGCTTTGCGCAAATACCACCGCCTCGGCTTTGACTTCGCCGCCGATGAGGTCGTCTCCTCCCGCGACATCGCCGCAACCGCGCTTGCCCACATCGCCGACGGCGCGTATTGGGGCGCAATCGCTGCCGAAGGCGATAGTTTCGCCGACCTGCCCGCGCGCGTGACCGACCTGCACGACACCAAAGACTGGTCCGGCATCGACGCCTTTCTCTACCTTTCCACCGCCCGCTGGACGCCGGACCTGCATGAAAAACTCCTGCACGCGATGCACCAAAACCCCCGCCCGCTTGTCATCGCCAACCCCGACCTTGTCGCCCCCCGCGAAGGTGGCCTGTCCACCGAACCGGGCTTTTGGGCGCATGACATCGCCGACCGCACGGGCGCGACGCTGCACTGGTGCGGCAAACCCTTCCCCGACGCGCACCACGAGGCCGCAGCCCGCAGCGGCCTCGCCCCCCACCGCCTCGCCATGGTCGGTGACACACTGCACACCGACACACTTGGCGGGCGTGCCGCAGGCATGGGCACCGTCCTTGTCACCGCCCACGGCCTGTTTGCCGGGCGCGACACCGCCCCCTTTATCTCCGCCTCCGGCATCATCCCCGACGTCATCATCACCACCACCTGAGAGGTCATCATGCGCGGCTTTGGCATCCACTCTTCCATCTGGACCATGCGCTGGACACCGCAAGCCGCCGAGGCTGCGGTAGCCGAGGCCACCCGCCACGGCTTTGACTTTGTCGAAGTGGCACTGCTCGATCCGCCCATCGTCGACGCCGCCCATTCCCGCGCGCTGTTTGACCGGGCGGGGATCAGCGCCGTCTGCTCGCTCGGTTTGCCTGAAAGCCACTGGCCCTCGCGCGATCCGCAAAAGGGGATCGAATTTCTGGCCATGGCACTGGACAAGACCGCCGCCATGGGGGCACTGGCGCTGACCGGGGTTACCTATGGCGGCATCGGCGAACGCTCCGGCCTGCCACCGACCACGGTGGAGCTGGACAACGTTGCACTCTGCCTCTCGGCGGCAGCAAAACACGCCAAGCGCCTTGGCATCGCCTTCGGCATCGAACCGGTGAACCGTTACGAGACGCATCTGATCAACACCGGCTGGCAGGCGGCGGCAATGCTGGACCGGGTTGGGGCGGACAATCTGTTCATCCACCTCGATACCTATCACATGAACATCGAAGAAAAGGGCGCGGCCAACGGCATCCTCGCCGCGCGCGACCATCTGCGCTACATCCACCTGTCGGAAAGCGACCGTGGCACACCCGGCCATGGCACCTGCGACTGGGACGAGATCTTTGCCGCCCTGGCCGCCATCGGGTTCACCGGCGGTCTGGCGATGGAAAGCTTCATCAACATGCCACCGGAATTGGCCTGGGGCCTGTCAGTCTGGCGGCCAGTGGCCGACAGCACCGATCAGGTGATCGGCGAAGG
>NZ_JANMET010000250.1:0-1622 GCF_031377265.1 Tabrizicola sp. | reverse complement strand
GCATCTTATCAATCAGGTCTTTGGCGAATTCGATGAAGCTGGCGGGCGCGCGGTGGCCGCCGCCAAAGCCGGGCCAATAGCTGGTGTGGGTATCTTCGATGATGTAGAGGCCGCCGGCGCTAAGGTGCGGCCAGAGGTGTTGAAAGCTGATGATCTGCTGGTGCATCTGATGGCCGCCATCATCGACGATAAGGTCAAACGGGCCACGATCCTGCGCGAGGGTGGCAAGGAAGTTCGGGTCGGATTGGTCGCCGATGCGGATCTGGGTGCCGGGCAGTTCGAGGGCTTTGCACGCCGGGTCGATGTCGGCGAAGGTCAGCCGCGCTTCGGGGGCGAAGAAGTCGCGCCACATGCGGAGCGAGCCGCCTTTGTAGACGCCGATTTCGAGGAACGAGACGTCGCGGTCCTGCCAGCCGCCAAGCAGGCGGTCGTAGATGTCGAAGTAATGATCCATCTTGTACAGCGTGCGGTCGTCGGTGCGGGCAAGAAAGCTGCGGAAGTAGCCGGGGTCTGGCATGGCGTGCCTTTGCATGCGGGCGGGCCATGGCAGTATGCAGGTCTGCGCGCCAAAGGGCTGGTGGGCGGCTATTGCGGCAGGGCCTTGGGGGCATATTGCGCGGCGAAATCGGCAGAGGGCGGGATCATCGCGATCAGCACGCCGTCGGGGCCGTCGGCAATTAAGTGGCGCTGACCGAACGCTTCGTCGCGCAGCGGTAGCAGGATGGTCAGGCCAGCAGCCTTGAGACGGGCAAAGCTGGTGGTAGGGTCTTCGGTTGACTGGGGATGGGCTCGCTAGCCGGAGGTAAAGACCGGGGTGCGTGGAAGTGTTCGCAAGAGAACTTGGCGGCGGGTACATTGCCTTTAAGCGGGGCCAGATCGTAGTTGGAAGATCTCATCGGGGGAGCTTTTCTTTTGCATCTGGACACACTGTGCCTGTAAAGGACGTGCGGGGTGCATGCATGAAAGAGGCGCAGCGAGGTGCTGCGTGGGGGCTGTTCCAAGCCGTGATCTGGGCCGAAGCGAAGGCGGTGGATTTCATCCGGTTGGTTCCGATTGAGGCACTGATCCGCCGTGGCGAGGCCGTTGCTGACCGAAGCGCCAGTCGTGCTGGGCCTGGCGAAAATGGCCGTGATCGACCGCGAAACCGGTGGGCAGGCGCTTGTTCAGGGGTGGTGGCAGGGTTGCAGGATGCGGTGATGGCGAAGCTGTTGTCGGCGGCCCAAGACCAGGCGGCGCTGCAGCGGTTGGTGCGGGGTACAGTGGGATGATCACCAAGCGGTTCACCAAGGGCGATGCGGTGTCGGAAGCGGTCTATTCGGACTGCCAGCGGTATCGTTATCTGTTGACGCGGGTCTGGGGGCCCGGGCCTAAGGCTTTGTTCGTGATGCTTAATCCATCGACGGCAACAGAGGTGCAGAATGACCCGACGGTGGAGCGCTGCGAACGGCGGGCGCGGGCACTGGGGTTCGGAGCGTTCCGGGTGACCAACATTTTCGCGTTTCGGGCAACCGACCCCAAGGTGATGCGCGCCGAGCCGGACCCGGTGGGGCCGGGCAATGACGCGGCGATTGCCGACAGTGCCATCTGGGCTGACGCCGTGCTGTGCGCTTGGGGAAACCACG
>NZ_JANMET010000240.1:0-11025 GCF_031377265.1 Tabrizicola sp. | reverse complement strand
GGCGAAATCCCAGGCTGGCACCCACTCGACGCTGACCCGGGCCGAGGTTTCCTACTCGACCAAGAAGATCTATCGCCAGAAGGGCACCGGCGGCGCACGCCACGGTTCCAAGAAGGCGCCGATCTTCCGCCACGGTGGTGTTGTAAAGGGCCCGACCCCGCGCAGCCACGCCCATGACCTGCCGAAGAAGTTCCGCGCCCTTGGCTTGCGGCATGCGCTGTCGGCCAAGTTCAAGGCGGGCGAGCTGGTGATCCTGGACGTGGCCACCATGGCCGATGCCAAGACCGGTACGCTGGCCAAGATGAAGTCGGAACTGGGTTGGAAGCGCGTGCTGATCATCGACGGCGCGACCGTGGATGGCAACTTCGCGCTGGCAGCCCGCAACATCGAAGGCATCGACGTGCTGCCGACGATGGGTGCGAATGTCTATGACATCCTGAAGCGTGACACCCTGGTGATCACGAAAGCCGGTGTCGAAGCCCTGGAGGCCCGCCTGAAATGAGCAAAGCTCCCAAATCCGCTGTGGCCGTAAAGCCCGAGCATTACGACGTGATCCGCAAGCCCGTCATCACCGAGAAGGCCACCATGGCTTCCGAGGCTGGTGCCGTGGTCTTCCAGGTCGCGATGTCATCGACCAAGCCGCAGATCAAGGAAGCCGTCGAGGCGATCTTTGGTGTCAAGGTGAAGGCGGTCAACACCACCATCACCAAGGGCAAGGCCAAGAAGTTCCGTGGTCGCGCCGGCGAGCGGAGCGACAAGAAGAAAGCCTATGTGATGCTTGAAGCTGGCAACACTATCGACGTCTCCACGGGCCTCTGATAGAAGCCCGCGAATCCTGCGGCCCCGGATCATCCGGGGCCGTGGTTTTTAGACTGAATCGGGGATCTTCGGAGCCCTATAACCCAAGGGTCCGCAACGCCGGACCCCCCAAGACGGAAGACAGAAAGCATGGCACTTAAGTCGTATAAGCCGACGACGCCTGGCCAGCGAGGGCTGGTTCTGATCGACCGTTCGGAACTGTGGAAAGGCCGCCCGGTCAAATCCCTCACTGAGGGTTTGATCAAGACCGGTGGCCGGAACAATACCGGACGTATCACGATGTGGCACAAAGGTGGGGGCGCCAAGCGCCTGTACCGTGTGGTCGATTTCAAGCGCACAAAGTTCGACATCGCAGCGGTCGTCGAGCGGATCGAATATGATCCGAACCGCACCGCATTCATCGCTCTGGTCAAGTACGCCGATGGCGAGCTGGCCTATATCCTGGCGCCGCAGCGTCTGGCCGTGGGTGACTCAGTCATCGCTGGCGCCAAGACCGACGTGAAGCCGGGCAATGCCATGCCGTTTTCGGGCATGCCGATCGGCGCCATCGTCCACAACGTCGAGCTGAAGCCCGGCAAGGGCGGCCAGTTGGCCCGCGCTGCCGGCACCTACGCGCAATTCGTCGGTCGTGACGGGTCTTACGCGCAGATTCGGCTTTCGTCGGGCGAACTGCGCATGGTCCGTCAGGAATGCATGGCCACCATCGGTGCCGTGTCGAACCCCGACAACTCCAACCAGAACTTCGGCAAGGCCGGTCGCATGCGCCACAAGGGCGTGCGTCCGACTGTTCGTGGTGTTGCGATGAACCCGATCGACCACCCGCATGGTGGTGGTGAAGGCCGGACCTCCGGTGGCCGCCACCCGGTTACCCCGTGGGGCAAGGGCACCAAGGGCAACAAGACCCGCAAGGCGAAGGCTTCGGACAGCCTCATTGTTCGGTCGCGTCACGCGAAGAAAGGGCGCTAATCCATGGCACGTTCTATTTGGAAGGGCCCCTTCGTCGACGGTTACGTCCTGAAGAAGGCTGAAAAGGCAAAGGCCGGTGGTAAGGCCGAGGTGATCAAGATCTGGTCGCGTCGGTCCACCATCCTGCCGCAGTTCGTTGGTTTGACCTTTGCGGTCTACAACGGCAAAAAGCACATCCCGGTCAACGTGACCGAGGAAATGATCGGCCAGAAATTCGGTGAATACTCGCCGACGCGGACCTATTACGGTCACGCCGCCGACAAGAAAGCGAAGAGGAAATAAGCCATGGGATCGGAAAAGAACCCCCGTCGCGTGGCGGACAACGAAGCAATGGCAATCGCCCGCATGCTTCGGACCTCGCCGCAGAAATTGAACCTGGTCGCCGGTATGATCCGGGGCAAGAAGGTGGACAAGGCTCTGGCCGACCTCACCTTCTCCAAGCGCCGCATCGCGGGTGACGTGAAGAAGTGCCTGCAGTCGGCAATCGCGAACGCAGAAAACAACCACAACCTCGACGTCGACAATCTGATCGTCGCCGAGGCCTGGGTCGGCAAGAACCTGGTGATGAAGCGTGGCCGTCCACGCGCGCGTGGCCGGTTCGGCAAGATCATGAAGCCGTTCTCTGAGATCACCATCAAGGTCCGTCAAACCGGGGAGACTGCATAATGGGTCAGAAGGTCAATCCGATCGGTATGCGCCTGCAGGTCAACCGGACCTGGGACAGCCGCTGGTTCGCGGAATCGAAAGACTACGGCAACCTCCTGCTGGAAGACCTGCGCATGCGCGAGTTCATCCATCATGAGCTGAAGCAGGCCGGCATCAGCCGCGTGATCATCGAACGCCCGCACAAGAAGTGCCGTGTGACCATTCACACTGCACGTCCGGGCGTGATCATCGGCAAAAAAGGTGCGGATATCGAAACGCTTCGCAAGAAGCTGACGGTGTTCACCAAATCCGAACTCCACCTCAACATCGTTGAAGTGCGCAAGCCGGAACTGGACGCGCAACTGGTCGCCGAAAGCATCGCACAGCAGATGGAGCGTCGGGTCTCGTTCCGCCGCGCCATGAAGCGTGGCGTGCAGAACGCGATGCGCATCGGGGCGCTTGGCATCCGGGTTAACGTCGCTGGCCGTCTTGGCGGCGCGGAAATCGCCCGGACCGAATGGTACCGCGAAGGCCGCGTGCCGTTGCACACCCTGCGTGCCGACATCGACTATGCCTTGTCCGAAGCCACGACCCCTTACGGGATCATCGGGGTGAAGGTGTGGATCTTCAAAGGCGAAATCCTTGAGCACGATCCACAAGCGCATGACCGCCGCCTCGCCGAAGCGCAGGAAGGTGCCGCTCCGCGCGCACCCCGGCGCGACCGCGAACGCGCGTAAGGAGTAGAAAAGATGCTGCAACCAAAGCGCACCAAATTCCGCAAACAGCATAAAGGCCGCATCCATGGCGAAGCCAAGGGCGGGTTCTTGCTGAACTTCGGCTCTTTCGCCCTGAAAGCGACCGAGCCGGAGCGGGTCACTGCACGGCAGATCGAAGCGGCCCGCCGCGCGATCACCCGCCACATGAAGCGTCAGGGCCGGGTCTGGATCCGGATTTTCCCGGATGTTCCAGTGTCGGCAAAACCTGTCGAAGTTCGTATGGGTAAGGGCAAAGGCTCGACCGACTATTGGGCAGCCAAGGTCAAACCCGGCCGGATCATGTTCGAGATCGACGGCGTGTCGGAAGTTATCGCCCGCGAGGCCCTGCGCCTCGGCGCGATGAAGCTTCCGGTCACCACCCGCGTCGTGGCCAAGGAAGACTGGTAAGAGCGGCGCGTCCGCAGAACTTACCTTACCGATAGTAGCCCTCTGCCGGAAACGGTGGGGGGCTTTTCTTTTGACTAAAGGTCGCAAGCGAACTTGACGCCTTGTGCTAGTGGACCTGAGATGTCGACTTCAAGTTCTTCGACCAAAACCGGAGATCACCAATGGGGAACTTGCTGGACGACTACGACTTCCTGGTCCTGCCATGCCGCGACAATTCTGGGCCGGGCCATTGGCAAAGCCACTGGCAGGTCGCACTGCCCAACATGACGCGTGTTGAACAAGACGAATGGGTTTCACCGAAGTTCGCCCCCTGGGCCGCGCGGCTTGACGAATATCTCGGGCGCAGCGTCCGGCCCGTTGTCCTCATCGCGCACAGTCTTGGCACCTCCCTGATCATGCGATGGGCGCCAGATGCGGATTGCTCGCGCATTGCCGGGGCTTTCATGGTCGCCCCGTCGGATCGCGGCGCGGCGGATATCTGGCCCGATGCGAGCGAAAGCGGATTTTCACCAATGGTACTTGATCCGCTTCCCTTTCCGTCGATGGTGCTGGCAAGCCGGAATGATCCCTATGTCGCATTCGATCGCGCCAGGACATTCGCCGATGCTTGGCGAGCTGAACTTGTTGATATGCAACAGGCCGGTCATATGGGAAATTCGGACAACTTGGGCATCTGGCCTGCTGGTCTGGTCCATTTCGGAGCGTTCATCGGCACGCTCGGGGGGCGGCGCACAGGTGTTGGCTGAGACAGGCGCGCGCTGACCGGCTGCGGGCAGTCGACCAAGGCCATAGGGGCAACACATGCGAAATCTGATTCTAGGTCTGGTCTTTCTGCCCTTGGCCGCCACCGCAGAACCTGCGTTCCGCGCGACAGGCCCCACCGAACCCACCCGGCTTTCACCCGACGCCTTCCTCGGCGCGGGCACCGTAACCTTCGCCGACCGGCCCTGGTCGCTCAGCTTTGACCTTCCCTGGCAGTATTGTGCGGTCACTGAGAACGGCATCAAGGTCTGCGACTTCGCTGCCGAGACTTACGATCCCCGGACCTGGGACAAATCCGGGGCAGGGGCCTCGTTCGAGCCGGGGATGGACAAGGAAGGCCGCTATGTCCGCGCTTGGGTCGACCATGCCTCGCCCGCGCGGATCGTCGTTGGCCTACAGTACGCACTCAACAACGAAGCCTACGACATCGCCCATGCCGATATCCCCAGCGGCTCTCCCCATGGCGACGGCGACTGGGGCGAAGAGCGGTGGTACATCTATCCCGACGGCACCTATACCCGCCACATTACGATCCACACCGGCCTTGCCGCCCGCAGCCTGCCCTTCGGGTTTGAGCGGGAGCCGCCGAATGTGGTGCATGAATTCACCGAAACCATAGTCATCGGCCAACCCGGCCACGACCCGTTGGACGACATCGACCCCGCCGCGATCATCGCCATCCGCATCTATGGCAACCATTCCGGCCATGTCCTGCCGCAGGGCGAGGACGCGACCTTCACTTATGGGCCGGAGCTGCGGGATTTCGAGGAGTTCCGCGATGCGAATATCCTGATCGTCAACACCCGGTCGGACTATCGCACCTTCAAGACCGGCCTGCCTTACGGTGTGCAGGTGCAGCCCTACACGATCGAGCCCGGCAATGCCGACTTGTTCCAGACATGGCGCGGCTACGCTGAACCCTCCATCGGCTACATCGCAGCCTTGGGCCACATGATCAACTACTGGCACTACCGGCGTAGCGACACCCGGCTGGAGCAGATCTACCTGCAGGGCATGACCAACGCCGCCGATCCGCAGGAGGATCTGGTCAAGCTCGGCTGGTCATGGATCCTGCCGCCCGGGCTGTGGATGGAGGGACCGGAGCAGGACTACACCCCCCGATATGATCCTGCACAAAAGGCCTATCTGGTGCCGCGCACTGGCACCGGGCCTGCGCCGTTCTGTTTTGAACTGATCGCCACCTATGACGAAGCCGCCCGCAACGGCACCATGTGGTTGGTGAACCCGGCCTTTATCCTGCGCGATTGGAATGACGTGCAGACCGGCGTGGACGTGACGCTGGACGGTCAGCCGTTGTAGGAGGGCGTCGATTACCTCGTCGGCTATGAGGCGACTGCGACAGGCCAAGACATGGTGATCTGGCTGCGCCGCGAGGTTGACCTGAACATCGCCCCCGAACATCTGGTCGGTCTGACCTTCACGCCGCGCCCCTGAGCGGCTAATACCGGCGCCAGGGTCGATCCCGGCCCCCCAACGCTGGAGCCTGTCATGGCCGAAATCGCCTCGCTGTTCGTCACCCGCCTGTACCGCGCCAAGTTGAGCGAGCTGGGCAAGAAGAAAATCAGCTATGACGAGTTGCAGTCGTCCTGCCTTGCCATCGCCGAGGATGACGAGGCCGGTCAGCGCTGGTGCGAAAAGCACGGCTATCCCGGCTACACCTCCTATTCCTCGCTGAACGACCTGCCCTGGCGCTTTCCGATCTTCGGCGCGCTGGAAAAGGCGCTGGACAAGCATGTCGCGGCCTTCTGCAAGGACCTCGGCTTCGACCTTGGCGACAAGAAGCTGAAATGCGACTCGCTCTGGATCAACATCCTCGGCGAAGGCGGCATGCACGCCAGCCACATCCACCCGCATTCGGTGATCTCCGGCACCACCTATGTGGCGATGCCGGAGGGGACCAGCGCGCTGAAGCTGGAGGACCCGCGCCTGCCGATGATGATGACCGCCCCCCTGCGGTCGAAGAAAGCCGCGCGGGAGTTGCAGAGTTTTGTCTACGTCACGCCGTCAGTGGGCGAGGTCCTGCTGTGGGAAAGCTGGCTAAGACACGAAGTGCCGATGAACATGGCCGAGGAAGAGCGGATCTCGGTCAGCTTCAACTATGGGTGGGCGTGAGGCGTCGCTACTGAAACTTTCTTCGCTTGAATGCTCGGACGTCAGCAGCCGACAACCGGAACCATTCTCCGTTCGCGCGCTTCTCAGAAAACCTGCGATGCCAGTATGATTCGATTCCTGGAGGATCGTCAGTGCGGATCGTATGTTCCAATGTCACCTTCTCAGGCAAACTGACCGTGATCTGTTTGACCCGGAGTTCAAGCTGGTCACTGCGGCCAATCTTGTAGTGGTCCCCGGACCGCAGAAGGTAGACGGACCCTTCTCGAATGTCCCCGCTCGGCGCTTTGTTTGGCTCCGGCGAGTCCGGAAGAAGGTCAAGCAGATCATGATATTCCTCGTTCCGGCGAACCCACTCCGAGAACGCAACGACGAGTGATGCCTTTCCGGGAAAGTGATTTGTGAAGACGTTGTGCGACGGGAAACCTTCATTCTGACGCGCGAACATTCGTAGATCGACCATTGCAGGAATACGACCGAAATGGCGAACAGCGACCGCAAACTGTTGGAGCACACTGTCTACGGGCAACTTTGCGTTTAGTCCGTTTTCCTGGAGCCCGGCCTCCTGCAGGGCATCTCCCCAAGCCCGCCAAAGCTTGCCGTGCCATTCACTTCGAACAATGCCGGTCTCTGCCTCGAAAACGGCGATCCCTGGGGAGCGGCCGATCTTGATGGCTACTCGCCGAATTTCGCCAAGGATATGATCTTTGTCTGCCATCAAGCGAAATTGCCTTCGTAGCCGGTTCCATTCCGAAGTATCTATTCTTAGCAGCGTAGGAGCAAGTTGCAGTCTGTATACCCCCCAACTTCCCCCTTGCCTCCTCCCCCCATCCCCCCTATACGACGCCATCCAGCGATTCCGGGGCTCCGGATTCGTCGGTTTGTCATTGATCCATCAGGACAACGGTAACCTCAAAAGGGGCCGTCTGGTGATTGTGAAAAGGAAAGCGGCATGAAAGCCGAGGAACTGAAAACGAAAACGCCGGACCAGCTGCGCGACAGCCTGGTTCAGCTCAAGAAGGAAGCGTTCAACCTGCGCTTCCAGGCTGCGACCAACCAGCTGGAGAACACCGCTCGCATGCGTGCCGTCCGTCGTGACGTCGCCCGCATCCGCACGGTGCTCGTCCAAAAAGCTGCCGAAGCCGCGAAATAAGAGGAGCACACCATGCCGAAACGTATTCTCCAGGGTGTCGTGACCTCCGACAAGAACGAACAGACCATCACTGTTCTGGTCGAGCGCCGCTTCAAGCACCCGCTGCTGCAGAAAACCGTCCGCAAGTCCAAGAAGTACCGGGCCCACGACGCGGAAAACAAGTTCAAGACCGGCGACACCGTCCGCATCGAGGAATGTGCACCGATCTCGAAAACCAAACGCTGGACGGTGGTTGTCGACGCTACGGCGTAAACAACTCCCCAAGGCTCCATCGAAACCCTGGGCATGATGCCCAAAGGTCGGGAGAAACCAAATGATCCAGATGCAGACCAATCTGGATGTTGCTGACAACTCAGGCGCTCGCCGGGTTCAGTGCATCAAGGTTCTGGGTGGCTCGCATCGCCGCTATGCTTCTGTGGGCGACATCATCGTGGTGTCGGTCAAGGAAGCCATTCCAAAAGGCCGTGTCAAAAAGGGCGACGTCCGCAAGGCCGTTGTCGTGCGCACCGCCAAGGAAGTTCGCCGTGAAGACGGCACCACCATCCGCTTTGACCGCAACGCAGCCGTCATCTTGAACAACCAGGGTGAACCGGTCGGCACGCGTATCTTCGGGCCAGTGGTGCGCGAGCTGCGCGCCAAGAACTTCATGAAAATCATCTCTTTGGCTCCGGAGGTGCTCTGATGGCCGCCAAGCTCAAGAAGGGTGACACGGTCATCGTGCTCACCGGCAAGGACAAGGGACTGAAGGGCGAAATTGCGTCCGTCAACCCGACCGCAAACAAGGCCGTGGTCGAGGGCGTGAATGTCGCCATCCGCCACACCAAGCAGTCCGCAGGCACCCAGGGTGGCCGCGTCGCAAAGCCGATGCCGATCGACCTGTCGAACCTGGCCATCGTTGACAAGAACGGCAAACCCACCCGCGTCGGCTTCCGTATGGACGGCGACAAGAAGGTGCGCTTTGCCAAGTCCACCGGGGAGGCCATCTGATGTTGGATCAAGCCAAATACACCCCGCGCATGAAGGCCGACTACATGGCCCGCATCCGCCCGGCGCTGATGGAAGAATTCGGCTACAAGAACATGATGCAGCTGCCGCGTCTGGACAAGATCGTCCTGAACATGGGCGTCGGCGAAGCGGTCAAGGACACCAAGAAGGTGAAGCAGGCGGCTGAAGAGCTGACCCTGATCGCCGGCCAGAAGGCCGTCATCACCCATGCCAAGAACTCGATCGCAGGCTTCCGCGTTCGCGAGCTGATGCCGCTGGGCTGCAAAGTCACGCTGCGCGGTGACCGGATGTACGAATTCTTCGACCGTCTGATCACCATCGCACTGCCCCGCGTCCGTGACTTCCGTGGCGTGAAGCCGACCTCGTTCGATGGCCGCGGCAACTATGCCATGGGCCTGAAAGAGCAGATCGTGTTCCCCGAAATCGAATTCGACAAGGTCGATGAGATCCTCGGCATGGACATCATCATCTGCACCACCGCGAAGACCGATGCCGAAGCCAAGGCGCTGTTGATCCACTTCAACATGCCCTTCACCGACACCGTGGGAGCAAAGTAAAAATGGCCAAGAAATCCATGGTGAACCGCGAAGTAAAACGCGCCAAGCTCGTGAAGCAGCATGCTGTCAAACGCGCCGCGTTGAAAGCGGTGGTCTATGACCAGACCAAACCGGTTGAAGATCGCTTCAAGGCGACGATCAAGCTGGCAGCCCTGCCCCGCAACTCGTCCGCGACCCGGATCCATAACCGGTGCCAGCTGACGGGCCGTCCGCATGCGTATTACCGCAAGCTCAAACTCAGCCGCATCATGCTGCGTGATCTCGCCTCGTTTGGCCAGATCCCCGGCATGGTAAAGTCCAGCTGGTAAGGAGGACCGCAAGATGATGATGAACGATCCTCTCGGCGATATGCTCACGCGTATCCGCAACGCCCAGATGCGCGGCAAATCCACCGTATCCACGCCGGCCTCCAAGCTGCGCGCCTGGGTGCTGGATGTGCTGGCGGCGGAAGGTTATATCCGCGGCTATGAAAAGAACCCGTCCGACAACGGTCAGGGCGAGCTGGTGATCAGCCTCAAGTACTACGAAGGCACCCCCGTGATCCGCGAGCTGAAGCGCGTGTCCAAGCCGGGTCGCCGGGTGTACATGAGCGTCAAGGATATTCCGACGGTCCGTAACGGCCTCGGTGTCTCCATCGTGTCGACGCCGAAGGGCGTCATGTCGGATGCAAGCGCACGCACTGCCAATGTTGGCGGCGAAGTGCTTTGCACCGTATTCTGAGGAGCAGGACATGTCCCGTATCGGCAGAAAACCCGTAACCCTGGTGAAAGGCGTCAGCGCCTCGATCTCGGGTCAGACCGTCGAAGTGAAGGGGCCGAAAGGCACCCGCAGCTTCACCGCAGGCGACGACGTGACGCTGACCATCGAGGGGGAGACCATCAAGGTCACCCCGCGCGGTCTGTCCAAGCGCGCGCGCCAGCAGTGGGGCATGAGCCGCTCGATGGTGCAGAACCTGGTCGACGGCGTGTCGGCTGGTTTCAAGAAAGAGATGGAAATTCAGGGTGTGGGTTATCGCGCGGCGATGGCTGGCAACGTTCTGAAACTGTCGCTCGGCTACAGTCACGAAGTGAACTTCGAGATTCCGGCCGGCGTGACAATCACCTCTCCGAAAAACACCGAAATCATTGTGGAAGGCATTGACCAACAGCTTGTTGGCCAAGTCGCCGCGAACATCCGCGAGTGGAAAAAGCCAGAGCCCTACAAGGGCAAGGGCATCCGCTACAAGGGTGAATTCGTGTTCCGCAAGGAAGGCAAGAAGAAGTAAGGGCTCAGAGAAATGGCAAACAACAAAAGAGAGCTGTTCCTCAAGCGCCGCTTGCGCGTCCGGAACAAGATCAAGGCGACCTCGCATGGGCGGCTTCGGCTGTCGGTGCACCGGTCGTCCAAGAACATCAGCGTGCAGCTGATCGACGATGTGAAGGGCGTGACTGTCGCCTCGGCCTCCTCCCTGGAGAAGGATCTGGGCGTGGTCGGCAAGAACAACGTCGAAGCAGCGGCGAAGATCGGTTCGGCGATTGCCGAGCGGGCAAAAAAGGCCGGTGTCGAGGAATGCTACTTCGACCGCGGCGGCTTCCTGTTTCACGGCAAGATCAAGGCTTTGGCCGATGCTGCGCGTGAAGGCGGTCTGAAGTTCTAAATCAAGAGTGGGGGGCGCGTCCTGATCGGGCGCGTCCCCCCGATGATCCGGGGGCCATGCTTGACATGGGCCCACCAGGATTGGCCACAACGGCGCGGATGCTGCGCCACCATGCAAGGAATGCCTTATGGCAGAACGTGATAACCGTCGGGACAATCGTGGGGGCAATGACCGCCGCGATAACCGTCC
>NZ_JANMET010000231.1:0-16258 GCF_031377265.1 Tabrizicola sp. | reverse complement strand
CGGCAAGTGGGAGAAGTCGCGTTTCATGGGGGTGGAGCTGTTCAACAAGACCCTCGGCGTGATCGGCGCCGGCAACATCGGCGGCATCGTCTGCGACCGCGCAGTGGGCCTGCACATGAAGGTCGTGGCCTATGATCCCTTCCTGTCCGAAGACCGCGCCAAGCAGCTGGGCGTCACGAAAGTCGATCTGGACGACCTCCTTGCCCGCGCCGATTTCATCACCCTGCACGTTCCCCTGACCGACAAGACCCGCAACATCCTGTCGGCGGAAAACCTCGCCAAGACCAAGCGCGGCGTGCGCATCATCAACTGCGCACGTGGCGGCTTGATCGACGAGGCGGCGCTGGCCGAGGCGCTGAAATCCGGCCATGTCGCCGGGGCAGCCCTCGATGTGTTCGAGACCGAACCGGCGACGGAAAACCCGCTGTTCAACCTGCCGAACGTCGTCTGCACCCCGCATCTTGGGGCCTCCACCACCGAAGCGCAAGAAAACGTGGCGCTGCAGGTGGCCGAACAGATGTCGGATTACCTGCTGACCGGTGCCGTGCAGAACGCGCTCAACATGCCGAACGTCACTGCCGAAGAAGCCGCCGTGATGGGGCCTTGGATCAAGCTTGCCACGCATCTGGGTGCCTTCATTGGCCAGATGACAGATGAACCGATCAAGGCGATCAACATCCTGTATGATGGCACTGTGGCGGGGATGAACCTTGCCGCGCTCAACTCGGCCGTCATCGCGGGCGTGATGAAAACCCAGAACCCGGACGTCAATCTGGTCTCGGCGCCGATCATCGCCAAGGAACGCGGCATTCATATTTCGACCACCCGCCAGGAAAAGACCGGCGTGTTCGACGCCTATATCAAGGTGACGATGGTCACCGACAAACGCGAACGCTCGGTCGCGGGCACCTGCTTTTCCGATGGCAAGCCGCGCTTCATCCAGATCAAGGGCATCAACATCGATGCCGAGATTGGCGCACACATGCTCTACACCACCAACGAGGATGTGCCGGGCATCATCGGCCTTCTCGGCATGACCATGGGCAAGAACAACGTGAACATCGCCAACTTCACTTTGGGCCGGTCGGGTGTCGGACAGGACGCGATTGCCATCCTGTATCTCGATCAGAAGATCGACCCCAAGGTGATCGAGACGCTGGAAGGCACCGGAATGTTCAGCCAGGTCAAAGCACTGCAGTTCGACGTCGCCTAAGACCGTCTTGCCCTTGCGGCGGGCCAGTATCGCAAATACTCCAATGAAGGTACACCAATGAAGCTCCGGGGGGTGTGAGGCTCCCCGGACCTTGCACCCAAGGCGACCCCATGCACAGCTATGCAATCGGTGACATCCACGGCCATATCGACCTATTGCGAGCCGCGCATGACCGCATCGCTGATGACATGGCCCGTCACGGTCCCGGCCCGATCATCCATGTCGGCGATCTGGTCGACCGTGGCCCCGATTGCCGGGGTGTGATCGACTATCTGGCGGCGGGTATGGTACGGGGCGAGAACTGGATCATCTTGAAGGGCAACCATGACCGGATGTTCGCCCGCTTCTTGCGCGACCCGTTCGAGGCCGAGCCGGGCTTGCGATCAGACCTCGGCTATCTCAACCCGAAAATCGGCGGTGCGGCGACGCTTGCCTCCTACGGTGTCCGGAACGCCGCCGACCGCCCGGTGAAACCGGTACATGCCGAGGCCATGGCAGCGGTTCCTCCCACGCATGTCACGTTCATCGACAACCTCCCCGTGATGCACCGGTTTGACGAGGCGGTATTCGTCCACGCCGGCATCCGCCCGGGTATCCCGCTCGACGATCAGTCTGAAACTGATCTTCTCTGGATTCGCGGACCGTTCCTCGACGATCCCCTGCCGCACGGCCCGCTGATCGTGCATGGCCATACCGCCATCGACCGTCCCACCCTTTACGGGAACCGCTTGAACATCGACAGCGGTGCCGCATATGGCGGTCCGCTCAGCGCCGTGGTGATCGAGGGCCGGGATGTCTTTCACCTTACCGCGACGGGCCGCGTGGCGCTGCCTATCACCCCCTGATCACGGGTGCTGCCGCCGGATCAGCCGCTTCACCGACCGACCGCCAAGATAGCCAAAGGCCAGCATCGGCAGCATGACCACCTCGGCCAGTGCCGGCCCGTCCGGAAAGCCGCGGTAGAACAGCGCAAAACCCATCAGCGCCAGTCCGCCAAGGCTCACCCACAGCCAGAACCACAACTCCCCCCGCGGGGGTCCAAAACGGTAGGGGTTCTTTTCCGTCATTCCAGGGCCTTTCGCGCCTCCGCCACCGTTGCCTTGGTGGCAGGCTGCATCCACACCTCACCACAATAGGGCTGCACGATAGACGGCAAGTCCGGCCGCACATCGGGGGCGCGGTCGCTGACGGCAATCCGCCCGCCCCGCATCGCCCCGATCAGCACCCGGCCCGTCGCCCGCGTCTCATAGGGCCCCTGCGCCATGCCGCCGTTCCAGATGAACGTGACTTCGCCCCCGGCCTTGCCCTTCAGCGCGTCCTCCACCTGAACCGTCACCAATGCAGCATCCCAAGCGGTGCCAAGATCCTGATACCCGGTGACCTTGCCCACAATCACCAGTTCCGCCCCGCCGATCTGATCCATCTCGAAAGGCGCAAGCATCGTGCAGGCCCGCCCCGCCACGGGCATTATCCCCAAAACCACAACCATCATCATCTTCCGCATCGCAACCTCATTCCACTGGACGGGGCGCGCAACCCGTGATTCCTTTGCGCCATGATAAGACGCATCTCGCCCACGCTTGTCCTGGTAGGGATTATCCTACTCACCGCCGCCTGGCTGCTGTGGATCGGACGCGAGCCTTACTGCAAATGCGGCTATGTCAAGCTTTGGCACGGGCAGGTCGTCAGTTCCGAAAACTCGCAGCACATTTCGGACTGGTACACCCCGTCGCATATCATCCACGGCTTCCTGTTCTTTGGCCTGCTGTGGTTGGTGGCGCGCAGGCTTTCGGTCGGCTGGCGGCTGGCAATTGCGACGGCTATCGAATGCGCCTGGGAGATACTGGAGAATTCCGACGCGGTGATCGAACGTTATCGGACAGTGACGATCTCGTTGGATTACTTCGGTGATTCCGTTCTGAACACGGTTTGCGATGTGCTGGCGATGATCGTCGGCTTCTTGCTTGCGGCGCGTCTGCCGGTCTGGGCGACGGTCACCATCGCGCTGGTGTTTGAGGCGATGACGATTTGGTTAATCCGCGACGGGCTAGCGCTGAACGTGCTGATGCTGGCCTATCCGGTTGACTGGGTTGGGCAATGGCAGGCTGGACGGTAGGGTCATCGGCCTGATCCCACAGGGTTTGCATGCGCTGCGATCACCCGGCCTGAGCAGGCCCCAAAGCCGATGCGATAGCCGTCACCCTGGGCGTGGCCACGCAACGTAACGGTGTCGCCATCTTCAATGAAAGTCCGGCTGCCACCTGTGATTGTCAGCGGCTCCTTGCCACCCCAGCTCAGCTCCAGAAGGCTGCCACGGCTGTCCTTTGTGGGGCCGGAGATGGTTCCCGAGCCGAGCAGGTCGCCCACATTCATCGGGCAGCCGCAGGTGGTGTGATGGCACAGCTGTTGCGCCGCGGAGTAATACATCTGGGCGTAATTGGTGCGACTCAGAATCGTTTCTACGCCAAGCTCCGGGGTCAGGCCAACCTCAAGCGCGATGTCATAAAGCAGCGGCCCCGGTTCCTGCAGATGCGGCAGCAGTGGCACTTCACGCGGCGGCGTTGACACCCTGAATGGCTGCAACGCGGCGCGCATCACGATCCAGGGGCCGAGAGTGGTTGCCGTGGCCTTGGATTGGAACGGCCCCAAAGGCTGATACTCCCACGCCTGAATGTCACGCGCCGACCAGTCGTTCAGCAGCACATAGCCAAAGATCATCGCATCAGCATCGGCCACAGAAACCATCCCTTCCGAAGGCTGGCCCACGACCGCGCCCAGTTCTAGCTCAAAGTCAAAGCGGCGTGAAGGCGCAAAGATCGGTGGGGGATCGTTTGCCCCTTTCAACTGCCCCCAAGGGCGACGCACATCGGTGCCGCTGACGATGACCGAAGAGGCCCTGCCGTTGTAGCCGATGGGAATGTGCAGCCAGTTCGGCGGCAAGGCGTTGGCCGGATCGCGGAACATCGAGCCGACATTGAAAGCGTGGTTCCGGCCTGCATAGAAATCAGTGTATTCGGAAACGAGAAAGGGCAGGTGCAGTCCCACCTCCGACAACGCATATAGATGTGGCTCTACCCGCTCACGGGTTTGCGAATGTTCGTTCAGTAATGCTGTAAGCTGGGCGCGCAGATCGACCCAGACAGCTGGCCCGGCCTCCATCAGATCATTCCAGAATGGCACGTCCAGGAACGGCCCGCCAGCCAAGGAAAGTAACCCGTCCGCCTCCAACGCCGTCACGTCCAGCACAAAGTCGCCAATCGCCACGCCACAGCGCGGCTCTTCCGGGCCGACGGAAAACACCCCGCAGGGCAGGTTGTTCAGTGGAAAATCACCCTCCGTCGTATTCGCACTTGTCACCCAAGATCGTTGCAGAGGCATCCGGACTTCCACCCTTTTCCTGTTTAAAAGTGCCCAGTCGGGGTCCGGGGGCGCGATGCCCCCGGTCCTCCTATTTGACGCCGGGCGTTCCGTCGAATTTCTTTCCCAGGCTTTCCCAACAGTCGATGTAATCGTCCTGCAGTGCGGCGTCCCGCGCTGCAAACCGGGTCAGGTGTTGGGGAAACCGCGTTTCGAACATGAACGACATCGTTTCCACCAGCTTCTCCGGCGCCAGCACCGCATTCGACGCAGCCTCGAAGGCCTGCTTGTCCGGGCCATGCGGCAACATCATGTTATGCAACGACATTCCACCCGGAACAAAGCCCTTCGGCTTGGCGTCATAGATGCCGTGGATGTTGCCCATCAGCTCAGACATGATGTTCTTGTGATACCATGGCGGGCGGAAGGTGTTTTCCGCCACCATCCAGCGGTCGCGAAACAGCACGAAGTCGATGTTTGCCGTGCCCTCCACCCCGGAGGGCGCTGTTAGCACGGTAAAGATCGACGGGTCTGGATGATCGAACAACACCGCGCCGACCGGGCAATAGCTGCGCAGATCGTATTTTACCGGGCAATAGTTGCCGTGCCAGGCCACCACATCCAGCGGTGAATGGCCAATCGTGGTGCGGTGAAACTGGCCGCACCACTTGACCGTCACGGTCGACGCCACTTCAAGGTCCTCGAACGCCGCAACCGGTGTCTTGAAGTCGCGCCGGTTCGCCATGCAATTCGCCCCGATCGGGCCACGCCCCGGCAATGTGAACTTTTGTCCATAATTCTCGCAGACAAAGCCGCGCGCCGGGCCACTCAGCACCTCAACCCGGTAGACGAGGCCGCGCGGGATGATGGCAATTTCCTGCGGCTCCAAATCTATCACCCCCAGCTCGGTGCAAAACCGCAGGCGGCCTTCCTGCGGGACGATCAGCAACTCGCTGTCGGCAGAATAGAAATATTCATTCACCATCGACGCGGTCACCAGATAGACATGTGCCGCCATGCCGATCTGAATGTTCACATCCCCCGCCGTGGTCATCGTGCGCATGCCGGTCAGCCAGGTCTGTGCCTCGCCCGAATGCGGCAGTGGGTCCCAACGGTACTGGCCAAGCGAGATCACATCAGGGTCGATGTGAGGGGCCGTTACCCATAGCGGCAGCGTTATCTTTTCAAAACGGTGAGTGTGTTTGACCGATGGCCTGATCCGATAGCACCATGTCCGCTCATTCTGATGGCTGGGTGCGGTAAAGGCGGTACCGGACAACTGCTCGCCATAAAGGCCATAGGCGCATTTCTGCGGGCTGTTCATGCCTTGCGGCAGTGCTCCGGGTATCGCCTCTGTCTCAAAATCATTGCCGAAGCCGGGCATATAGCCCGGTGCGGTGCCAACCGTGGTTGTCGCACGGGTCAAGCCGGGTCGGGGGATCATGGCGGTGCCTTCCTGTCGGACCTCACCAGCCAAAATATCGTTGCACCTGCAACGATGTCAACTCTGCATCCTGGGAAGCGCGAGAACCGCGATCACGGTCATCGCCGAGGTGACGCCGCCAAGCACCCAGAAGAAGCCAACTTCGCCAAGCCCCGCCATCATCGGCGCCACCGCCAAAGGCGCGAAGATGCCGCCCACCAACCCCCCGGCGATGATCGTGGGCGGCACCCGGATATCTTCGCCCATCTTGCGGCTTGCGGTCACATAGTAGCCCGGAAAGAACAGACCCGTCGCTGCCCCCAGTGCCACGAAGAACACTTCTGGCGACAGCAGCGCCGCACCAAAGGCGCTGAACGTCGCGACGGCCATTGCCCCGGTCAGCAGCGCAAAGGACGGGATCAGATGCGCTGTGAAGATCAGCGCCGTCCGCGACAGCAGAAACACCACGAAGAACGCGCTCAGCAGTTCCGCCGCCCGCGTTTCGGCCACCCCCGCCGCGATCAGTGCCGTAGGGCCAAGCCCGATCAGGCACGCTTCAAGACCGATGGCAACTGCACCAAAGGTCAGGATGCCCCAATGCGGACGAAACGGGCGCACAACACCCGCAGGCAACAAAGTCTGGTCGCCCGCCGACCCGGCGCCCAGCCAGATCAGCGCGCAGAACAAGGATGTCATGCCGAAAGACCAGCGCGGATCACTGCCCAGCGCCACGAACACCAGCGGCGCGGCAATCGCTCCCAGACCAAAAGTGGCGTTCAGCAGGCTGAGCATCGAGGGTCCCCGGTCGCCGAATGCCCGCAAGACGCGCGGGTTGAACACCGCCGTCGACATCCCGTAGCCAATGCCGAAGATCACTGCCGCTACAAGGGTCAGCCCCCATCCCGCCAACGCCGCTACACCGCCCGCACCCACCGCCATCAGCGCCAGGGCATGGCGCGGCGTGATCGCTGCGCCGCGCAGGTACATGAACCCGACCCCGATGAAACAGCCCACCCAATGCGCCGAAACCAGCACACCGGCCTCGGCCACCGTCACCCCGAACAGCCGCGAAAAGGCGGGCAGCGCCGGGCCATACAGCGACTGGCCCGCCCCCATCACGACGAAGGTCGCCACCCCGGCAAACAAAAGTGCCGCGTGGGTCCTGATCAGTTTCTTCAATGCGGCTCTCCCGTCGACGCGCAGGTGTCCCTTGCGCGGTGCGGCATGTCAACAGACGCGCCTTGCGAAGCAACCCGCTGGCATGCAGCATGCCGTGATGACCCACACGCCTCCCCGTTTCGATCTGGCGGCTTTTCTGCCGTATCAGCTTGCGGTCGCCGCGGCCCACGTGTCGCGCGGCTTTGCCGATCGCTACCGCACCGAGTTTGGCCTGACGATCCCGGAATGGCGGGTGCTGGCGCATCTTGCGCAGTCAGATGCCATATCGGTGCGCGAAATCCATCAGCGGGTGGACATGGATAAATCCCGGGTCAGCCGGGCAGCCGCCCGGCTGGAAGCCGCCGGCTTGATCGAAAAGCGCGAAAACCCGCAGGACCGCCGACTTCTTGACATGCGGCTGACCGATCAGGGGCAAGCGCTGGTCGCGCGCATCTTGCCCATTGCACTTGCCTATCAGGACGAGGTTCTTGCCCTGCTGGGCACGGATGCCGTCGCCTTTGTCGGCGCTTTGCAAAGGCTGAACGAATGATCACGCTGTTTGAATACTGGCGCTCCTCAGCCGCCTATCGCGTGCGCATCGGGCTGCACCTGCTTGGCCTGACCTATCGCAGCGTCCCGGTTGACCTTGTGACCGGCGCGCAGCGGGCACCGGAAAACCTGGCCCGCAACCCGCAAGGTCTGGTCCCGACGCTGGAGATTGACGGCCTGCGAATGACCCAGTCGTTGGCCATTCTGGAATACCTGAACGACACGCGCGGCGGCCTTCTTCCACCCGACGCGGCGGGTCGCGCGCGGGTCCGGGCACTGGCCTATGCCCTCGCGATGGAGGTGGCGCCGGTCACCAACCTGTCCGTGCGCACCCATGTGGCCAGCCTCGGCGGGATCAGCGCCGAGGATTGGCAGCGCCACTACATCACCGAGGGCCTTGCGGCCTTCGAGGTGCTGCTGGACCACGACGACACCGGGCGTTGCTGTCACGGCAATCTGCCGACATTGGCCGACCTCTGCCTCCTGCCGCAGGTCTACAACGCAACCCGTGTCGGCATTGACGTGACGTCCTTCCCCTGGATCACGAAAATCGTGGCACATCTGGTCACGATCCCGGCCTTTGCCGCGGCCCATCCTGACAAGGTGAAACCATGACCGACGTCTACATCCTTTCCGCAGCCCGCACCGCCATCGGCAGTTTTGGTGGCGCGCTGGCGGGCATGCCACCGATCGACATCGCCACCTACGCGGCGAAGGCGGCGCTGGGCCGGGCCGGGGTGGAGGGCGCGCAGATCGGCCATGTGGTGATGGGCCATGTGATCAACACCGAACCGCGTGACATGTATCTGTCGCGTGTCATGGCGATGCAGGCAGGTATCCCGGAGACGACCCCGGCAATGAACGTCAACCGGCTGTGCGGATCGGGCTTGCAGGCCATCGTCTCGGCCATGCAGGCGCTGCTGCTCGGGGATGCCGAAATGGCACTGGCCGGCGGGGCGGAATGCATGAGCCGCTCGCCCTACATCCTGCCCGCCGCGCGCTTTGGCCAGAAGATGGGCGACGTGCGCGCGATTGACATGATGACCGGTGCGCTGACCTGCCCGTTCGGGACCGGCCACATGGGGGTGACAGCGGAAAACGTGGCGGTTGCCCACGGCATCAGCCGCGCCGAACAGGATGCCTTCGCACTGGAAAGCCAGACCCGCGCCGCCCGCGCGATTGCGGAGGGGCGCTTTGCAAGCCAAATCGTGGGCGTGGAGGTGGGCGGGCGCAAAGGGCCCGCGACCTTTGCGCAAGACGAACATCCCAAGGTGACGAGTGCCGAGGCCTTGGCCGGGTTGCGACCTGCCTTCCAGAAGGATGGCACGGTGACGGCGGGCAATGCGTCAGGCATCAATGACGGGGCGGCGGCGCTGGTCTTGTCGCGCGACGCGAACGGTGCGCGGGCGCGGATCATGGCCTATGCCCATGCGGGCGTGGACCCCAAGGTGATGGGCATCGGCCCGATCCCGGCAGTGCAGGCGCTGTGCGCCAAGCTGGGGATGCGGCCGCAGGATTTTGATCTGGTCGAATCAAACGAGGCTTTCGCAGCCCAAGCCATTGCCGTGTCCCGCGCGCTGGGCCTTGATCCGGCGCGGGTAAACCCCAATGGCGGCGCGATTGCGCTGGGTCATCCGGTGGGGGCAACGGGGGCCATGCTGGTGGTGAAGGCGCTGCACGAGCTGGAGCGGATTGGCGGTAAGACCGCCCTCATCACAATGTGCATCGGCGGCGGGCAGGGCATCGCGCTGGCCCTTGAACTGCCCTGACGCCGCTACCAGACCCGCACTTTGGCCCGCGCCGACCGCCCCTCGGCATCAATCACCGACAGGGTGACAAAGCCCACCCCCGGCAGCGTCAGCATTGCCTCACGCTCGCGCATCGCCACCACCAGCGGCACCCCGTCTGCCATCCAGGTGAACGGCGCTGTGCCCCCGCGCACCCGCACCAGCAGACCCGTGGCCAGCAGTTCCACCTCGGCCCCGTCGGGGGGAAAGGCCACGGCAGGCGCGTCTTCCGCCACCTCAAACGCCGCACTGCGCGAGCGGAAGCGCTGCAACGGCAGCGGCAGTTCGGCGTTTGACACCAACAGTGTCGCCGCCGGGGCAGGGGGCTGCGGATCAAGCGCCGGCTTCAGCCGGTTGAACGCCTGAAACAGCACCGGCGCCGCCACATCCGCACCAAATGCCCCCGGCACCGGCGTGCCATCCGCCCGACCCATCCACACGCCGATCACATGTGTCCCGTCAAAGCCGATGGCCCAGGCATCGCGGTGGCCGTAAGAGGTGCCCGTCTTGTAGGCCAGCCGGTTTTCCGGCGCGCCCGGCGGCGGCGCCAGGCCCGCCAGAATATCACCCACCTGCCACGCCGCTACCGCCGAAATCACCCGCTGGCCTTCATCCTGCGCGCCCGCCATCCGGTAACTCAGCGGCCGTGCCACCCCGCCCCGTGCGATGGTGGCATAAAGCTGCACCATATCCTCCAGCGTGACGCCCACGCCGCCCAAGGCGACCGCCAGCCCCGGTTGCCCGCCGGGAATGGCCACCCGCATCCCCGCCTTTTCCATCGCAGAGATCAGCTTGGCCGGCCCCAAGGCCTCGGTCAGCGCCACCACCGGGATGTTCAGCGACATTTGCAGCGCCTCGCGCACCCGGATCGTGCCGCGATACAGTTTGTCAAAGTTCTGCGGCGCATAGGTGCCGAAAACGGTGGGCCGGTCCTCGACCATCGTCTCAGGATGCGCCAGACCCTCGTCAAACGCCAGCCCGTAGACCAACGGCTTCAGCGTCGATCCCGGTGATCGCAGCGCCGTGGTCATATCCACGAACCCCTGCCGCGCATCTGCCTGAAACCCGGCCGACCCGACAGAGGCTAGGATTTCGCCCGAGGCATGGTCAGCCACCACAATCGCCACTTGCAACTGTTCCCCACGCCCCTCCAACGCTTGCAGCGCCAGCACTTCCAGCTTGCGTTGCAGGCTGCGGTCGATGGTCAGCTCATGGCGCCCCGCGCTTGGGTTTTCACGGCGCGCCCGGTCGGCCAGATGTGGGGCGAGGGCGGGAAACGGCTTTCGCAGCCGTGGCACCTCTTCGCGCAACGCGGCCTCGGCCTCATCCGCCGCGATCACGCCTTCGCCCACTGCGCGCGCCAGCACCCCGTTGCGCGCCGCCTCGGCCCGGTCTGCGGCGCGGTCGGGGCGGCGGCTTTCAGGGGATTGCGGGATTGCCACCAGCAGCGCCGCTTCTGCGGGCGTCAGGCGCAGCGGTTCCTTGCCGAAATAGCTGATCGAGGCGGCGCGCACCCCTTCAAGGTTGCCGCCAAACGGCGCCAGATGCAGATAAAGCTGCAGGATCTGCGCCTTGGTCAGCCGCCGCTCCAGCGCCAGCGCCACCCGCATCTGGCGCAGCTTGCCCGCCACCTTGCCGGTGCCGCTTTCCTCCAATAACCGCGCCACCTGCATCGTCAGCGTCGATCCGCCTGACACCACCCGCCCGGCGCGCACGCCCTGGGCCAGCGCGCGCAGCAGCGACCATGGGTCCACGCCGGCATGGTCGTAGAACCGTTTGTCCTCATAGGCCAGCAGCATCGAGATGTAATCGGGGTCCAGATCCTGCGGCAGCAGCGCCAGCCTCCAGCGCCCATCGGCTACCGTATAGGCGCGCAACAAGTCGCCGTTGCGGTCTACCACCTCGACCGAGGTTTCGACCACCAGCGGCGGCAGGATCGTCGCATCGATCCAGACATCGGCCCGGTCGCGGCCAAGGGCGGCAAGCCAAAGGCCCGCCGCCGCCGCGATGATCCAGCGCGCATGCATGGTCAGCCCAGCGCCGGATCAGGCGGGAGTGAGGCGTTTCCCTCCCCCCTCGTGAGGGAGGGACAGGGTGGGGGGGCCTGCACAGCGTTGCCAGACGCCCCCCACCCCCATCCCTTCCCCACGAGGGGGAGGGGGGCCGCCCATGTTTGCCGACTGTCTATCCTGTCCATCACGGCGCAATCGTCACCGACCCGGTTTCCCCACGGGCGCGGAAATCGGGGCGGTACATGTCTTCGACCGAGGCCGCCGGATGGTGGAAGGTGCCCGGCGACACTGCCCGCACGATATAGGCCAGCCGGAACGGCTGATCCGATTGCCAATCCACCGCCGTCAGAAAGCGGTCCTGACGGAATTCGGAATGCTGCACGTCGCTCAGCACATCCAGCCAGCCCAGCTCCGAGGTCGACCCCGCCGAAATCAGGTTCGGGTTGTCGATCTCGAACCCCGCCGGCAGCGGGTCAGACACCATCAGCCGCGCCTCGCCATAGGCAAACGGCGTCACCTCCAGCACGGTCACCAGCCGCGTGCCCGCCGTCACACCGTCCAGCGACACCTCTTCACCGGCCATGGTGTAATAGGTCCGCTTGATCGCATAGCCGTTGCCGCCCGCAGGTTCCGGCTCCGACGGCACGCCGTAGGTGGTGACGGTAAGGGTCGTATCCTTGCCCTCGTTCTTCACCACCACCGGCGTCACGTCGCCCGCATCCAGCACCCTCACCAAAGGCCCGGTCGCCGGTGCCCCGTCGATAGTGATGCCATCCGCACCGGGCCGGTCGATCAGCGCATTGGCCGCCAGCAGCGCCCAGGTCGCCTCCTGTGTGGACAAGTTGTTGCCCGAGGTGGCGATCCGGTCGGTCAGCGCCTCGCGGTCCACCGCATCGGACCCCGCCTCCACCGCCAGCGTCAACAGGGCCGCCGCGTCACGGTAGTAGGTGCCGTAGTCCACGCGCCACAGCTGCTCGGTCTCGCGGCCCTGCAGCGCGTTCATCTTCGCCGCAGCCTTGCGGAACATCGCGTCTGCGCGCGGCTGATCGCCATAGGATGCCAGCGCCGCGCCCAGCTGTGCCTGCGCGATGGGCGTGGTGAAATCGTCGCCCTTCACGTCCGCATAGTAGCGCAAGTCACCCACCGCCGCAGCACCCTCGCGTGCCAGCACCATCAGCGCATAGGCCAGCGCCTCACCGCCGCCATTGGTCTCGGCACCAAAGTCGGGCGCGTAATTCACCTGATTGCGCAGGTTTGCCAAGGCGTTGCGCAGCGCAAGCTCGGGCACCGCATAGCCCTGTGCCTTGGCCCGGCTCAGGAAGTCGGTGACATAGGCATCCAGCCAGAAATCGCCATTTCCCGGACCCCAAAGGCCAAAGGCGCCTTCCGCCGACTGGTTGGTCAGTATCTCGGCCACCGCCTCGTCGATGCGTTTCTGGATATCCTCGGCGCCCTTAAGATCCATCACCCGCGCCACTTCATCAAAGTAAAGCAGCGGCAGCGCGCGGGATGTCATCTGCTCGGTGCAGCCATAGGGATAGCGGTCCAGTGCGGCCAGCAGCCCCGGCGCGTTCAGCCGTGCCAGCGGGCCTGCCGCCATCGTGGCCTTGCCCGATCCAGCCACCAGACCGGCAAAGACATTCTCATCGAAGGTAAAACTCTCGCCCGCCTTGAACTCCAGCCGCGAGGTGCGGGCAATCTCGGGATCGTTCACCTGCACCGGCAGGGTCAGCGTCTTTTTCAGCACCTTGCCATCTGGCGTGGTCAGCGCCACCTCGATGGTCTGGATGCCAACCGCACCCGCCGTCACCGGCACCTCGAACACCGCCTTGGCCTTGTCGCCAAGGTCAAAGCCCGACGGCACCTCGCCCAGCGTCACGCCACTGGCCGTCACATCCAGCCCCATCCGGCCCGAAGGCCCGGTGGCATGCACGATCTCCAGCAGCAACCGGCTGGTGTCACCCGGCGACATGAATCGCGGCAGGCTGGCGGTCACCACCACCGGATCGCGCACCAGCACATCCGTTGACGCCTGCCCGACACCTGTCTTCGACCAGACAACCGCCATCACCTTGACCGTGCCATTGAACGACGGCAGATCAAAGCTGGCGCGGGCATAGCCATCGGCCCCAACCTGCACCGGCCCGGTGAAATAGGCCACCAGCTCCTCCGTCGGCGGGGGTGCCGCCAGCCGCGCCTGCGCGCCCGCGTCACCGCCCGAACGGACGGTGCCTTCGGCCCCGTTCAGCCCGTCGATCAGCCGGCCATAGATATCCCGGATGCCGACGCCCAGTTTCCGCTGGCCAAAGAAATGGCCCTGCGGATCGGGGGCCTCGAACCCCGTCAGGTTCAGGATGCCCACATCCACTGCGGCGATGGTGGCATAGGCCATATCCCCAGCCTCCAGCCCCTCAACCTTGACCGCAATCTCCATCGGCCCGCGCGGCAGCGCCTCGGCCGCCGTCTCGATGCTGGCCGTCAGCGCCCGCGCGCCCGGATCAATCGCCGCATGGGTCAGGCCCAGCGCCCGCGCCGGGTTGCGCCCCGCCGCCACATCCATCGGACGCAGCACGGATGCCGTCACATAGACCCCGGCCCCCCATTCATCGGTGACGGGCAGGGTGATCAGGTTTTCACCCTCTTTCACCTCGACCGCCTGCATCGCGACCAGCCGGTTCGACAGCACGGTGATCAGCGCCGTCCCCGCCGCACGCGGCACAATCCGCAGCGTTGCCGTCTCGCCCGGCTTGTAAGCCTTCTTGTCCAGCGACAGTTCCAGCGTATCGGGCGTCGCACTGGCATCCGCAGGCGCATACCAGCCCGCGTAGAACGTGGTCGAGGTCGCGGCAATCGCGCCATCCGACCGTTCCACCACCACCTCGTATTCACCCCAGGTCACCGGGGCGGCAATTTCAACCGGGGCATCGCCCAACGTCGCTTGACCTTCGGCAACCGGCGTGCGGGTCACCACCGGCTCCCAGCTCCAGTTGCCATAGCTTTGATACCATTGGTAATCCGTCTCGATCCGGGTCACCGTCCAGCTCACCGCCATCGGCACCGGGGTTTCTTCGGGGCCAACGCCAATCAGGCTGAACCGCGCGTCGCTGCCTTCGCCGACCACGCCGTCAAACATCGGCTTCACCCCGATCATCGCGCCCGAGGGCACCAGCCGCTTGGTCACCTCTCGCTCCACCGGGCGGCCCGATCCTTCGGCGACGCGCACCGTCACCCGCGCCTCCAGGGGGCGCATCGGGTCTTCGACAGCGGGCAGGTAAACCGGCACGTCAGCCATGCCCGCCACGTCCGTTTCCGCCGCCTCCAATGGGTTCATCGTGGCGTTGAACGGCTGGTCATAGCGGCCAAAGACATAGCCGGGGAATTTCTCCAGCCCCTCAACCGCGCGGAGCAGAATCTCACCTTCGATCGCCAGCCCGGCACCGGGGGCACCGAACAGGTACTTCGCATCGACCGTCAGACTGCCCGGCTCACCGCCCAGCATCAGCGGCCCGTCCGACATCGTCAGATCAAAGTCGATCCGTTCGGGCAGGAAATCCTCCACCAGGAAGGTTTTCGACGCCAAGGGTGCCGCCTCCAGATCGGCCAGCACCTCCAGCCGCCACACCCCGCGCGGGGCGGAACCACCCACCGGCATCGCAAACACATGCCCGCCAGCACCGCCGTCCTCGACCAACTGGCGCGAATATTCCACGCCGTCTGGCCGCTTCAGGATCGCCGTCATCGGCAGGCCTTCGACCGCCGCCGCTTGCGGGTCACGCGCCAGCGCTGTCGCGTACACCGTCTCACCGGCACGGTAAGCGCCCCGGTCGGTGGTCAGGAACACATCCACCGGCGGTGCGGCCTCGCGGCCCTCAACCCCACGGTCGGACAGATCGAACTCCGGGTCGCTCAGCGACAAAAAGGCGATATCCGCGTCGCCATCTTTCACCACTACCATCGCCGGTGCCGCGCCGCCCGTCCCGCGCGTCAGTCCCGCGTCAAAGCGTGCATAGCCGTCAGCGTCCGTCGTGGCCGTGCCCAGAACCGTGTTGGCGCGGTTCAGCAGTTCCACCGCCACACCCGGTTTGGCCCCCGCCGTGCCAAGGCTGCGCACAAACACATGCAACCCGTCGACGCCCGACATCGTGGTCACGCCCAGATCAGACACCACGAACCATTGCCATCCGGCAGGCACCACGTAAGGGTCCACCCCCGGCACTTCGGCCTTAAGCGCATAGATCCCCGCAGGCTGGCCCTTCAGCGCCTCTGCCAACGGCAGCCGGGTGGTCACGTCCTTGTTCACATCCAGCCCGACAGTGGCCGACCCGGCCCAGATTTCCTCGCCCACGGTGTCGGTGAAATAGCCCTCTGCCCACTCCTGCATCGGCGATCCGAAATAGGCGTCTTGAATCGACCGCAACAGGTTGCGATCGGTCACCCGGAACAGCGTCAGGTCCAGCTTGTCGGTGTTCACCGTCTCCACCGGCAGGGCGGCTTCGGTGGCCTTGGGCAGCACATAGCCACGCCCGTCAAAGCGCACGCCTGGGCTGCGGTCTCGGACGTATTGCGTGATCTCCACCGATTTCGCCATGGTCTGGCCATCGGCCGCAGGCAGGCCCTCGCGGAAGGTGATCGCATAGCGCGACCCGTGCTGCAGCCCGGTCACGCACAGCTGGCGATAGCCGCCGTTTTCAACCGCCATTCCGGCGTCGGGCAGTTGCACGAAGGTCGCATAATCTACGCCCGAAGGCACCAGATCTTC
>NZ_JANMET010000044.1:0-15277 GCF_031377265.1 Tabrizicola sp. | reverse complement strand
GGTGCTGGCGCTGGCGGGGGGGCCGGGTTGATAGTTCACCATGGCGGCGAGGCGGCGCAGATTGTCCCACTGGGTCGCGGTGCGCAGATAGCCTTCGCCTGCGAACGCCTCCAGATGTCCCAGATGGACATGCGCCGCGCGGGCGAAGGCGCGGGCGATTTCCCAGGCGTGGTCGCCTGCGGGCGGGGCGGCGTATTGGGCGATGAGGCGCTGGCCGCGCTGGCCGCGCGTTTCGACATTGGGGGGGCGCGCGGGCATCAGGCGGGACCAGCTGACGCGGGCGGCAAGGGCGGCCTGCCGTGCGGCATCGGGCCAGTCCTCCACCGGGTTGAGGAAGACGTCGCGCCAGGCTTCGGGCAGGCGTTCGGCCACGGGTTCGCCGCGTAGATAGAGGCCGAGGAGGGCGAGGCGCAGTTCCTCAAGCCAGACGGCGGCATCGCCATCGACATACTGGAACCGCGAGAGGCCCGTGCGGTTCCAGCGGGTCAGATCGCGGCGCATGGCGGGGCGGTCAGGATTGGGGACGGTCATCCGGCCTCTCCCTCATTGATCACGATGCGGATCGAGCCGCGTTCGGGGCGCGAGCGGTCGGTCATGCAGCGGATGTATTCATCGGCATCGACCGTGATGATGCCTTCCGCCGTCTGATCCGGGAAGCCGATGCCGACCCGGCGGAACAGGTTCAGGCAGGCGACGGCGACGCCTTCGACGGTCATCGCGGTTTCGATGATGTCGGAAGCGTAGAGCGGTTCGCCGAACCCCAGGCGCCCCGGTTCGAAGAAGCCGCCCTGATCGGCGGTGAAGACCTGGGCCAGGGCCTGCCGCAGTTCGGACCGGAAATAGCCGGGCCGCGCCCGCACCGACAGGGTGACGGTGATCGAGGCGGCGCGGGCCTGTTCCAGAAACACCTCGGATCCGATCATGCGGTAGCTTTCAACCAGACTGCGCAGGATCGACCGGCCGGTCAGGCGGGCATCGACGGGCGGCAGCGGCAGGCCGAGGGTGGAATGACAGTCGGTGACCTCGTCCCACAGGGCGCGGCGCAGTCCGGTGGGGACGGGCACGGCGCTGCCGTCATGCAGGGGGGCGTCGAGGCCGAGATCGTCTTCCAGCAGAACGGCGATTAGAATGGTGGTCCAGGGCGTCGGGCGGATCAGCTTGGCGCGGGCGAGGGCGACAAGGGGGTGAGCGGCCAGCGTGGCACCGTGATCGGCAAGGGTGACCATGCGGCGCTGTTCGGTGATGCGGCGGGGGCCGTCGCGGCGGGCGGCGTCCATGGCGGCGGGCGTGCGGCGCCAGTATTCCTCCAGCAGCGTTCCATCCGGGTGGGTGCCGCCTTTCGCGGTTTCGCCACTGCGCAGGCGGGCAACAAGGCCCGCGTCGGGCTTCCAGCCGATCAGAGTCAGCAGGCGGCGGACCGAAGCGGGGCGGCGGGCGGAGTCGAGGAAGCGTTCGGCCTGCACGCGGTCGAGCGCATGGCTGGCGCGGTCAAGGGCGGCGGCGAGAAGTTCGGTGATCAGCACTTCGGGGTCGGCGGGTGTCCACCGGCGGCGTTCGGGGAAGCGGGAGGCGAGTTCCTGGGCCATGAAAAGGCGATAGCTGTCATAGTCGCGCGTGGCCCAGTCAAAGTCATCCTCGACCCCGGGCAGGGTAAAGGGCAGGACAGCGACGCGTTCGCCGCAATCGGGGCAGGAGCCATCAAAGCGCAGGCTGGCGGGGGCGAGATCAGCCATGGTGGGACCTCGCGCGCCAAGACTGCTTTGCCGCCTTGGCGGGCGGTGTCGCGGGGCTGGGCCTATACCCGGAAATCATGGCTTTCCTCCCTCTGAAGGGCAGCAATGGTATAGGTGATGCGCACGAGAAGAACCTCGGGCTGACCCGGGGGGGTGCCGACCTCGACCCGGATCGTTTTCGGATCAACTTCGCCCGTCAGCGCCTCGGACAAGGCACCAAAAAGGCGGTTCTGGGAGTATTCCCACAGGCTTGGCGCGTTCGGCTCAAACACATGCCGGCGTGCGCCGAAGCCGAATTCAGGGCGGAAGACGCGTTCACCGGGCGAGGTGAACAGCACCTGTTCGACCTGCTGGCGGATGTGGTCGAACCGGGTGGCGATGGCCGCGCCATCCGGTTCCATGCGGAAGGGAAAGGCCATGTAGCGGACCCGTGGCAGTTGCGTGGAGGGGCGGAGGTTGGTCATTGCGCTGTCGATTTCGTGGTGAGGGCCGAGGGGGTGAGCGGGACGACGGGCGGGCTGGTCGGGCCTCCGCCGGGTGTCGCGGTGTGCATGTGACTATTGAACAGCGACAGGAACGTGGTGCCCTTGATCAGGGGTTCGCCGCCCGATCCGGCGATGGCGACGGAGCTGCCTTCGATGCTGATCACGGCCGAGGATCTGATCGTGACGCCGGAGCCAGCGGTAGTGATCTCGTTCCCGTTTGCATCCGTGCAGGTGATGCCGGAGGAGGATAGGACAATCGAATTGCCGTTGGCATCCTCGATCTTGATCTCACTGGCATTGGCGTCGAGCGTGACGGTGGAGCCGGCCTTGTCGGTGAGCAGGATCGAGCCTTCCTCGTTCATCACGAGGCTGGCCTCTTGCGCCGACATCAAGGTGATGACCTCGGTGCCGTCGGTATCATCAAAGGTCAGGACATGGCCGGATTCGGTTTTCAGAACCTTGACGTCGGGGTTCCCGGCCTGTTCGGCGGGAAGTTCGGAGGCCTGCCGCCAGAACGTTCCGGTCCAGAGTGGCGAGGAGGGATCGCCTTCCATGAATTCGGCGATGACCTGGGCACCCAGGGGCGGGATGGCGAGAAAGCCGAAATCCGCGCCGCCGCCATAAGGGACGCAAGGCAGGGCCCAGACGCTGTCGGCATCGCCGAGGATGGACGGGATGATGAGTTTCAGGCGGCCCAAGTTTTCGGGATCAAGATTGTCGGAGACAAAGGCGCGGTATTTGCCGAAATAGCGGCCTTGGGTCTGGCGCGTGGTCCGGTCGAGAGCGTTGAGGAGGGTGTCCATGGGGAACCTCAGAACAGACTGGTGATCGCGGACAGCGCCTCGGGCAGGGGGGCGGCCCCCGCAGTGTCGCTGTCGCCGGTGGCGTTGCGGATGCCCTCGAACTGCTGGCGGTAGCCGTCGGGGGTGAAGACATGGGTGACCTTGTCGATATAGTAGAGGCCGCCGTTGCGGTCGCCTGCGCCATCGACGCGGACGGGCAGGCCGGGCAGCATGACATGGCCGTACAGTGTGCCGTCCAGCTCGCCGGTGCAACGGATGCGAAAGCTGGCCTCGTTCACCATGGCCTGCGCACGGGCGCGGGTTTCCTCTTCAGTCTCGTCGCCTTCGCGGGTCAGTTTGGCGACCGAAGGCGTGCCGAGCCCCGCGCCTTCATCGGCGACGGGGCTGGTGCCAAGGAGGGCAAGGTCGGGAGTGACGGTTTCGGTGATGGGGGTGGCACCCTCGCTGCGGGGGGCCAGATCAAAGGCTACGGCATCGGGTTTCTGCGCGTCATCGGCTACGCTGAAGGACAGGCAGTTGGTGGCGCTGCCAGCATAGACCATAATCGTGGCCTGCGGTGCGGCATCGAGCCGCATCGAGCCAAACCAGACCTCGCCTTTTGCGAAGATGATCTCATACCCATTTGCCTTGGCCCGCTCGCGCAGGAAAACAATCGGCAAACCGTCCTGGGTCAGCGCGCGCGACGACTGGCCGATGCCTGATCCGCTGGCCACGGCCAAGCCGAGGGGCGCGATCAGTTCAGTCAAGATGTCGCCGTCGGCCATGGCAGCATCCTCGCCCCAGACGCGGCGCATATGTTCGCGGGACAGCGCCACGCCATCGTCCTGCAACTCGATCACCAGCTTGGCCTCGCCGCCGTTCTGGGGCAGGGCGGGTTTCAGGCCGGTGATGTAGCCGCGGAAGATTTCCTCGGTATGGGTCTGGAAATCGGCGCTGATGACGACCTGCTGCCACCGGGTGAAAATCCCCGAATCAGCGACCATCCAGCGCCCGTCGCTGCCGCGCCGGTCGTCGAAGGTGATCGTGCCCTGTGCCGCCTCGGTCCGCGACACGCGCAGTTCGATGTTGGAGGCCATGACGGCAAGGGGGCCGATGTCAGTGGCGGCGGGGCCTGTGGTGATCAGGACAGAGGCTGCCTGCCGGAAGCCGGGGCTGAGCAAGGCGGAGAGGAGGCTCATATCCCACCCTCCCTGCGCCGGGGCACCAGGATCACTTCGCCCAGAGCCGGGGCCTGCACCTGATCAGGGTCGGGGGCCTGCGGGGCATAGACGAGGTCTTCGGTAAAGAGTTCCTGCGCGTTGCAGTCGGCGAGGCGGCGCCAGTCGCGGGGGTTGGCGTAATAATGCTGGGCCAGCGCGTCGAGCCGATCACCGACGGCGACCGTGTGTTTGAGGATCGGTTCGGGGTCGGTCAGCGTGCGGGGGCGCAAGCCACGGAACGGGGGCCTTGCGTCCTTGGGCGCGTCGAACGCACGGGTGGTTTCGTAGTAGCTGCCTTTGAAGAGCGCCATCTGATCTATCCCGTCTGAAAGCTGGAGGTGAGGTTCAGCGCGGTGCCCATTGTCTGGCGGACCTTGTCGGCCAGATAAAACGGGTTGGCGCTTTCAATGACCTGCATCGTCAGGCCCATTTCGGCGCGGTAGGGCATCAGGTTTGGCAGGTGCAGGGTTTCTTTCTGGGTGACCGAGGTCAGGAACACCGGCAGCAACTGCATGCCCCAGGCAAAGACAAGGACGGACGCCACCTCTTGCCGTTCAAATGCGCGGGCACCGCCAAGCGACAGGGCCGACAGAACCTTGACCCCACCTGGCCCTTGGGTCTTTGGTTCAGCCATCGACCGCAGCGTGTCGATCTGCGGCTGCACACCGAAGGCTTTTGCGGTGGCGTCGCCTTCGTTGAGGCTGTCGGTGGCATCCAGCAGGATGGTGATGGTAAAGCTTTCGGCCTGCATTTCGACACCCTGCGACACTCGGGCGGTGTCGAGGGGGGACAGGAAATCATAGCCACCGCGTGCACCGGGGGCATTGCCGGTTTTGACGGTGACGGTGCGGCTGCGCGAGATTTCTTGCGGGTTGAAGTTGAAGACGAGGGCGAGGGGCGGGATCGACAGGCCGTATTCGAAGATGACCCCTTTGGTTTCAATGGCCATGCAGCCCCCCCTTCGGCAATAGGGTGGTCAGACGTTGGGCCAGCACGGGTGCGGTGTGGCCCGCACCGGGCAGGGACAGGCTGATCCGGGCGGGCGGATCGCCACATCGGGAAAGTGCGTGGGCAAGCGCCTCGCCCAGCAGACGGGCGTCAAGGGCAGCGGTGGCTTTCATGCCGGGAGGCAGGGTCAGGCGGAGGCGGCGGATAATCATGACTTTGCCTCTAGATATGCGGCGAGAAAGCCCAATTCGGCGGTTCTGATCTGACGGCTGTCCTTGTTCAACTCGGCCCAGACGGCGCGGGCGATCTGGGACAAGCCGATCACGCCCGACCCTTCGGCGGCCAGAACGGCGGCATAGGTAGCGGCGTTGCGGATGGACCCGCCGGACAGGCGGACGGCCTCAGCGAGTTTGGTGGTGTCGACATCCTTGGCAAGGGGCGCGCGGGGGGGCAGCAGACGCTGCCACAGCAGCGCGCGGGCGTCGGCATCGGGGGCGGGGAAATCGACCATCAGCTGGAACCGGCGCAGGAAGGCGGTATCGACATTGGCGCGCAGGTTGGTGGTAAGGATGACGGGGCCTGCGTGATCCTCGAGCCGGGAGAGCATGTGGCTGACCTCGAGATTGGCATAGCGGTCACGGGCATCGGTGACCTCGCCGCGCTTGCCCAGCAGACCATCGGCTTCGTCGACCTGAAGGATGGCGCGGCGGCCTTCGAGGGCGGACAGGAGGGCATTGAGATTGGCCTCGGTTTCGCCCACGTATTTCGACATGATGCGGCCCAGGTCGAGCGTGTAGAGCGCCCAGGGGGTGCCGGTGCGATCGGATAGGGCCTTGGCGATGACGCCCGCTGCAAAGGTCTTGCCGGTGCCGGAGGGACCTGAGAAAAGCGCGAGCGGGCCGTGCAATGGTGGTGCACCCCAGGTGCCCGACAAGGTGGCTGCGGCGGAGACCCAGGCGGTAAAGTCACCCAACTGTGCGAGGGTGTCGGGGGGCAAGATCAGGTCGTCCCAATTGCCGCGGCGGTCCGAGAGGGAGGCCCCGGGGGGCGGGCTGAGTTCGGCATCGCGGCCGAGCATGACCTGAATCAGGCGGGGTGCGGGCCGGATGGTCTGGTTCGGGGTGGCCCCTTCGACGCGCAGGAAACCCAAGGCGACAAGCGGGGCCGTGGGGCGCAGGCGGTCGACCATCAAGGCAATCTGCGCGCCGCCGTTCAGTATGAGAAGGTCTTCGATCAGCGCCAGACCGGGCCATGGCTGGCCCAGCTGAGGTTGCAGGGACTGGAACCGGGGCCCCAGCGACGGGCGGGCGACGGGGGCAAGCGCGAGGGCCATCAGGTCCAAATCATGGCGGGTCAGCGGATCCAGCGCCTCGCGCGGGGCCATGTGCAGCAGGCCCGCCCAGACCCCGGCACTGCGGGCCTGTTCGACAACCGCGGTCTGGGCGCGGAAGGACTCGGCGAAATCCTCGGCCAGCGTGTCGCCGGTTCGCATCGCCTCGGCCAAGGTCACCATGGCGGCGACCCGGTCGAACTCCGCGTTAAGAAAGGCGAGGTCGACTTCGGGGATATGAGATTGCGTGGTCATGTCACGCCCCCACGGTCAGGGTCAGGGGGTTGGCGGCTTCCCGACCGGGTAGGGGTGTGCCGTTGGGCGCTGCGGGGACAGCACTGATGGTGGCGCGGTCGCCATTGGTGGCAGCAGTCAGGGTGACCCTCACCTTTGCGGAGGGGGTACTGACCAGGCCGGACGCGATGGGGAAGACCTGCGGGGGCTGTGCGGCGGTGGTGCCGTCGGCACGTATCCAACTGACGGAGAGGGCGGCCCACCCGCCGACCTGCCCGGCAAGGGCAACCTCCACGGTGGCTGCGTTCGGAGCGACAGTGCGGGTGTCCGTCAGGCCGCTGGCCGTCGTGAAAAGCTGCACAAACAGCGGCGCGGTTATCACATCGGGGCCTGGGATGCTGAGGCCGGTTCCATCCAGAACTGGCACAGACGAGGGCCCGATATCCAGCGTGCCGGACAGGACGCGGCCAGTGATCGGGGGCTGCGACAGGGGCTCGACCGGGATCAGCGACAGTTCATAGGCGCAAGACAGCCGGTAGGCGAGCTCGCCCCCTTGTGTGGTCCAGATATGGTTCATTTCTTCCATGGTCGGGGCCTGAAGCACGGCCTGAATCTGGTAGATGACCGGGTTTCGGCGGCGGAAATCATCCGGCGGGGCCCCCAGAGGTGCGGCACCGGGCAAAACGACGGGAATCGTGGGCAGGCTGTGCAGGACGGCCATCGCATGGCCCAGAACACGCAGGTCGGTGTCGGAGCTGGGGTTTCCCTGACCAGGGGGGAAGCAGGTAAGAAGCACGTTGGCCCGGATGAAGAGCGGATCCTGAAACCCGGCCTCGGCGTGAAAGCCTGAGGGGGCGAGGCGGTAAACAAAGACGTTCAGAACCGCCTCGTCATTGCCCTTGGCCAGTTCGGCGGCCTTTTGGGGGGAGTCGAGGGAGACAATCACCTCTTGCCCGAACTGGCTGTCGAGGAAATCGGCAAATCCCTGAAGCGCGACGGAAAGAGACGAGACGGGAAGCGCCATGGATCATCCCCCGAGATAGCGGCTGCGCAGCGCGCGGCTCAGGGAGGCGAGGTCCGTCTGGTAGGGGCGGGCGGCGGCGGGTGCGTCATGGATGGTCACATCAATCTGTTCGATGATGACGCGGGGACGGTCAGTGGTCGGGGTGGCGGGACGGAAGGCGGGGGCGGGGGGAAGGGCGTCCGCGGTATCAGTCCAGGGGGCGGGGCCCCACGGGGGGGCCTGGTCGGCAGGGACGTTCGGGCGGGGGGATTGAAACGCAGCGGAAGGAACCGTGGTGGCGGGGACGGTGTCACGCCTCAGCGTGAGGGCGGGTTCGGGTTCGGTTTCTGCGGACATCTCGTCAGGTTTGGGGCTGTTCTCGGCATCAAGGGCATCGGCGGCGGGGGCGCGGCGGGCGGGGTCTCCGGGTTCTTCTGGCGGGGCTGCGGCGGCGTGCAAGACGGGCCAGCGGCGCAGGGGGGTGGCTGGTATGTCTTCCTCGTCGTTCGAGGGTGGCGCGGCCGCGCGGCGCAGAGGGCGCGCTTTATCGTCGGGTTCTTCAGGGGCAGCCTCGTCCTGCTCGGCACGGCGGAGGGGGCGGGCCGTGCCTTTGTCTTCCTCGTGCGGGGCATCTGTTATGGCGCGGCGCAGGGGGGCTGCGGGTTCGGTTTCCTCGTCCGGTGCCAGTGGGGGGACTGCAGCGCGGCGCAGGGGTTGGGCGGGATCCTCTGTCGCCTCCGGTTTCGCGGCACGGCGCAAGGGCCGAGCTTCGGGGTCCCGCTCAAGTTCAGCAGCGATGCGCAGGGGCTGAGCCGGGGCCGGGGCTTCTTTTTCTGGGTCCGGTTCGGGGTCGGGCGCACGGGACAGCATGGCCGTGCCTTTCGGGCGCGCGGGGGCAGAGCCAAAGCCAGTGGCCCCGGCCCGTGACAGGACCCTGCCAAAGAGGCTCATCGCACCCCTCCGGTCCGGGCCTCGGCTGCGATCAGGCGGGCATAGGCTTGACGGCGCTGCGAGGGCAGCGACAGGATCGCCGCCTCGCGCCAACCGTAGGCGCGGGCGATCAGGTGGGTTTCGCGCAGGATGGTTTCGCTGCGCGGCAGGGCAAAGGCGAGGGGGTCGATCACCGCGGATGTTTCAGCACTGCAAGCGGGGCAGGTGGCGGTGATCCGGTCGCCGATGTCGGGGGCGTTTTCGTCAAGCGCAGTCTCAATGGCGACGAGGTCGACGTCGCTGAAGTTCTGGGCGTCCCGGTCGGCGGTATCCGCAAGATTCAGCAGGGCCACAAGGCGGCGGCGTGGGTCGGGACCGGGGTTACGGGCCAGGGTTTCTTCATGCCAGCCGTTCGGCACCTCAAAGGCACGCGGGCCGAGGCTGGTTGGCACCGTCACCACCGGGAATCCGTCACCCGGATCGCCGCGCGGGATGTCAGCCAGCCGCAGAGCGATGTCGAACGGCGCGCCGCAGGACTGGCATTCGGCCTGAAACCAGCCGGTTTCGCGGCCGGTCACTGCCGCAGCTTTGGCAAGCAGCCAGGCACGCGTCCCGGTGGACAGGCTGCGCAGCAGATCGCCGGTCACCGGTTGCCCCGCGAGACTGCCGAACATCGCGCTGATTACTGCACCTGCCCGTTCGGGGCGCGTGCCCGCCCCGGCCAGCGCATCCGCCAGACCCAGTTCCACCACCCCCGTCATCGCACGAGGTTCAGGGTCCGGCCAGATCAGCGGCAGGGTGGCGGGCGGGCGGTTTGCCATCGTCAGGTCTCTGCCGGTTCGGCCACCGCCAGATCACGGGTGAAGCCTTCATAGGCGATGGTGATCGACTGGATGCCGACCGTGTTCATGTTGTTCGCGTCGAATTCAGGCAGGGCTTGAAATTCGGCCACCCAGGCGCGTTTCAGCTTGTAGCTGAGCGTCGGCACGCCCTGCAGATTCAGAACGTTGATCACCACATCGCGGCGGTACTTCACAAGGCTCATGCCGGCGTCGCCTTCGGCCACATTGTTCACGGCATTCGCCCATTCCTCGAACACCGTGTCCTGACTGAGGCCCTGTTCCAGCGCCACATTCTCGAACTTCGTGCCGCCCGGCATGGCGCGCTGATAGCTGGGGTCACCGGCGGAGCGCCAGTTCACCACCTCGGTGGTTTTCTTGAGGGCCCCCATCTTGGACAGACCGGCGACGGATTTTCCGGCGATCACCACCTGGAACTTGAAGGTGCGGTAGGGGTCGAAGCGATGGGCGTTGGCGGGAAACATCGGGGCGGGCATCGGAAATCTCCTTATTGCCGGGTGGATCAGGCGGCCTGACCGACCTTCTGCTGAATTTCGACAACGACGAATTCGGCGGGTTTCAGGGGGGCGAAGCCGACGACGACACGGACGATGCCTCCGTCGATATCACCCTGAGTCATGGTGGAGCCCAAGCCGCAGCGGACATACCAGGCGTCGCTGGCCTTTTCGCCCTGAAACGCACCGGACCGGTGCAGGCCGTCCATGAAATCGCCCACGCTGGCGCGCAGTGCCCCCCAGAGTTTGTGATCATTCGGTTCAAAAACAACAGCTTGCAACGCGCGATACAGACTTTCGCCGATGATGCTCTGCGTGCGCCTGACAGCGACATAGCGGAACTGGGGTCGCGCTTTGGTGGCCAGCGTCCGGCCCCCCCAGATCACCGTCGGGCCGATGATCGCGCGCAAGCAGTTTACGCCCCATTCGTTTAGATTGTCCTGCGCCTCGTTCCCGATCAGGACGGTAGGGCCCAGCGTGCCGCGCACCGTCGCCTCCAGTCCCGCCGGGGTTTTCCAGACGCCGCGCGTACCGTCGATGCGCGCCCACATGCCGGCGGCGGCGGCGGCGGGGCCCAGGGGGAAGCTGCGGGGAACGGTCGGGTTCAGGTCTGCATTGTAGTAGGGATTGCCGACACTGACCTGCGGGTAATAGAGGACGGCGTAGGTCGAAGTGGGGAAGCCTGCGGTCTGAACTGCGGTCGGGTTCTTCAGCTCGGTCGAGCCGGGATCAACCACGACCAGCCGGTTCTGCATGAATTCGGCATGGGTAATGGCGCTGTCGTAGATCGCCTTATCGCCTGCCGCATAGGCCTTGCCGGGCAGCAGCATGATCGAGATGTCGCGGTAGTTTTTCACCCGGTCAAAGGCGGCGCTGAAATCGGTCGCGTTCGGGGCGGCCTGCTCCACGCCACCGGCGAGCAGAGCGGTCTGCGGCGGGGCGGTGGCCGGATCTCCCGCCGCAAGGTTGATCCAGGTGGCATTGACCAGAGCCGATCCGTCATTGATCCTGGTTTGAATGAAGTTGCTGCGGCCCGAGGCCATCGATAGGCCGCGGAATTCCTCGATCACGGTGTCGAACTTCCAGTCGACGGCATTGGCGGGGATGCCGGTGTCTTCCTTGCGTGTGCCGAGGGTGATCATGAATTCATCGGCCAGCTGATCCGCCTTGACCCGCACCATCAGCTTGTTCGCCCAGGTGCCGCCGGACGAAGCGGTTAAGGTCAGGCGGCGGCGGTCGGCGCCGATCAGCAGGTCGAACACTCTTGTCGCTGTCGCACCGTCGGTGCTCGCGACCGGCACAATATAGGCTTTGGTCCCGCCGTTTGCAAAGTAGAGGTTGATCGCATGGCCCATCGCGTCCGGTGTCTGACCTTCGTCCCTGATGCCGCCGGGACTGTTGCCGAGCGGACCGAACAGGGCGGCATACTGGCCGACCGAGGTGATGAAGACCGGCGCACCTGCCGCTGCCGTGACGCGGGTTCCCCGCTTGGCGTGGCCGGTGAAGGCGGTGACCGAGGTGGAGGCAGCCTCGATGGACAGGGCGTTCGAGACGGCATGTTCGATGTAGACGCCGGGATGCTGATACATGATCGGTCATATCCTTTTTGCGGGCCGCAGGGCGGATGGCGGGGACAGGCCGGGACAGAGATACCAAGCCTTCCGAAACGGAAAGTTCAGCCCCTTTTGTGGGACATATCAGGCATTTTTCCAGTGTGGCCGCACGGGGCGCACATCGCTTGCGTCATATGCCCATAACTCCCCCAACAGGGGCGGACCGACTGATGAGAGAATTGGTGACGGCAGAATAAGTATAATGGCAATTCCAGAGCAAAGAACCGAAAAAGTCTTTCCACTCCCGATTGTGTGATCGTGCGCGATTCGCGTCATCAAGTCAAGTTAAGGAACGTCTGATCAACGGCTTCGGCATCGCCGAGATGGCCGCCTGAGCGTCGCGGCGATGCCCCTTTTGGGCAAGGGGCTGCGATTTCGGGACTTATGGGACCATTTGCGGCCTTTAGAGCGTTTTCGAACAGACTCGTCCTCATGCGATCAGCCTTGGCCTGACCAGAAACAGGTTGCCGAACGCGAAGACGGTGAAGAACTGGGCGCGGTTCTTGGCCAGCCCCCGGTAATGCGTCTTCACGTAAGCGAACTGGCGCTTGAGGACGCGGAAGGGGTGCTCGATCTTCGCGCGCATCATCGCCATGACGCGATTGATCTGCGCATGGACCGGGTGCAACTGGCCACCTTTGGGGGCTTTACGCATGATACCCCAGACCTTGCCCTCTTCGGTGAACGCGGCATCACGCTCGGCGCTGACATAGCCCTTGTCGGCCCAGACCGAGGTTTCCTCGCCGTGCAGCAGGTCGTCCCAGACCTGGCTGTCGTGCAGCTTGGCCGTTGACGTGTCCAGGCTGTGAGTCACGCGGCTGTCCGCATCGACGCTGACATGCGCCTTCATGCCGAAGAACCAGTCATTGCCCTTCTTGGTGGATGACTTCTCCGGGTCGCGTGCCCCCGCCTTGTTCTTGGTCGAGGACGGCGCGTCGATGATCGTTGCATCGACCAAGGTTCCCGACAGCAGCGTGATGCCCTTGTCCGCCAGATGCGTTTTCACATCGGCAAAGATCCCCTTGGTCAGCCCGTGACGCTCCAAAAGATGGCGGAAGTCGAGGATGGTCGTCTCGTCGGGGATGCGGTTGTCGCCACGCTCGATCCCGGCAAAGCGCCGCATCGCCTCGTTGTCGTAGCCTATCGTCGCGGGGATGACGCCAACGGCCGACCAAACACTCGTCGACCTGCAATCGTTGAAGGCACTAATCTAATACGGCAGGCCTGTGTAATTTTCGGCCATGACCCTCTGCGCAGCGTCCGAGCTTTGCAATAAGGTAAGCTCGGCATTCTGCATCCGCCGATCATAGCGGTCATGTTCGGGAAAGCGGTGCAGCAGCATCGTCATCCACCAGGAAAACCGCATCGCTTTCCAGATCCGCTGCAGGGCGCGTTCGGAATAGCGCTCTAGCCCCCGGTCATCGCGGCGCAGGTAGTGGTCTGACAGCCCTTCGAACAGATAGTGCACATCGGATGCCGCAAGGTTCAGGCCCTTGGCCCCTGTTGGCGGCACGATATGCGCCGCATCGCCGCACAGGAACAACTGCCCCCACCGCATCGGTTCCGACACGAATGACCGGAGCGGGGCGATCGACTTTTCCACCGACGGGCCAGTGACCAGCTTCGTCGCCACATCTTCGGGCATCCGCGCACGGAATTCCTGCCAGAAAGCATCATCCGACCAGTCCTCGACCCGGTCGGTCAGCGGCACCTGGATGTAAGATCGTGACAGCATCAGATTGCGCATCGAGGCCAGCGCAAAACCCCGGTCATGCGCGGCATAGATCAGCTCATCAGAAACGGGCGGGGTGCGTGACAGAACCCCAAGCCAGCCGAATGGATAAACCTTCTCAAAATTTTGCCTGATCTGCGTCGGAATTGCCTGACGGCTGACCCCGTGAAAACCATCGCAGCCGGCGATGAAATCACACTCCAGCCGATGCTGGCCATTCTGATCTTTCCATGTAACGCAAGGCGCGTCGGTTGTAAGGTCATGCAAGGCCACATCCTCGGCCCCGTGCAGCACGGTGGCACCAATGGCATCCTGCGCTGCATAAAGATCCTTGGTCAGTTCGGTCTGGCCATAGACCATCACGCTTTTCCCGCTAGCGGCCCGAAAGTCGACGCGGAATTTTTTCCCATTGCTTGCAAGATAGCAGCCGTGGTGAACAATCCCGTCGCGATCCATACGTGCCCCGGCACCCGCTTCGCGCAGCAGCCCCGCCAAGCCTTCTTCCAGCACCCCTGCGCGAATGCGCGACAGCACGTAGTCGCGGCTTTGGCGTTCCAGCACGACCGTGGCAATTCCGGCCCGGTTCAGCAGTTGTGAAAGCAGCAGTCCCGAAGGCCCACCTCCGATGATCGCGACCTGAGTTCGCATCGCTTTCCCTCATTTTGCGTCAATCCTGCCCCGGAAAGCCAGACTTGCGAATGGACAGAGCGGCAATAGTCTGGCACTTTCCGGCCATGATGAACGCCCCATCCCCGATTCAGTCCTGGCAGCTTTATGGCGAGAAGAGCCCTTTTCCGGATTTGCTGCATATCGAGCGGATCATTGACCGCGCTGCAGGCCTTCAATGGCAGATCGAACCGCATCGGCACCTGCATCTGCATCAGAATTTCCTGATCCTAGGCGGACAAGCCCGCCTGACACTTGACGGCGAAATCCATTTGCTGGAGCCGCCCTGTCTCGTCAACGTGCCTGCCGGGGTGGTTCACGGATTCACCTTTTCGGCAGGCACCGAGGGTTATGTGTTGACGCTGCCCGTCAGTGATTTCCCTGAGCTCTTTGGCGGCGATTCCGAGACTGCGCCGATCCTCGAAAGCACATTTTTCGCGCCCAGTTCGGAAATCCTTGCCGATGGGTTCAGCCGCATCGCCGCCCTTCACAAGACGCAAGGAACTCTGCGTCGGTTGCGGCTGCGTGCCGAAGCCTTGACCATTGGTTGCGCTATCTTTGCTGTGGCGGGTAGCCAAACGCCGGGCGCAGGCCAGATCGACCCAAGGATCGGCGAATTCGGACGGTTGATCCGCGAACATCTGGCTGACAATTGGTCAGTTGCCGATTACGCCCGCGAACTTGCCTTGTCGGAACGCCACTTGCGGCGCTTGTGCCAGACAGCCACGGGCCTTGGACCCCAGCCGTTTGTCGAAGCCACGCGACTTCGCGAAGCCTGCCGGCTGCTGGCCTATACGAGGATGCAAGTGCAAGAGGTGGGCTTTGCCCTGGGCTTCGAAGATCCCGCCTATTTCGGACGAGTCTTTCAGCGCGGGACCGGAAAATCACCCGGCGCATACAGGCGAAGTCTGGAGATATGAGAGGCCCGCAATCCGCCAAACTGCAGGCGCTGCACATCCTGTCATCCAGGTGTTTGATCCCACGGTTTGATGGCGCGATCCTTTCGCCGGAATGGAAGGAATCGTTGTGGGACAGGTTGATCACGGGAGCGTCACGACCACGCAGGCTGTCAGAGCAGCAATACAGCGATCGCAGGATCAGGGGCCGGCCCGCCACCGGTTCGAGGGTGGCCCCGAATGCTCGCGCAGTTGAGCCGGCAGCTGGGCATCAACCCTGTGACCTGAGCCCCGTATTCCCTCCGGGGTTGGGGAGAGTCCTTGGGTTGATTTCTGGGCCTAGGCGGCCCG
>NZ_JANMET010000199.1:0-21953 GCF_031377265.1 Tabrizicola sp. | reverse complement strand
TCCAGCAGCCGCCCCACGGCGATGGCGCGCGCTGGCGAAAAACAGGAATTGCCATCAACCAGTTTCTCAACTTCGCTTCCCAAGGCTTTGGCTACAATGGGAATAACCGCTTCCGTGCGCCCCGGCCATTCATCCCTGTCGCGCCCACATTCCGCCCCCACGCGCCACTTGAACGCGGTAAAGCCCTTCTCGTCTCGCAGTCGCATGAACCGCGCCGCTTCATCCTCGGGGGTGATATCGCGCTTCATCGAACTGGCATAGGCGCGCAGCGGTCCTGGTGTGCCTCCCAACAGCGAAACCACCGGCTTGCCTTCCAGCTTGCCCCGCAGATCCCAAAGTGCTGTGTCCAGACCGGTCATCGCCCGGCGCAGATAGCTGCCGGGAAACTTGTGCTCGCGTTCCTGGATCAGTTGCAGTGTATCGGCGAAATCGAGCGCATCAGTGCCCAGCGCATGCGGCGCGATCTGCCGATGAAACACCGTCTCCGTGATGTCGGCGTTGTAAGTGGACAGTTGCCCCCAACCTTGATCACCCGTCTCAACAGTTGCGCGCACAAAGCACACGAACGCGTTGCCGAAAGTTTCCAGCTTTACGATCTTCATGCACAGCCTCCCGATTCACTCGAAAAATAGACCGCGCAGCGGCCTATCGCTGGCCTGTTTGCGGCTAGCCCAAGGGTCCGGGGCGACGTTCTTCGGTCAACAGCACATTAGCCTCTACTTGCCCCACCCCCGGCAGGGTCATGATCCGCCGCCGCAAAACCCGCTCGAAGTCCGCAATATCGCGGGCCACGACCCGCAGCCGGTAGTCAAACAGCCCCAACACATGCTGCACCACTTGCACTTCCGGTATCGCCACAACGGCGCGCTCAAAATCCTCCAGCGACACACGGCCCTTGGTGGCCAGCTTTACCCCCAAAAACACCGTCACTCCAAACCCCAACGCTGCACGGTCCACCGTCACCCGCTGCCCCGCCAGAATGCCCGCATCCGTCAACCGCTGCACCCGCCGCCACGCCGCTGGCTGACTAAGCCCCAGCCGCCGCCCCAATTCCCCCGCACTAACCCCGGCATCCGCCACCAAAGCCCGCAAAATCGCGCGGTCCGTGTCATCAAGATCAATCACAGCGGCAATCCCTCGCCATCCTTGATGGTCGCAATCAGCATCAACGCCTCGATATCGGCAATATGCGGCAAGGTCAGAATGCGGCTGCGGTAAATTTCGGCATAATGCGCCATATCGCGCGCAACCAGGTTCAAACGCACATCCACCCGGCCTAGAAACGTCTCAATCGCAATCACTTCCGGCACGTCCCGCGCCGCATCCAGAAACTGATCAAACGCCCGCGGATCAGTCTTATCCAGCGTGAATCGCAGCGATACCTCCACCTCATATCCCAAGCGCCGCCAATCAATCCGCGCCGTCTGCGCTTGCAAAATCCCCGCCTCACGCAGCTTCTCCAACCGCCGCGCGCAAGTTGCCGCCGTCACACCGACGTGATCAGACAATGCCTTGACGGCCATTTCAGGCTCGGCCAAAAGCTGGCGCAGAATTCGGCGGTCGATCTGATCGGGCTGCATGATTTCTGCATACATTGTAGTATTGACGAATGAAATAGTCTGAACTGGCATAAATCTGTTTAACTTCGCAGAGATCAACAGCCAAAAGCCACTATAGTCCGACCATCCATTAAGCAAAGGAAACCCGCCCATGCGCGTGTATTATGACCGTGACTGCGACATCAACCTGATCAAGGACAAGAAGGTCGCCATCCTCGGCTACGGCTCGCAAGGCCACGCCCATGCACTGAACCTGCGCGATTCAGGCGCCAAGAACGTCGTCGTGGCGCTGCGTGCCGGCTCCGCTTCGGCCAAGAAATGCGAAGCCGAGGGCCTCAAGGTCATGGACATCGCCGAGGCTGCCAAATGGGCTGACCTGATCATGTTCACCATGCCGGATGAGCTGCAGGCCGAGACCTACAAGAAATACGTCCACGACAATATCCGCGAAGGGTCGGCCATTGCATTCGCCCATGGCCTGAACATCCATTTCGGTCTGATCGAACCCAAAAAGGGCGTCGACATCATCATGATGGCCCCCAAGGGCCCCGGCCACACCGTGCGCGGCGAGTATGTCAAGGGCGGCGGCGTGCCCTGCCTTGTGGCCGTCCACAATGACGCGACCGGCAAAGCGATGGAAATCGGTCTGTCCTACTGCTCCGCCATCGGCGGCGGTCGTTCGGGCATCATCGAGACGAACTTCCGTCAGGAATGCGAAACCGACCTCTTCGGCGAACAGGCCGTGCTTTGCGGCGGATTGGTCGAACTGATCCGCATGGGCTTTGAGACGCTGGTCGAAGCGGGCTACGAGCCGGAGATGGCCTATTTCGAATGCCTGCACGAGGTGAAGCTGATCGTCGACCTGATCTATGAAGGCGGCATCGCCAACATGAACTACTCGATCTCGAACACCGCAGAATATGGCGAATACGTCTCGGGCCCGCGCATCCTGCCTTACGCCGAAACCAAGGCCCGGATGAAAGAGGTCCTGACCGACATCCAGACCGGCAAATTCGTGCGCGACTTCATGCAGGAAAACGCCGTCGGCCAACCATTCTTCAAGGCCACCCGCCGGATCAACGACGAACACCAGATCGAAAAGGTCGGTGAAAAGCTGCGCGCCATGATGCCCTGGATTTCCAAGGGCAAGATGGTGGACCGCGCGCGCAATTGACAACGCGGCCAGTGCGCTGAGCAAAGTTTTCGGGCCGGGGGACACACCTCCGGCCCGTTTGTTTTGGTCATCCAGCGCCGCAAATGGCACATCCGAATAGTATACATCGGATGATGCCTATTTGGGTTGCATCCACCCGAAGGCGGCTCCGCTGCGCTCAGTCCCCCGCAGCAGCCTTTTCGCGCAGCACGACCATCGCTTCTGGTGGCCACAGAGAGGTGTCCTCGGGATAGATCCGGTTCTCGATCTCGCCGGAGACGTGCCAGATCGCGAACACCTGTCGTGTCGCCTTGTGCAGGTAAAGCACCGCGAAATCCGCCTCGCAGGTATACTTCTCGCAAGCTTCGCCCAGATAGCCTTCGGCAGTAAGGTCGCCCGAACCAAGCCCGGAAATCCGCTCGGCATAGATTGGATAATCAGCGCCAAGCCCGCTCACCAGCGCCTGATAGACCGGTTCCAGCGCCATCGCATCCGCCGGATGGGCCTCTGCCAGATCGCTCAACTGGTCCCAGCCCGCACCTTCAGTTGGTGCGAACTCTTCTGGCAAAGCCTCTGTCATTCCCGTTATGCGGTTCCAGACCCAAACCTCCCCCGGCTGCGATGGTACCGGCTCAGAGGCGAAAACGATGGCCTCTGGCTGCACGTCAACAATCTGCAGGTTGGCGCAGCTGTCGATGGGGCCATAGAATTCCGGCGCGGCACCATCAGGCAGCACCACAACGAACGGAGCCGCATTGCAGACATTGCCGCCAGCCCCGGAAATTCCGGTCACCACCGGAACGCCAGCGACCTCAAGGAGCGCCGCGTCCAGCAGGATAAGGCCGTTTGCGTGCATGACTTGCCCGTCGACAAACAGCATCTTGCCGCCTTGGGTGCCATCATTGATCTCGACAGAATGACCATTCACCGTCATCCGATCAGCATCGGCCAACGCCAAGCCCGGCACCATGAGCAACAGCGCTATCATCAGCTTGGGCATGTCGTTCTCCTGCTTGCATCGCCATCCTTCTGCCCCTGATCAGGCCCGCTGGCGAGAACGGATTTCCGGACCCGCGAAACAGTACCATACATTTTTTCTAATGCTGCCCGGCGCCTTCGCTAGCTTTTTGATCCCATGCCTTGCTGGTGCGATACTTTCGACGGAATGGAAGGAAGCACTATGGGAAAAGATCGTCACGGCAGCGTCATGACCACGCCCGCTGCCAGCGCCGCAAAACGGCGGTCGCGGGCTTCGCTTTCGCAACTGAGGCGGGAACTTGTCAGCAACCTGAAGACGGTGGCGGAGTGACGGAAACGGGCGAGGGTCAAGGATGACGACCGGGTGAAAGGACCGCGCTCATCAGTGCTGGCAGACGTTACCCCCTACGCCCAATCCAGTTTCAGGTGGATTCTGGCCCAACCGCAAGGGCCAGAGAGGTGAAGCGTAGCAGGTTCACCGAAGATCAGATGATCGGCATTCCGAGAAAGATGAGACCGGAATTTCCGTGGCCGACTTGTGCCGCAAGCTCCGCAGTCAACTTGTGCGGCAAGCACGATGTCAGCGATGCAGCCGTTTACGGCTGGAAAGCCAAGTATGGCGGGAAGGATGTCGGCGAGGTGAAGCAGCTGAAGGGGCTGGAAGACGAGAACACTCGGCTGAAACTGCTGCTCGCCGATGCCATGCTGGGCAAAGCCGCCCTGAAGAATCTGCTCGGAAGAAACTGGTCGCGCCCACCGCAAAGCAGCAAGCGGTCGCTCATTTTCTGGAAACCCACGGGATAAGCGAGCGACGGGCGGGCCGGGCGATTGGCTGTTGCCGGATGACCGTGAGGGATGAGGTGGTTCGGCAAGACGGCCCCACTTCGCGCCTTGGTTGGGAAACCCAAGATGAGTTAGCCCAAACCTTCACCCCGCACCGGCGCAACCCGACCAGTGTGGCGCCGGGCCCAGTTGCCCGCCCGCCCAGTTGGGCAAAACTGAAAACCGCAGGCTATCTCAAGTTCGATAGACGTTGCGGCCACAGTAAGAATTGACATGTCAAATTCTGAGGAAGCTTGGCGGAGGAAACGGGACTGGTGTCGAACCGTGGCTGATCTCGATACCGCGCTCGTGCAGAAGGTCTTCAACGTTGCACAACGACAGAGGAAATCTGACCGACAACGTTTCGGCAACGCGGATGATTTCAGGCGAGGCTTTGAACTAGCGAAATGACGGGGAGCGTCAGGTCACGACCTAAGGCTACGTGGACGCCCTGCCCAGCTCACGCCGGTTTCCACAGGCAGAGCCCGCGGACCTGCCGTTGCCGCCCTAGATATCGTCGGACGGGCCTGAGGTCACGTCATAGGCCAACCGCGAGCGTCCCTCGCCCCAAGCTGCGAAAACTCGGCGGGCGATCCAGCGGTTCAAACGACCGCGCTCGTCGCGCAGCACAGACGGCACGCGGGCCAGCCGCACGCCCTCCCGCGGGACCTCCTCGTCGAACAGGTCGAACGGCACCGGCGCCAACACCCGGCCACGGGCGCTGTCGGTGCCGTCGAAACTGCCCTTGCGCAGGAAAAAGCCGCCGCCGCCGCCATTCGGCACCGGCACCATCGGAATCCAGTAGTCCGGCGGCAGGGATTCGAGCGTCCAGGCCAGATCCGCCCCCGGGCCAGGCCGGGCCACCGGGAAGACCGGCGCTGCGGCGCTGGCGCGATCTCGGGCAAGCCCATCGGCCCCCTCGACGCTGCGCTCAATCGCCCAGACTACGTTCGCCGTCTCGTCGCGGGCGAAGACTACCTCCTCGCGTGGTGCCGCCTCGATCGCGGCGCGGCTGTTTGGGGGGATGACGAAGCAGGGCTCGGTCCCGCCTGGTGCATCGGTCGCGTACAGCCGGAACCGGCCACGCCGCGCCGCGTCGGCGGCAGGATCAACCGTGAATGTCTCGCCGAAGGTGGTGGTATAGCTGACTTCCTCGACCCGGGCGAGCACGCCGCGCGGCAGGTCGATGGGGGCAACCAGCCAGTCGTTGCCATAGATCGTCGCGTATTCCAGAAAGACCAGCCGGGCGAGGTCGTTCGGCTGTACGTCGGTGACGCCGAAGTTAACCTGCCCGTCCTCGAACTGCCACATCCGGTTGGCCGGCATCCCGGCATAGCGCAGGCCGGTGGCATGGACATGCGCGCGGTGCTCGGTCATCGACGCTGGCGCGGCCAGCCCGAGGCCCGCCCCTTCGGCAAGGTCAACCGAATACCACTCCACCGGCCCCCCCAGATGACACGGCGCCTCGAGCCGCCGGGCCTTCGGCCCGGTGCCCGACTGCAGGCCAAAGCGATACTCCAGCCGTTTGGCATGCCAGCTGTCGGCGGCATGGGTGCGGAGCGAGACATTGCGGCGGTACCACTCCAGCCAAGCTGCCGCGGCGTCGATCACATCGACGGCCTCACCCGCCAACCAGCCGGGCGCGCCGCCCTCCAGCGCCAGGGCCGCAGCCTCCGCATCGGGCAGATGGTGTGCGATCATCACCCACGCCGCATCCGGTGCCTGCGCCGCCAGGTCGGGTGCGGCGAGGTCAAACGGGCATTCGGCCAGCAGCACCGCCTCGCCCCCCCAACCGAGCGGGGCCAGCGCCGCGACCAGCGCCTGTGCTGCCTCGGCCCGGTCGCGCAGGGTGGGGGCGGCCCAGGGTTCGGCCTCGATCGCCGGCTCGAACACGGCATCGGGGTCCAGCGCGACCGGCGCATGCCCCTTGTCCGGCCCGCCCGGACGCAGTGCTGTCAGTCCCTGGGTCGTTGCACGCAGGCGCACCGACACGGGCGTGCCGCAGTCCTCGCCGCGGAATTCACCCATCTGCCATTGCCGCCCGATTAACCACAGGGGATCGTGCAGCCGCGCCGCTATGCCGGGCGCCGGGTCGCCCGAAACAGACTGTGGCTCCAACCGTGTCCAGGCCGGTGGCTTGGCCAGCACGGTGTACAGTAGGTTGTCTTTAAGGGCGATGTCGACCAGCGCCGTCTCGGCCATGAATTTCGGAGCCATTCAGCCCTCCCGTAGCATGGTGAAGGACTTGATGCCTTCGGTCACGGCCAGCGCCGCCTTGTCGCCAAGTAGTTTCGACCAGTCGATCGCCGGCGTCCCCTGCAGCGACCAGCTTTGCGTGTAGATCGCCGGCAGCACCCGCGCGGCGAGCGGCAGGGTTTCGAGTGTGACGAGGCGCGCCTGCGCCATCTCGATCATGTCGGTCAGAAGGTCACGCATCCGTTCTTCCGTCCAGCGATTGCCGTCGGGCGACAGCGCGAGGATCAGGCTCTGCGGCGGCTCGGCGCCCGGCGCGTCGGCGTGGATGGCGACGCCCGCCGTGGTGCGGCTCACGACGGGCCCCCCCTTCCCCATCGGTTGGCGCTGTGCCGTCGTCTCGGTCCAGTCATCGATCAGCAGACCGGTCACGGGCTGGGTCAGATCAAAGCCCGCCGGCGCGTCGGCCAACAGCGACACGACGGGCGCTGTGGGGGATCGGCGGTCGCCCGAGATCCCCTCGCCGATCCAGACATCGGGCGGGTCCTCGCCCAGGCCCACCAGTTGCCGCACTACCAGTTGCGGCCCGCGCCCGAAGATGCCTGACAGAAGGTTCATCCGTTGCATCCGCCCGATTGCCGGCCGCACGGTGCCGAAATCGGCCAGATACCGCTCCGCCGCCCCGGGCGAAGGCGGAGTAACGGCGCGGTCGCCCGTTACCTCTCCGGGGACCCCAGCGGCAAATACCTGCGCTAGCGGCACGGGCGTGCCCTCGCCGAACAGGGCCGTGGCGACCGTGGCGACCGTGGCCGCCGTCAGCGCGGGCGCGGCTTGCGCGGCCATGGCGCGGGCCAGCCGCTCTGCCCCCTCGTTCAGCGCCAGCACGGCCAGGTCGGCCGCCTGTGCCTCGCGCAGGTTCGGCATGACGATGCCGAACTCGGCCAAGTCGACCAGCGCTGCCGTCAGGTCGGCCCGCGCTACGGCCTGTCCCGTCAGCAGGCCTTGCAAAGTCTGAAGCCGAGCCTGCAGCATCCCCGCTGCGGTGGCCAGCCGCGCCAGTGCAGCCGCCACCGCCCCCGCAACGGGCGCCCAGCCCTGTGCCTCGGGCAGGCCGATCTGCAACGGACCAAGCGGCTCGGCCCCGTCCAGCACCTCTTGCAACGCAAGGGCGGTCAACGTCGCCTCTTCAAACGCCATCTCGCCCGCCCCGATTATCCCTACCCCCGCTGCCACCAGCGGCGCCTCGGGGTTGGCGAGCGGCGCGCGGGCGCGGATCAACCGGTCGAGCGTCGGCCCGTGCCGCGCAAGAGCGGCAAAGTCAGCCGCCCCGATCCGCGCGTCGGCCAGCGTTGCCTTGCCGCCACCCGCCTTCTCGCCAAGCACGACCTTGCCCGGATCTGGCAACCGCGCCGCCGCCCAGGCCTCGACGGCCGGATTGGCCTCGGTCCGCGGCGTCGGCGCGCCCCAGCCCCCGCCAGGCGGGCAGAGCGCTATGACACGGTGGGTGATGATCGTGCCCGGGCCGCCGGACTGGATCACGTCGGGCGCGGCGGGCGGCGGTGCCTCGCCCTTGCCCCCGGCATCCAGCGCCGCTGCAGCACGGGCGAGGTTGCCGCTGGCCAGCTGATGCACCGATTCCGCCATCAAGAGGTCCGCCACCGCATCCGCATCAGCCATCCCAGCGGCCATCGCGGCCTCGATCACTTTGCGCTCGGCGGGCGTCGGTGCCTTCCAGATGACCTCCGGGTCGAGGTATTCGTTCCCCTTGGGCGGCACAGCCAACCGGGTGAAGATACCGGCCGCCCCCTCCCCCTGGTGGCCCCAAAGGTCCATCAGTCGCAACATATCGGTCACGTTCACGCCTGCCAGGGCCTGCGCCTCGGCGTCAGTGACCGGCGCGCCAGAGGCCGCCGCTAGGGGCGCGATGCCGCGGAAGGACATGACGAACCGGTCGCACAACCCCTCATGCAAACGCCGCTCGAAGTCATAGCCGAGCAGCGCCCCCAGCGTCTGGCCGTTGGCCACCCCTTCGACCAGCGCCAGCGCCCGCCGCACCCGGCCGCTTGATAGGTCTATGGCGAAAGCCCCGCCGCTGCCGTCGGCGGGGTTGTGCGCCAGATAGGCCGACCGCAGCAACCCCGCCGTCGTCGCAAGCTCTAGCGACGGCGCGGCGACAAAACCGCCCTCGGGCTTGGCCCGCGGTGCAGGGCGCAGGTCGAACAGCCAGCCGTAGGCGCCGACCGTCAGCCCCTCGCCCGCAGTTGCGCGCATCCGGTCAAGCCGGGCCGAGGACAGCCCGCAGGCCCAGGCATCCAGCCGGTGACTTGCGGTGTCCAGCGCCTCGGCCACAAGCATCGACAGATCGCCCCCCTCTGGCGAGGCCGACAGCGCGACCAGCGTCTGCAACCCTTCGCGCATCGCCGCCAGCCGTTGCTTCGCACCGACAAGCAACCCACCCAGATGATGCCCCCAGAAGTCGCGCTCAGCGATCGAGGTGGCCTGCAGCGTGACCTCGGCCCAGTCCCGTGCCGCGCCCATCGGCAGAACGCCCATGCCCCGCACCTGTGGCAGGCCGTCGCCGGCGGCGGTCATCTGCGCCAGTATCCCGGCGTAGTCGGCAGCTGCCATCGTGTCGGGGCCGGTGACGGTGCCGATCACCCGTTCGGTTAGCACCGGGTCGATCCGCGCGGTCGCCCGCAGTGCCTCGGCGGCGCGGGGCGGCGGCTTGGCCTCGGCCTGAAGCCTGGCCCAGCCAAGCCCCACCAGCGCTTGGAAAACCGAAGATATCGCACCCCCTGCCCTGCCGTCGAGCAGTGCCTGCATAAAGACCGCATCTCGCGACGGGTCGGCATAGGGCAGCATCACCGGCAGCGACGCAGTATCAAGCGACCCTGCCCCGTAGACGTAGGAAAAGCCGCCGAGCGATTCCGCCAAAAGTTGGGTCAGCAGCGCCTCGACTTCGGCAGCGGGCTTTGCCTCGTCGGTCGCCGCCTGCACCTTGATCAGCAGATCGCGTGACAGACATTTCCGCGCCCGGACGCCCCAGGATAGCGGTGCACTGCCGAAGATCTTCAGCACCGTCTCGGCACTGCCGTTCGGTCCTATGCGCGGCAGGTCGCCCACAGCGTTCAGCCAGTTGGGCAAGGCGCGGCGCAGGAAGGTGTCGAGGCCGCGCTCGGTTCGGTCCCCGCCCGCAGGTGCCGCGCGCTGGAACCCCGCGAATGGCAGAAGGCCATATGGCTGGTCGCCAACCCGCAGCACCGGCAGCCGTCCGCGCCCGCGCACATGCGATTGATGGAACTGCCGCAGCCCCTCCACCAGCGGCGTGTCGAGCGCCTTTTCGTCCTGGTCGAGCGTTCCCAAGAAATAACCCCAGGTCGCGGGCCAAAGCGCCGCATTCATCGCCGCTGCCGCGCCCTGCTCGCGCAGGGCCGCACCGGGGACCTCGTCCAGCACGCCGCCCGCGGCACCCAGGCCAAGGGCTGCTGCCGTCACGCTGCCGTTCGCATCGGCAGGGGTGCCAACCGGGGTCAAAGGCAAGGGCGGCGGGTCCATCCAGCGCCGCCAATCCGAACTCGCGGCCTCGGTGTTGTTGGTGGGCGTGCCCTGCGGCACGAAAGCAAGGCCCGGCCCGCCGTCATGGGCGGCCAGCAGCGCTGCAAACTCTGCCGCCGTGTCCTGCGGGCGGCGGGTGCCGGTCACGCCATAGACGAACACTCGTTCGATTGGCGTGTTCGCACTGGCGAGCGGCAGGGTGATCGCCATCCCCGCGGCCTCAGCCGCGGCATAGTCGAACAGCCACTCCGTCCCAGCCAGCACCTTCAACCCGTCGCGGTCGATCAGCTGCGACCCGTCATCGGCCAGAAGGCCGATGCGCAGGTCCTGGGCGACGCGGTTCCCGGTCGCCGTCAACTCCTGCCTGCCCTGCCGGGCCATGACGCGGAACACGTCGGGCAGCAGGCGCGGGCGCGAGGCGCGATGGGCCGGCGGCGCCACTTCGGGAAAGTCGGGCGCTGCGCCGGTGCCACGGGCGCCGGCGTTCAAGGGCCGCAGGGCGCGCGACACCAGCCGCGCGCGGCGCTTGCCGACGGTCGCCACAAATGTGGCCCAGCCATCCGCCATGCCGCTGTCATCCGTGGCGGCGAACAGCACCGACCAGTATGCCCGCGCCGCCGCTGCTTCTTCGGCTGTCACGCCGGGGTCGGTAAGGTCGATGTGGATGTCGTCGGGATGGATACGGATACGCAGCACCGGGGCGCCGGCGGCATCCTTGCCAAACCGCGTTTCCAGCCGCACCGGCAGCAGAAGCATCGGCACGTCGCCGGGTGCGTCAAAGCCGAGGTCGATGGTGCCGAGGATCGAGACATCGAGCGCGCCGATCAGGTCGGCCCGGATGCGGCGCGCCTGCTCAACCGCCAGACCCAGCCGCTCAGCTGCCGCCACCGCGCGGCGGGCCGCGGCCGCATTGCCGGCCCGCCCCGCCGCCTGCAGAGCTGCCTCGGCATCGCGGCGTTCGGCCAGCAGGCCGGTCAGCTTTTCTTCGTGCCGGTCAAGCGCCAGGCGCGCGCGGGCGGCTTCGGTCTGCTTGGCTTTCAACGCGTTCAGGTCGATCGGCGGCATGGCATGGCATCCCGTGTGTCAGGTGGGGGAAGACAGCTTCTGGATCAGGTCCGCCCCGCGAAAGGCGGCGCGGATCGGGCTGACAAGCAGCGTCCGTGCAGTCACTCCGGCATGGCCGGGCCACTGCACGGATGTCGGGCGGCTGTCGGGGTCGGTAATTGTCAGGCTGCGGGTCGTCGTCAGGAAGCCCCCCGGCGGAATGGTGCCGAAGTCGGCCCAGTCGAGGTTGCCATGGTCGGTCGCCGCCGAGGGGTCGGTGGCCAGGCCAAAGCGCGGCGCGGTCGGATTCTGCGCCAGCACGAACCACCAATTCTCGGGCCCCATCACGCGCGCAACTGTCAGGTCGAAGCCGACGATGGTGATGTCGGGCGGCAGCTGTGCGGAGAACAGAATCCGCGCCTCGGACCCGGCGATGAAAGTCGGGGGCGCGCTGACCGCCGGGCCGGTCGCCCGCATGGCGAAGACCGCCGTATCGGGAAACCGGCGCAGAAGCTCGCCCCGGATCACCAGCGCCAGCGCCCCCGCCCCAGCCGCGGCATCGCCGCCTATGGCGAAGTGTCGCCCGACCGGCTGGCGGCCAAACAGGTGAATCGGCTGTGTCAACTCGTCCTCATCGGCGTCCCAGAACCGCTTGAAGTAGGTGCCGCGCTGGTCGGTCGGATAGTCGCGCCACAAAAGCTCGCGCCCCATCTCGTCCGATGCGCCGACCAGGAATGCCTCGGCAAAGGCTGGGTTGATCGACAGAAGCGTCACGAAATCCCGTTCCGCGATCTGGCCAAGGCCGGGCACCAGCCAGTCGCGGTCATAATCGGCCAGCGCTTCGTACATCGCGCGCTTGAAGACAGGCGCCGCCATGATAGGGCGCAGGCCGGAGTCAAACCACGATGGGTCGTAGAAACTCGGGCGGCCGGTGATGCGGCCCTTCAGCGCGAGCCGAGCAGTCATCCGCGGCGCGATCTGCGCCAGCACGCCCGGTCTCGTCACCGTCAGCGGGCCAAGGTCGGTGTCGGGTTTCGGCGGTAGGCGGATCTCGGTGATGATCGCCCGGGCCTGTCGGGCAAAGCTGTCAGGCCCCAGCGCGTCGAGCGCCCGGATCGCCGTCGTCAGGTCGCGCGACAGGCCGGATTCGAAGCGGACGAGCGGGGGCACCTCACGCACCGTGCCCGGGTCGACCAAGGGCACGTCGGTGATCGTTGGCCCGATGAGCCGGCCACTGCGGTTGCGCAGACCCAGCGGCCGCAAGGCCACGCCGCCATCGAACGGCTGCAGCGGCGCACGCCCGCCGAAAGGCCGCAGGCCGCCGTCCAGCGGTCGCAAGGCCCCACCGTCCAGCGGGCGAAGGCCGCTGTCGCGCGGGCGGATCATCAGACCCAGGTCCTGCACTGGCAACACCCGCAGCACATCGCCAAACGCCGCCTTCGCCGGCGCGGACAATTCGCCGCCGGCATTTGCAAGCCCCGTCAGCACCTGCCCCAGCATCGTGGCGCCCGCGTCGATCTGCGGGCCGCCGGCCACCGGGATACGCTCTTTCATCTGGCTGAGGATGTGCCGCCCGATCGCGGCGCCGGGGCGTTCGGACACCGGTTTCTCCCAGGCCACGCTGTGCAGCACGCGGACCGCCGGGCCAGTGGTCACAAGCGCCTTCATCCGCCTTGCGAAGGTGGCCTGCGCCCGGTCGGGGGCCACACCCATAACCCGCCCCAGCACCTCGGGTGTCAGGAACATCATCCCGGTGTCCGACACAGCGTCAATCCCGTCGGGGTTGCGGTAGGCGATGCGATGGTCGCGGAACCCCGCCCGGTTCGCCACCATCTGCCCCTGCACGTCCGCCGCCAGACCCTGCCGCCGTACCAGCGGCCCACCGGCGCGCAGCGCCCGGCGGAACGCGGCGCCCAGGGTCGCGTCTGCGGTGCGGCTGAAGGTCACCGCGGCCGCCACGCTGCGTGGCTGGCCACCATCGCGGATGCGGGTGTGGATGTTGCGCGTGACCTGCAACAGCCGCCCAGGGTCGAGCGGCTCCAGATGCCGACGATCAAGCGACAGGTTCACCCGTTCCGCCAGCATCGCCCAGGCGATGATCTGGTTGGCCTTGCGGATGCCGTCGACCTGCGCCCAAGCGGCCTGCATCAGCGGTTCCTGATCCTTCTGCACCACCCGCGCGCCAAGGCCCGCGACGATCCGGTGTTTCGGGTCGGTGTTCAGCGCCGTGAACCAGTCGGCGTCCGCCGCCGCCGTGCCGCCTGCAAAGGGCGCCGCACCGAAGACCTCGCCTATCCGCGTGGCTGCGCGCTGATAGCGCGCGTAAAGCCGCGCGCCAACGCGCGGCAAGTCCGGCTGGTCGGCATTCGCCGCATCGACGCGTAGCCGCACCGCTTCGCGCTGCAACACCGGCCAAGGGGCGGGCGCGGCGGGGCCTCCCATCGCGGGAGAGAACAGCGCGCATTCCAGCACCTGGATCGACCCCGCCTGCTCGACCGCCAACTCCGGCACGCCGCTGCCGGGCTTCGACAGGTCGATGAACCGCCGCCCCACCGCCCAAGGCGCGCCAATGGGCTGGATCCGCTTGGCCAGCGCGCGGAAGTCGCCTCCCTTTGCGGTGCGGAAGGTCCAGGCGTCGTAGACCGGCAGGGCGATGTCGTCCTCGGTGTCGTTGCCACCGCGCGTCCAGGCCGGTGCCAGCGTCCCGCCCGGCATGCCAAGCCCAGCGCGCGCGCCACAGTCGAATGCCGGCACCACCGCCGCGATGTACTCCACCGCGTCATCCAGCCGCCGCGGGCACAGAAGCCGCGACAGGTTGGCTGGCGCATGGTCATCCGACAGCCGGGTCTCGACCGACCCCTCCGCCGGCCCGCGCAAGAGCGGCGCACCACCATTCAGCGCCGCCCCAACCACCTGCGCATGGGCATAACGGTGCGCGTCGGCCAGTGACTGGAGCTGCCCCTTCTTAGTCCAGATCTGCCCCGGCAACTCGCCCCGCGAGGGTTCCAGATGCGAAACCGCCGCCTCGCAGACGATCAGCACGATCCAGGGCTGCAGGTCTGTTCCCGCTGGCGGCTGCGGCGAGAACAGCCAGGGAAGGTCGGGTCGGCCGAACTCGACATGCGCCAGATAACCGTCCTCGGCATCGGTTGTACGCGCCGCCGGCTCGCGCCGGATGATCGCCGCAGGATCGAGACCGGTCACATCTCCGGGTCCGAACAGCGTCAGATCCCGCACCACCGCCTCGCGCACGGCGGGGTTGGCGCTGTCGGCCACGGCAACCTCGGCGCGGATGGTCACGCGGTTGCCCGCGGGCTGCGTAGCGATCGCCGCCGACAGGCCGTTCCTCACATGCGGGACGAAAACGTAATCGCCCAGATGGGTGTTCTCGGGTACGAAGGGCACTGCGGCAAGTTCGGCATAGCGCGCGACGAAGGCAGCACCGGCGCTCAGCTTCAGACTGTCGGACATCATGCAAACCCCGCGGATAACGTGGCAAGGGATTGGCCGGCCTCGGCTGCCTCGGCGATCACCCGGCGGGCGGTCGATGCGGGCATCGCGGCGGCGGCAGTGATCAGGGTATCGGCGGCAACCAACGACACCTCGCCTTTTGGACGCACCGCCAGCACCTCGGGACGTGGCCCGGGGTTGGCATAAGGGTTGGCCTTCGCTGCACGCATCTTGGCGCTGCCGGCGAAAATCTTCGATGACACCGCAGCAAGATCCCACTTGCCGAAGGTCGGTGCGAAGCTCTGGTTCGGGTAGACCGTGTTCCAGCCGTATCCGGCATGCGTCGCCGTCGGGAAGGTCGCCCCCTTCGCCGCACCCATCCCTAGGCCAGAGGAGTGCTCTTCGAACTCCGGCCGGGCGAGTACCTCGTGATCGTCGAGCGTCAGGAAATGGCCAGGCGAGAAGCGGTCAGCCAGCGGCCAGACCGCGCCCGCCGCCGTCCCGCCGAGTTGCGGATCAGCCAGGTTGATGCGCGGCACACTGACGCGGCTTGATCCCACCCGGTCAATTGCAGTTTCTAGTGGCACAGTGATCTGCCGGAGTTCGATCCGGCCGAGCGGGTGGTAGAGCGGCACCTCGTCGGCAGGGGCCAGCCGTACCAGCCCCATTGCATCGGCAGGCAGCACCGGCATCCAAGCCTCGTCGGCGCGCAGCGCTTTGGCAGCCATGCCGATCGGGTTGACCTCCGGCGCGGGCAGCGGCGTTTTCTCGCCCCAGGTGATCGGGCCGATATCGACCGGGATATCCCAGAACAGGATCGTGACCTCGGCCTTGCCCTCGATCTTCCAGGGCTTGTCGCCCGACAATTCGCCCTTGAACGACACCCCGGCTAGCGTCACGTCGAAGGCCGAAACCTTGATGCCAGCGTCGATGCGGATGACAAAGTAGAAATGCGGCGCCCACTGGAACATGGCGTCAAGCTGCAGCCAGGCCTCGGCCTTTGCCGGTCCGACTTTCGCCCGAAGCTCCACCCGCCCGCCGAACTGCACGGTGTTCGAGGTGATGGCGATGTAGGCCGTAACCGAAATCGACAGCCAATCCACCGGTGGGGCGAACTTGATCCCCACCCGATCCATTGCCCCGATCTGCTTGGGCGCCTCGTAGCCGGGGAAGAACCCGCCAACCGATAGCACGAAGGCACCCTCGCCCGCCCACATGATGAAGATTGCGATGTCGCCAGTGACCTCGAGCTTGAAGATCTTCGACTTGTGCAACGACACCTTCAGGAAGAAGTAGTCGGGCGTTATCTCGCCCATGATCTCCGCCCGCAGGTCCACGACCCGCAGCTTTTCCTCAACATCGGCCGAGGGCACACCGATCTGGACGTTGCCCAGGATCACCAACTTGGGGTCAGGCAAGGACAGCACGATGCCGAGCCGCGCCTTAACAAACCCCGCCTGCGACCCCCAGCCAAGCTCGGCGATCGGGCCGATGACGAAGCCGCCCGCGCGCTGCGGGAAGACGGCGCTCAGCTGGTTCAGGATCTGCGGCGCGGCGGCCACCGGATCTTCGGGGAACAGCAGCTGTCCGACAATCCCGCTCTTCAACCCATCGCGTAGCGCCGCACTGTCAAGCGATCGCTCGATCGCCAAGATCCCGCCGAGGCCTGACAGCGTGAATCCGAACCCCAGCTCGATCTTTGGTGAGAAACGAACGCCGATCACGATGACCAGGCTGAAGGGATCGGTGCCCAGAAGCGCCGCCGCGTAGACCCCAAGCTTCATCACTTCGAGCTGGAAGACACCGCCGTATTCCTTCTTCACCTCGTCATAGCGCAGATAGCCGCCGCCCGTGATGACCGAGGTCTTGATCCGCATCCCCGCGCCCGTGGGAATCTTGAATGTCACCTCCGGGTCGGCACCATCGACCCAGCGGATCGACACGCCGCCGCCCTCGACCACGCAAGCAAAGACCTCACCCAGCTTTCCGGCAACGGTGAACACCACGTTCACCCGGTTGCGGTTTTCGACGTTGTCCAGCGCCGGTTGCTCGATCGCGAACTCGCGCAGCTCCACGCCCGGCCAGGAAAAGCGCGCGGGCAGGATCAACCGCTTGTCCTTGCCCGACCCGAAGGTCAGCCCGTCCTTGGTGTCGAGCGTTATGGCTACCTCGTCGACATCCGCTGTGGCCGTCTGGCCGGGTATGATCTTTTCCAGGAACTTGTCGCTGCGCAGCCCGGATTTCAGCTTGGTCTTGACCTCGAGCCCCGCTTTGAATTCGGTCTTGTAGGTGAAGAAGGCCAAGAGCGACCCACCGTCGAATCCGATCGGCCCCTTCTGAGAAGCGCTGACCGAGGCAAGCTCGACGTGCAGGCGTTTCTCGGAATAGTTCCACACCAGCACATCGCCCAGCTTGTCCGACGCCCCGTCCAGGTTCAGCACCAGCTTCGCCAACTTGTCGAAGTTTGCCGTGACCGCGCCGCCGGCATTGTTCAGCAGCTTCTTGATCGGTGCGTTCATGCCGTTGATGTCGGCCTTGATCTTTTCGGCCGTCATGTCCCCGCCGGCGTTCTTCGACACTTCGTCGGCGATCTTGGTGATGGCGTTGTCATAAGCGACCAGCAGCTTGCCGAGCGCCGTCAGCGCGCGGGCCAGTTCATCAGCCTGGAACGGGTCGGCACCGAGTTCCGCCGCCATCTCCTGCACAGCGGCCTTGCCGTCGGTGATCTCCTTGTCGATGGCGTTCTTGATCGCCGTGCCGATGGCGCCAAGCGCCTGGACATCGGCCTTCAGCGTGTCGAACGCGGTCTTGGTGATGCCGGTCTTGCCGTCGGCCAGCGACGTGATCAGGCTACCCGTGTCCTTGAAGCTGTCGCCGACCAGATCAGCGGCCTTCGTATGCGCAAAAGCAACGAATCCCCGCCCGAAAGCTGTGAAAACATCGTCTGCCATACTGTCACCTGCTGAAATTGCGAGATGGTCAGGGGTAACCTAACAGTACAAACATCTGATTTTTGATAACCTGAAGTTGTCGTTACGTAAACGATTCTCTCCCCGCGTGTTGTTGTGGAGCGCGGCGCCATCCAAATTGGCAGCTGCTTGCACCCGGTTGGAGGACCGAGACGTCACCTGCGGTGCGACATCCGGAACCTGCCTTCTCCGGTAATCTCCCGCACCAGCCCTCTGGCCAGTGCTAGCATTTGTGGATGGCTCCGTTTTTGCAACGGCTCTGTTGGCTGGCAGTGGTTATCGCCGGTTATGGACATTTTTCTGGCCTGTTGGCGCGGTGCTTTTGACGCTTGCCCTGATGAAGTCTGCGTTCCGGTCCCAATCAGGCGCGCAAGCAGTTAAGCCTTGAAAGCGGTTGTGTCAGACGCACGCGAACCGAATTCTTGTTTCCTAAACCCGATCGGCGTCAGACGGCGCAGAGGTGACGCCACTCGGCGAGAGCGGCGGCGCGGCTGGCCTTGAAACTGTCCAGGCTTGTAAGGGCGCACTCCGCGTTCAGGTGGTTGTGGACTGAGAAACAGACTGCGACGAATTTCTGCAGCGATTGCATCTGACCAAAGCGGAGCGCGGCACGTTTCCGTCGGCGAAACGGTTGGTGCGAGTTCTCAACGCAATGGTTGAGCCAGCGACCGGTTTCGTGATCGTCAGGCTGGCCAAGGTCCGTCACCGCCGCACCGCAGGACCGGAGTTTGTCGGTGCCAGGGGCATGTGGGTGGTTGTGGCGTTTCATTGTTTTCCTGAGGAATTTCAGTGCAGCCTTGCGATCTCGCTTCTTGATTACAACATCTTCCAAGACTTCACCCTAGTGATCAAGGGCACGTCAAAGGCGTGTGGTTCATTCCGTTGATCTTGACTATGACCTCGTCAAGGTGCCACCGCCGGTGCGACAGGCATTGCATCCGCTTGACCCGCTTGCGGCGGATTTCCGAAGCGAACATCGGGCCAAACCGGTTCCACCAAAGTCGACCGCCTCATGGCTGACGTCGATAATTCGCTCGTGCAGCAGGTCTTCGACATAGCGAAGTGACAGCAGGTAACGGACCTACAGCTTCACTCCTGACGCGTGATTTCGAGGCTGGTTCCGGAGCAGCGAACAGGTCTCGGCTTGGGCCTCCCAAACGGCCAAACGGCCCAGACGCCGACCTCGAGGAACTTGCTCTGACAACGCCTGGGTAAGGGTGCAGGCAATACTAAAGGCTGCAAGCATCCGCCCGAGCGGTCGCAGTGTTTGCCCGATTGAGTCCCTCCCAATGACCGGCAAAATGCGCGACCCGGCTGGTGATCTGCTGACCCCACTCATACGCAGCGCCATGGCCGGCGCTTTGCCTGCTATGTCTCCCATCGGCTGATTGCCAGCGGCACCGATCCATTTGGTTAGCGGTTGCCGACCGAGGCGCTGGATGCCAGCCTAAGACGAATACTTGTAGCGCATCTGCGCAAGGCAGCAGAGCGAGAGGTAATGCTGTCGGGTCCGGATGCCACAGCGGCGCCCGGGTTTGCACGGAGCGGGGCAGAGTTGGCGGACGAGGTCGAGGCCGACCCAGCGAGCACACGGAACCCCAAGACGGCGGGTGACAGGCCCGCGAACTCGTCCGCGACAGTGTCCGGCGCTGGCCCAGTTGCGACGTTCTGACGACACGTGTAGGCGGAAAGGGCTCGTCGCCCTGGCTGGGCCGAGGGCAGTGACCAGCAAACCGATCTGCGCCAGTGTCAGGCCGGCAAGGCCGAAGGGGAAAAAACCCGGCAAGCCGTAGCACGTGCGCCGCAGGCCACCCGGTGCCTGCAAAAATCGCGACCTCGATGACGGCCGAGGGTCAAGAAAACCCTGAAAGCAGCTGCCGTTCCGCAGCTTGGGGATGCGCCGCTGGACGGTCATGGCCCGCGTTTCCCAGTGCCGGTCGCGATAGCCGTTGCGCTGCGCCCGCCGCGTCGCGCCCTTCTCGCCAAAGCCAGTGCCCGTCGCGGCGCCGACCTCCGGTTTGATCAAGCACTCGGTGGAAAAGCCAATCCGGTCGCGCAGCGGCTCAACGTCGGGGCATCGTCGGTGAAATCTCCGGCCGAGGCTGGTGTCAGCCACCAGATCCCTCAGGAACATCGCCGGTTACCACCTCGCCAAGAACTTACGCCCGGCTCAGGGACAGCATCCAACAACCCATGGCGATTGAGTGCTTCGTTACAGGGCTGGCTGGTTTCCGGTTTTGTGACGGGGCGGGTCTGCACATGTAGGCTGACTTCAATGGAAGAATTCTCCACAGGACCAATGCAACAGGGCGGTGACGGGACCTTCTTGACTCAGGCAAGAAAATGGTGATTTGATTGAACGATTGTTCAACGTACTCCGAAGCGGTGCAGCCCAGGGCACCCCATCGGAACGGTTGGTCGAAGGCAACATCGGGCGTGGGATTGGCGAGCTAATGAGAAGGCTGGCAACAGCAGGGTGGATCGGCTGTCAATCCTGCCCTTTGATCAGCCGCGGGGCCTCGGACAGCCGCGACCAGCGCGGCCCGAAGGCCCGCCGTTCCGGTACCACACTTACACTCTCCTCGGCTTAGGGCAGATCCATGACCCAGACCCTTCCCGCCCACGCCCCGGTCGTCATCATCGGCGGTGGGGTCATCGGCGTCTCGATTGCTTATCACCTTGGTCGTCTTGGCCTGCGCGACGTGGTGGTGCTGGAGCGGGACAAGTTGACCTCGGGCACCACCTGGCACGCGGCGGGATTGATCGCCTCGGCTGGCATGTCGTCAGACACGCTGATCTGGATCCAACAGTACACGCGGCAGCTTTACCTTGATCTGACGGCTGAGACCGGGCTTTCGACCGGGTTCCGGCAATGTGGACATATTCATCTGGCCTGCGATGCCACCCGGCGCGAGGTGATGAAGCGCGACGCGAACTTCGTACGCACGCAAGGGGTGGAGCGGTTCGAGATCTCGCCAGCCGAGATCAAGGACCTGTTCCCATTAATCGAGACGAAGGGGATCCTGTCAGGCTTCTACACGCCCACGGATGGCCGGGTGAACCCGGTCGACGTGACTATGGCGCTGGCGGCAGGGGCACGGGCGCGGGGCGCACGCATCCATGAAGGCACGCCGGTCACCGACGTCCTGACCGAAGGCACGCGCGTCACTGGCGTGCGCACGCCCTTTGGCGACATCCGCACCGACAAGGTGGTACTGGCCGCAGGCATGTGGTCGCGGCAACTGGGGGCAAAGCTGGGGGTGCCGGTGCCGCTGCAGGCAGCCGAGCATTACTATCTGCTGACCGAGCCCCTTGCCGGCGTCACCCCCGACATGCCGGTGGTAGAGGACCCCGACACCTACACTTACGTCCGCGAAGAAGGCGGCGGGCTTCTCTTCGGTCTCTTTGAACCCGAAGGGGCGACCTGGAACCTGAACCGCATCCCCGAGGACGCCAGTTTTTCCACCCTGCCGCCCGACTGGGACCGGATGACGCCGTTTCTGGAACATGCTTTCACCCGCTATCCGGTGATGAACGGGGCCGGGATCAAGACCTTCTTCTGCGGGCCGGAAAGCTTTACCCCGGATGGGTCGTATCTGATGGGCGAAAGCCCCGAGGTGGACGGGCTATACCTCGCCACTGGCCTCAACTCGCTGGGGATCCTGTCGGCGGGCGGCGTGGGGCAGATCATGGCCGATCTGATCACGACCGGGGCGTGCGGTCAGGATGTGACCGGTCTGGATATTGCCCGGATGCGTCCGCACCACGCCACCCGCGCCTATCTTGGCGCGCGCATCCCGAAATCGCTGGGCTATACCTTCACCTTCGCGCCCCTGCCGCATTTCAAGCACACAACCTCCCGGGGTTTGCGCAGGCTGGCGCTGCATGACCGCTACGCCGCCCTTGGCGCCTATTTCGTCGAGCTTTCGGGCTGGGAGATGCCGAACTGGTTTTCCCCCGACGCCCCGCCGCCAAAGGTCGAATACACCCACGCCCGCCAGCCCTGGCACGCGCTGGCCGCCCGCGAACACCATGCCACGCGCAACGCCGTGGGCCTTTTCGACAAAAGCTTCATGGGCAAGGTTCTGGTGCAGGGCCGCGATGCCGAAACCGTGCTGAACCGGGTCAGTGCCAACTCCGTCTCCGTGCCGGTTGGCCACAACGTCTATACCCAGTGGCTGAACCATCAAGGCGGCATCATCTCGGACCTGACGATCACGCGGACCGGCG
>NZ_JANMET010000198.1:0-2245 GCF_031377265.1 Tabrizicola sp. | reverse complement strand
CCAAAACTGCCAGCCGCTTGCCTTGCGGGTTCTGCAAGAGGTGGCGGATCAGGGTCGTCTTTCCCGACCCCAGAAAGCCGGTGATGACAGTGACGGGGATTTTGGCAAGATCGGTCATGCGGAGACTTTCCGGGCATTGGGGGTGAGGATCGCGGGCGAGGCGCCAAGGGGCGGGATGCGCGCGATGGATTGCTTGCGAAAGATTTCGGGGCGTTCGCGCCAGGGCACAAGGCCGTTTTCGCTGGCGGCGTAGCGCGCGGCACCATCTAGGATTTCGGCGGCGTTTTCTGGCGACAGGCGGCCATAGACATAGCCCCAGGCCCCCGCCTTGGTCAGCGCGACCGAACAGCCTTGCGTGCAAGCCGACAGGCATTCGACAGAGATGATGTCCACGCCCTCGGGGGGATCGCCTGCCGTCAGCGCGGCATGCAGTTGTGCCCCCGGCGGCAGCGCCCCTTCGGTCACCGGCTGGCCCGCCTTGCAGGTCATGCAGACATAAAGCGTGGCGCGCGCCATGGGGCCCATCTTTCCAAATGGCAAAGGGGGCAACACGTCCGAAAAACCGCGCCCGTGCCGTCTGGCACATGCGCGTTCCGGTCGCGGATCACCCCGTCCGCCCGTCCATCCATTGGTGCTGGCAGGTCTCCCGGCTTGCGGAGCGGGTTTCCCCCTGGTCCCGGCCTTCCCGACGCAGGCGTCAGTGGCATGGGACCTCTCCGGTCACGGTCGCGGGGGCGGCTGCCGTTCGGTGATGCGACCTGACCGGTCGCAAAGCCTCGTGCATTCCCTCTTCGCCTGTCTTACGACAGGAACCAGCATCGTGCCCCACTTGCGCGCGATCGAGGCTGACTGTCAAGGTTGAGGACCGCCGCAATGCCCGCTGAGACCGACATCGACACCCCGATTGATGCCCGCCACAAGGTCAAGATGGCCAAGAAAAAGGCCGCCCGCGACAAGATCATGGCGACCAAGGAGGGCGACCGCGGCCTGATCATCGTCCATACCGGGGCGGGCAAGGGCAAATCCAGTTCCGGTTTCGGGATGATCCTGCGCTGCATCGCGCATCAGATGCCCTGCGCGGTCGTGCAGTTCATCAAGGGCGCCTGGGATACCGGCGAGCGGCGCATGATCGAGGCGCATTTTAGCGACCTGTGCCAGTTTCACGCGATGGGCGAAGGGTTCACCTGGGAAACCCAAGACCGCGTGCGCGATGTGGCAATGGCCGAAAAGGGCTGGGAAAAGGCCAAGGAGCTGATCCGCGATCCGGATATCAAGATGGTTCTGCTCGACGAGATCAACATTGCCTTGCGTTATGATTACCTGGATTTGCAGGCCGTTCTTGATTTCCTTCGCGAGGAAAAACCACCGCAGACCCATGTCGTGCTGACCGGGCGGAACGCCAAGGATGCGTTGATCGAGGCGGCGGATCTGGTGACAGAGATGACGCTGATCAAGCATCCGTTCCGGTCGGGGATCAAGGCGCAGAAGGGCGTGGAGTTTTGAGCTGGCGCGCGGGTCGTGTCGCGGGATGCCTCCGGCGGGGATATTTGGGCCAACTGGAAAAGGGCAGGTGGCGACAGTGCCGGCGCTGATGATCCAGGGGGCGGGGTCCAACGTTGGCAAGTCACTGATCGTCGCGGGGCTTTGCCGGGCGGCGTTGCGGCGGGGTCTGTCGGTCGCGCCCTTCAAGCCGCAGAACATGTCCAACAATGCCGCCGTGACGGTCGATGGCGGCGAGATCGGGCGCGCGCAGGCCTTGCAGGCGCGGGCGGCGGGGCTGGAGCCGCACACCGACATGAACCCGGTGCTGCTGAAACCGGAATCGGAGACAGGATCACAGGTCATCGTCCAGGGACGCCGGGTCGCCACGGTCAAGGCGCGCGACTACGCGGCGTTGAAGCCGTCGCTGATGACCCCTGTGCTGGACAGCTTTGGCCGGCTGGCTGCGGCGCATGATCTGGTGGTTGTCGAAGGGGCGGGCAGCCCGGCAGAGGTCAATCTGCGCAAGGGTGACATCGCCAATATGGGCTTTGCGCGGGCGGCGGGCGTGCCGGTCGTCCTGGTCGGCGATATCGACCGGGGCGGGGTGATCGCGCAGATCGTCGGCACCCAGGCGGTCCTGGAGCCGGGCGATGCGGCGATGGTGGCGGGGTTTCTGATCAACAAGTTTCGCGGTGATCCTAGGCTGTTCGATGACGGTTACCGCCTGATTGCCGACCGCACGGGTTGGCCCGGATTTGGTGTC
>NZ_JANMET010000298.1:0-13063 GCF_031377265.1 Tabrizicola sp. | reverse complement strand
CGCCTGATCGGCAATGAACCCTTTGCCGTGCTGTTGCCCGATGACGTGATCGCTGCCGAGCGTCCCTGCCTGCTGCAGATGGTCGAAGCCTATCAGGAAACCGGCGGCTGTATGGTCGCCGCAATGGAAGTGCCGCCGGAGAAGATTTCCAGCTATGGCGTTCTGGATGTGTCGAAGGAAATGGGTGCTATCGTCAAGGTGCAGGGGATGGTGGAAAAGCCCAAGGCAAAGGATGCGCCGTCGAACCTGGCCGTGATCGGTCGCTACATCCTGACGCCGAAGATTCTGACCAACCTGAACCGCATGAAGCAAGGCGTTGGTGGCGAAATTCAGTTGACCGATGCCATTGCCGCCGAGGCGAAGGGCAAGGCTGGGGTCTATGGGCTGCTGTTCGACGGGCAGCGCTATGATTGCGGATCGAAGATCGGGTTTCTGCAGGCGACGGTGGCCTTTGGTCTGGCACGGCCGGATCTGTGCGGCGAGTTTGGCGCATATCTCAATGATATCATGGCGATGCAAAAGGCAGCACAATAAGCGGTGGTTGCTGTGGCGCAGCATAAGGGTCAAGAACCGAGTGTCTGGGCAATCGGGGAAATGACGCACCCTGCGGCGTCGTTGGCATTGCTCTGGGCTGCTTATCGGCTGCGACTGCGCAGGCGTTCGCTGTTGGTGCGGGCGATCCGTAAGCGCCGCGAACTGGCGGCGGCGGCAAACCGCACCAAGCTGATCCGTACCGGTGACATCCTGTGCTTTGCCTCCGTCCGTAACGAGCGTGACCGGTTGCCGTATTTCGTGGCGCACCATCGGGGCATCGGCGTTGACCACTTTCTATTCGTCGACAACGGCAGCACGGATGGCACCAAGGAGTTCCTGCAGGACCAGCCGGATGTGTCGGTTTGGTCGACCGGCAGCAGCTATAAGGCCGGGCGGTTCGGGATGGACTGGTTGACCTGGCTGCAGTTTCGCCACGGGCACGGGCATTGGTGCCTGACCCTGGATGCCGACGAAATCCTGATCTATCCCTACTGGGAGACCCGGCCACTTCGTGCGCTGACTGCTTTGCTGGACGCCCATTGCCGCGAGTCTTTCGGCGCGCTGACCGTCGATATGTACCCTGAGGGGTCGGTTTCGACGGCTGAGCATGACCCGCAAGGCACCCCGTTTGACAGCCTGTGCTGGTTCGATTCCGGCAATTACATCGTTCAGGTGCAACCGAAGCTGCGCAATCTGTGGATTCAAGGTGGGGCGCGGGCGCGGGCGTTCTTTGCCGATGCGCCGCGACGTGCGCCGACGTTGAACAAGACACCGCTGGTTCGCTGGAACCGGCGATATGTCTATCTTAACTCCACCCACTCGCTTTTGCCGGCCAAGTTGAATCAGGTTTACGAGGTGAATGGCGGCGAAGCCTTGTCGGGCGTTCTGTTGCACACAAAGTTTCTGCCCACGATCATTCCACGATCCCAGACCGAACAGGCGCGGGCCGAGCATTTTGCGGACGCTACCCAGTACAAAGCCTATTACGACCGTCTTGTCGCGGACCCGGTGTTGCACTGCGCGGCGTCCACCCGGTTTACCGGGTGGCGGCAGATGGAGGCGCTGGGGATGATGTCCCGAGGTGGATGGCTGTGACCGGGAACTGGGAAAACGCTGCGGAAATGCGAGGCTTCTTCCCTGGCGGTGCGGCCAATGCGGGCGGAATCGTGCCGAAGATGGCCGAAAACCAGATCAGGCGGTTTGGTGTAACCAGATCTGCAAGTCTTCATCAACACTTCCGGGCTAGGCTTGGGTCAACGATGACGTTGTGTGACGGGCGCCAGATATGGGAATGATCTCGTCCTATCGGTTGAGGTGGCGGCGCAAACGCCTTCTGGCGCGTGCTTTCGTAAAGCGCAGGCAATTGACCAGCGTGATGAACCGGATGGGTAATGTGCGGCCGCAGCCGATCTTGCTGTTTTCAACGATGCGAAACGAAAGCGTCCGGCTACCCTACTTTCTGGAGTATTACCGCAACATCGGCGTCGATCATTTCGTGATCGTCGATAACGGGTCCGATGACGGGACCAGAGAATTCCTGGCAGACCAGCCCGACGTCTCGTTGTGGTCGACCAACAAAGGCTACAAGCAGTCGCGGTTCGGCATGGACTGGATCATGCACCTATTGCGTCGCTATGGGTCTGGCAACTGGTGCCTGACTGTGGATGTGGATGAATTCCTGATCTACCCGTTCTGCGAGACACGGCCGTTGCGGGCGTTGACCGATTGGCTGGATTCCTCGTCAACGCGGGCGTTTGCATCGATGCTTCTGGACATGTACCCAAAGGGATCGATGCAAGGGCAGCCCTATCATCCCGGCCAAAACCCGTTCGAGATTGCGGAGTTCTTCGACAGCGGCAACTACACGATTAACCGCAACGGGACGTACAATAATCTTTGGATTCAAGGTGGTCCGCGCGCGCGCCTGTACTTTACCGACCAACCGGCGAAGTCGCCCGCGATGAACAAGATTCCACTGGTGAAGTGGGATCCCGGATTTGCCTATGTCAGTTCGACCCACATGATGCTGCCACGCGGATTGAACCTTGCCTATGATGAATCGGGCGGGGAAAAGCCGTCGGGCTGTTTGTTGCATGCCAAATTCCTCGATACGTTCGCGGCGAAGGCGGAAGAGGAAATGCGCAGGGGCCAGCACTACGCTGACAGTCATGAGTACCGTTCCTATCGTACCGGGCTTACGCAAGAACGCGATATGTGGTGCAAATGGAGCGAAAAGTATATTAATTGGCGACAGCTGGAGATTTTGGGCCTGATGTCGAAGGGAAACTGGGCGTGACACTCGGATTTGTCATGTTGTGCCATACAGCACTGGAGCGCGCCGGACAGGTGGCCCGGTTCTGGGCCGAGCAAGGCTGCCCGGTTGTGGTACATGTGGACAGCCGGGTCTCCGAAAGCAACCTTCGCGGGCTGACTGCCTCGCTGGAAGATCTTGGCAATATCCGGTTCGCGCCCCGTTACCAGTGTGAATGGGGAACCTGGGGGCTGTTGCAGGCCACGCAGGCCGCGTCGACCCTGATGCTTGCCGAATTTCCGGAGGTTCGGCATGTCTTCCTCGCCTCGGGGTCGTGCCTGCCTCTGCGCCCGGTGGCGGAGTTGCGCACGTTTCTGGACGCAAATCCGCAAACGGATTTCATCGAAAGTGTCACAACATCTGATGTTGGCTGGACCATCGGCGGCCTGGACCGTGAGCGTTTCACGCTGCGCTTTCCGTTTTCCTGGCGCAAGCAACGGGGACTATTCGACAAATACGTAAGCTTGCAGCGGAAACTGGGGATCAAGCGCAAGGTGCCGGCGTCGATCGTGCCGCATCTTGGCAGCCAGTGGTGGTGCCTTACGCGGCAATCGCTGTCGGCGATCCTCGAAGCGCCGGATCGCGCGGAAATGGACCGGTACTTCAAACATGTCTGGATTCCGGACGAGAGCTATTTCCAGACCCTGATTCGCCGGGTGTCGACGCGGGTGGAAAGCCGGTCGCTGACCCTGTCGAAATTCGACTTTCAGGGCCGTCCGCACATTTTCTATGACGACCATCTGCAATTGCTGCGCAAATCGGATGCCTTTGTCGCGCGAAAGATCTGGCCGCAGGCGGAACGGCTGTACGACGCATTCCTGACGGCCGACCCAGCCGCAGGGCAGCGGTCAGAGCGCAATCCCGGCAAGATCGATCGCCTGTTTGCCAAGGCGGCCGAGCGGCGCACTCGGGGGCGACCGGGCCTGTACATGCAAAGCCGGTTCCCGACCGATAGCCGGGGCGGAAACCGGTCGGCAGTGCCCTATTCGGTGTTTCAAGGGTTTTCCGAACTGTTCGAGAACTATGAATCCTGGCTGAGCAAGGTTTCGGACACGCGCACGCACGGGCATCTGTTCGCGCCGGATCGCGTGCATTTCCCCGACAGTGAAACGGTCTATTCCGGGTGCCTGTCAGACAGTGCCACCTTGCGCGACTACAATCCGCGCAGCTTCCTGACCAGCCTGATCTGGAACACGCGGGGAGAGCGGCAGTCATTCCAGTTCGGTCCAGCAGATGTGCAGGACATCTCGACCTTCCTGGCCGCCGATCCGAATGCCAGCATTTCGGTCGTGTCGGGGGCGTTTTCGGTGCCGCTGTTCCGGTCCAACCGGAATTTCGGTGATATCCGGGCCGAAACGGCACGCTTGCAGAGGATCGAGGCGGAGTTTCTGGCCTTGTTGACCGGGCCGGAAGTGAAGGCGCGCGTACGGGTCTGGACTTTGGCGGAATTCCTGGAAACCCCGATGGAGGTGTTGCAATCCATCGTGGACGAACTGAACCCGCGGGCGTCAAACCGCCTGACAGAGGTGCCTCGTCTGGTCGACATGACGGGGTTTGGGCAATTCCTGCAGAACCTCAGAAACCAGGGCATGCAGCCGGTACTGATGGGGGATTTTGTGACCAACCCCACTTTGCCCGCACCCAGCCCGCGCCTGGCCAAGCCCTATGTGGTCAAGTAAGCCGTGGTGACAGGGCAGTTCAGCAGCTTTGTGCTTTTCGCAGAAATGCGAACCGGTTCGAACTTTCTTGAAGCCAATCTGAATGCCCTCGACGGCGTGACCAGCTACGGCGAGGTTTTCAACCCGCATTTCATGGGGAAGAAAGATCAGACAGAGCTTTTGGGCATCACGATTGAGGAGCGTGAGGCAGACCCGATCCAATTGCTCCACCAACTGCGGGACGTGACCGACGGGCTATCGGGGTTCCGGTTCTTCCACGACCATGACGTGCGTGTGCTGGACCATGTCATCGGCGACGCAGGCTGCGCCAAGATCATTCTCACCCGCAATCCGTTGGACAGCTACCTCAGCTGGAAAATCGCGCAAGCGACCGGGCAATGGAAGATGACGGATGCGAAGCGGCTGAAGGCCGCGAAAGGGCGCTTTGATGCGGCGGAGTTCGAGGCGCATCTGATGGCCATTCAGGACTTTCAGGTAACCCTGTTGAACCGATTGCAGGCCGCTGGCCAATCGGCGTTCTACATCGATTATGAGGATTTGCAGTCGGTTGCGGTGCTGAACGGCCTTGCAGCTTTTCTAGGCGTCGAAGCCCGTCTGAAGACCGTGGATGACACGATCAAGAAGCAAAATCCGGGATCGGTCGAGGCCAAGATCACCAACCCCGAAGACATTCCGGCAGCTCTGGCGCGTCTGGACCGTTTCAATCTGGCGCGCACCCCGAATTTCGAGCCGCGCAGGTCAGCCGCCATTCCCGCCGTGGTGGCCGCCGCGGATGCGCCGCTCGTGTTCTTCCCGGTTCGTTCGGCACCGGATGCAGAGGTCAGAGACTGGCTTGCAGCGATCGGGCGCGGCGGATTGCTTGACGGGTTCGAGCAAAAGACCCTGCGCCAATGGAAACGTGCCAACATTGGGCAGCGCAGCTTTACCGTGATCCGGCATCCGTTGTTGCGGGCACATGTGGCGTTCAGGGAAATGATCGTGTCCGGGAAACTGGCCGCATACCGCCAGACCTTGATCCGCGCGTATAAGGCTGTTCTTCCCGATCCCGGCCAGCCCTTTGCCGATGCCGAAACGGAGCGGGCCGCGTTTCTGGTATTCCTGACCTATGTAAAGCTGTCTGTTGCCGGGCAAACCGGACTGCGGGTTGACGCGCACTGGGCCAGCCAGACGGCCGTGTTGCAGGGCTTTGCCGGGTTTCAGACGCCGGATATGGTCATCCGCGAAGACCGGCTAACCGAAGGTCTGGCCTTTCTGGCTGGGGAAATTGGCATCGATGCACCCAAGACGGTGCGGCGCGACACGACGGCGGCAGCGGCGTTGCTGGCCATCCACTCTGATGCGTTGGAGGACGCGGCGGCGGCTGCCTATCCGCGTGATTACGTGGGCTTTGGCTTTGGGCGTTGGAAGGCCTGACGCGTCAGGCGGCCTGCGGGGCGCGGCTTTCGGTCAGGATCGCGTGCAGCTTTGATGGATCTGCATTGGCGCGCAGCTTGGTGACGATCGCCTGATCACGCATTGTCCGCGACACCAGCGCCAGCGCCTTTAGGTGATCGACGCCCGAATCTTTTGGCGCAAACAGGCCAAAGACAAGGTCGACGGGCTGACGGTCAACGCTGTCATAATCCAGCGGCTTTTCCAGCCGAATGAACACCCCGATGATCTTGTTCAGATCTTCCAGCCGCGCATGCGGCAGGGCGATGCCATGGCCCACACCGGTTGGGCCAAGGCTTTCGCGTTCCTGCAAACCATCAATCGCGACTGCGGCGCTAAGGCCATAGGCCTGCGCCGCGATCTCGCCCAGTTCCTGGAACAGCCGCTTTTTAGAAGTGAATTGCCCGACGAGCCGAACGGCACCTGGGATCAGTAGCTTCGAAAGTTCCATGGGTGGGCGATGATCCTGCGCAATAGTGAGCGCGTGTTACTTGCTGTTGCGGGGGTCGATCCAGCCGATATTTCCGTCATCCCGACGGTATACGACATTCACGCCACCATGTCCTTCGTTCCGGAACACCAGCATGCGCTGCCCTGCCAGTTCCAGCTGCATCACGGCTTCGCCGACGGTGATCGAAGGAATCTTCGTCTCCATCTCGGCGATCACGATGGGCTGGAGCGTATCAGGCTCAGCATCCTCGACGTCCTCGGATCCGGCGAGGATATACGTGGCGCTTTCGCTGAATTCAACTGGCACTATGCGGTGATTGTGATGGTTTCGAATCCGCCGCTTGTAGCGGCGCAGCTGCTTGTCCATCTTTTCGCGGCAGGATTCGAAGGCGGCATAGATTTCAGGCGCGTGGCCCTTGGCCTGCGCAGTCAGTCCGGTGGACAGATGGATGACGGTTTCGCAGACATGTTCATGCGCGACGCGGGAAAACACGACAACGCATTCGGTGGGGCGTTGGGCATACTTCTCAATGACTTCGCCAAGTTCCGCCTTCACATGGGTCTGGAGAGCTTCGCCGATGTCGATCTGTTTTCCACTGATCTGATAGCGCATGGTAACTCCTCATCTTGACCGAAACGCGCGCATCATGCGGGCGCTGCGGGGTCGTCCAGCGATGTCGTGAAATGACGTTGCGTAGCTTTTCCGGGGCAGGTCGGCGAGACCGCTGCTTGACACAACTGCATCTGGGAAAAGAACGCACGCATTGAGGGTATTTGGCGACAGGCTGGTGCTGCTTGTCAACCGAGTCGCTTTGACGGCAGTGTCAGATGATGCGGAAATTCTCGCCCAGATAGACGCGGCGGACCGTTTCGTCGCGCACCACTTCGTCGGTAGTGCCCGACATCAGCACCTTGCCGTCATGCAGAATGTAGGCCCGATCAACAATATCCAGCGTTTCCCGTACGTTATGATCGGTGATCAGCACACCGATGCCGCGCGATTTCAGATCATGAACAAGATGGCGGATTTCCCCCACCGCGATCGGGTCTACCCCGGCAAATGGCTCGTCCAACAGGAGGTACTTCGGGTCTGCCGCGAGGCAGCGGGCAATTTCCACCCGGCGACGTTCGCCGCCCGACAGTGCCAAAGCCGGGGTCCTGCGCAAATGGGTGATGGAAAACTCGCTTAGCAATTCTTCCAGCCGTTCGCGCCGCTTGTGCCTGTCCGGGACAGCGATTTCGAGCACGGCAAGAATGTTGTCCTCCACACTAAGGCCACGGAAGATCGACACTTCCTGCGGCAGATAGCCGATGCCCAGCCGCGCACGGCGATACATCGGCAGCATGGTGACATCGCGCCCATCGATCAGGACCTGCCCGCCCTCAGGCGTGACAAGGCCCGCGATGGCATAAAAGCAGGTGGTCTTGCCCGATCCGTTCGGCCCAAGCAGGGCCACAACCTCGCCGCGGCGCAGGTCCATCGACACGTCGTGGATCACCGGGCGCTTCTTGTAGCTTTTTCGCAACGAGCGGATCTGAAGTCCTGCGTCGCCGTCTGTCACGCTCAGCTCGGGGCGGGTGGCCGCCATCAATTGCCACCAGGCACGAAAGTGGTGGAAACCCGGCCCTCCATCGTTCCGGTTCCGGCCTTGAGGTCAATGGTCAGTTTCTGCCCGGCAATTGCGGATGGGCCCTGCGTCAGCAGCACATCGCCGGTCATCACCACAATTCCGCTGGCGATGGTGTAGATCGCTTCGCGGGCCTCTGCCGCGTCGGCAAGGTTGCTGATCGTCACGCCGCCGGTCGCCAGCAACTGATCGATAGACTTGCCGTCGGCACCGTATTTGACCTTCACCTCGGCGGCCGAAATCCGCATTTCGCCCTGGCCGACAAGGACATTGCCACTGAAGATTGCAGTGCCATCGGCGTTGTTTACGGACAGCTGATCGGCCTGAACCTCAACCGGCAGCGTGGTGTCCTGCTTCAGCCCGCCAAAAGCGACCTTCGCCTGTTGCGCAAACGCCCCGGTGGCAAGCGCGCCGAAAGCGGCCACAAGAACCAGTTTGCGAAGGGAAAATGTCATGTTCAGAGCCTTTTGCAGGCGGGTCACCCGCCGGGTTGGTATATCAGTTTAACGCCACCCTTGAAAACAAGAAGATAGGCACCGGGGGTCTGGTTGTCCTGACTGAGGGTCACGTTGTCGGCAATGATATCCCCGGCAGGGCCTTCTGCGGCAACCTTCCCGGAGCTTTGCAGCCCGGTTCGATCAAGATTGGCGGTGATGCCTTCGGTGACAAGGCTGTAGCCTGTCGAGGTAGTCATCTCGACCCCGCCGGACAGGTGCAGGTTGCGGTTGACGCTGTCGATGACCGCCGTCTTGGCGGAAAGCTTGTTGCGCCCGCCATCCGGGGTGTCGAGGGTGAGCGCCAGGCCCAGCGCGACCGCTTTCGTTGTCTCCGATGCGGGGCGGGCCTCGGTGGCAGTGAGGGTCAGCGCCGCGCCGTCGGACGTGATGCCGGCATAGGTGGGTTGTGTCATTCGCGGGGCACGGGCGCGGTCTTCGACGTCAACTGTGGCTTCGGACAAGGCGTCATTGGGATTGATCTGGTCCGCCAGCATGAAAAGGCTGGACAAAAGCGCCAGTGCGACAAGCGGCAGCGCGATCTTCAGCCAGGCCACCACACGGGAATGGGTGTCGATCCGGGCCATCGCGGTCACGCCACGCCTGCCCGCAGGCAATCATGGATATGCACTACGCCAATGGCGCGCATCGGGTCGGGGCCAGTTACCAGAAGGCAGGTAATCTTGCGGTCGTTCATTGCGGCCAGTGCTTCACCGGCAAGGGCGTCCGGGCTGATGGTGCGCGGGGCACGGGTCATCACTTGCCCAGCAGACAGGGCCAATAGCCCGTCCATATGCCGCCGCAGGTCGCCGTCAGTGATGATCCCGGTCAGCAGGCCATCCGCGCCGGTTACGCCAACCACGCCAAAGCCCCTTTGGGTGATGGTCAGCAACACCTCGCTCATCGGGGTGGCCTCACTTACCAAAGGCGGATCGTCATGCATCAGATCGCGCACTCTGAGCAGCCGCGCCCCAAGCTTGCCGCCGGGGTGGAACATGCGGAAATGGTCAGGCGTAAAGGCGCGGTGTTCCATCAGTGCAATGGCCAAGGCATCGCCAAGGGCAAGGGTCATGGTGGTCGATGTGGTGGGAACGATGCCGGTTTCGCAGGCTTCGGGCGCGTCGGGCAGCAGAATTGCCACATCGGACTGGCGCAGCAGGGTCGAGCCATCACGCGCGGCAACGCCGATCATTGGAATGCCAAAGCGACGGGAATGGGCGATCAGATCGGCAAGTTCCGACGTCTCGCCCGAGTTTGAAAGAACGATCAGGACGTCGCCCTTGGCCACCATCCCCAGATCGCCGTGGCTGGCCTCGGCGGGATGCACGAAATGCGCGGGCGTTCCGGTTGAGGCGAAAGTGGCGGCGATCTTGCGGGCGATATGGCCGGATTTGCCCATGCCGGACACGATCACCCGCCCGGACGCGGCCATCAACAGATCGACCGCCTGACCAAAGCTGTCGCCCAGTGCATCGGCGAGCATGGTCAGCGCATCCGCTTCGCGCCGAATGACGCGACGCCCTGTGGTCAGGAAGTCGGTTGTCAGGATGGCGCTCTTTTGGTCAATGGGTGAAGATGTCATTCGTGTCCTCCCACCCGAGGAGGTCAAGTTCCGCCCGCGTCGGCAGAAAATCAAAGCACTTCTGCGCGAGTTCGAGCCGGTTTTCACGGATCAGCCGCGCTTCAAGTTCCGCCTTCAGCGAATGCAGATAGAGCACGTCCGAGGCCGCGTATTCCTTTTGCGCGTCGGTAAGCTGGGCGGCGCCCCAGTCAGAGGTCTGCTGCTGTTTCGACACATCGACCCCCACCAGATCGGCCAGCAGGTACTTCAGCCCATGCCGGTCAGTGAAGGTGCGGATCAGTTTGGACGCAATCTTGGTGCACCAAACGGGCTGCGTAGTGACACCAAACGCGCGCTTGAGCGCGGCAATGTCAAAGCGGCCAAAGTGAAACAGTTTCAGTATGGCTGGGTCAGCCAACAGCCGCTCCAGGTTTGGCGCGGTGGTCTGGCCTTGCAGGATTTGTACCAGATGCGCGGACCCCGACCCATCCGAAAGCTGCACCACACAAAGCCGGTCACGACGCGGGTCAAGACCCATGGTTTCGGTGTCGATCGCGACAACCGGCCCAAGGCTCAGGCCGTCAGGCAGATCGGAGATGTGCAGATGAATGGCCAAGGCATGCTCGCTTTGTCGGGGTGCTGTCTGGTGTTGGATTAGCGGCGCGTCTGGCCGGGGTCAACTGCGGCTGCCAGATAGAGGCTTGCGCCCTGCGCAGGCTTGCTTAGCATTCCGGGCAGGGTGATTGACGCAAAGTGGCGGGCAAATGCTTGAACATCAGTTGTTTCGCACGCCATCGCCCGGGGAACCGCTTGTTCTGGCTGTGTTTTCATACCGATACGATGCGCATCTGGTGCCTGACCTGCTGGAGAACATCAAACCGTCGGTACATGGCTTTGTAGCTTGGGATGATCGTGCCGCTGGCAGCGCCCTGTCGGACGAACCCGCACGGCGCAATGCGCTGCTGGCCGAAGCGCGGCGTCTGGGGGCTGACTGGATTCTGGCGGTGGACCCGGATGAGCGGTTCGAGGACAGGCTGGCCGTTCGGATGCCGGAAATGCTGGCACAGGGGCGGGACAGTCTCTGGGTCTTTTCATTGCTTGAAGTGTTCGATGAGCATCATGTGCGGACAGATGGGCTTTGGGGGGCAAAGCGGCTAATGCGGCTGTTCCCGCTGGCTGCTGCGGTCGGAGGGCTGACGATCGGGCTGCACGGATCCTGGGTGGCCGACGACGGCGGTTTTCAACGGCGGTTGGCAAAGATCAACCTGTATCACCTGCGCATGGCCTCGCCGGTGCGGCGCAAGATGCGGCGCGCGCTTTATGCCATGGCCGACCCTGAGCGAAGGTTTCAGGCGATGGGCTATGATTATCTGGATGACGAGCGCGGAATGGTGTTGGAACGCGTTGACCCCGCACGCGGCTTTTCGCCGCCCTTCAAGGAAGACCACGGGCTTTGGGCGCCCGACCCGGGCCAGATCGGCCAAGCCCTGCCGGACCCGTTCGAGGTGAAGCTGACCCGCGTTGCAGCGCTTACGCGGCAACTTGGGCAAGCGCAGGCGCATCATCTGGTGAACGACCTGCGCAAGGACAGCCCGGAAGACGGGGATCTGCCGTTCGTGTCGGCACGGCTGGCGTTGATGGCGAGGGCATGGGCTGATGCGTTGGGCGCAGCTGACGAGGCGTTGAAAGCGGAGCCGGATGATCTGCACGCGCGGCTGATCAGGATCAGCGCGCTGGTGGGCCAGAGCCGTAGATCCGAGGCGGCTGGCGATCTGGCGACCCTGCAAGGAATGGTGCCTGACGGGCCGGTCATATCTGCGCTGACGCATGCGGTTGAACGGCCACACGCAGACTTTGCCGCGCCCGATGCGCAGTGGCGGCGCTGGGTGAATGGACCGGCAGACTGTGTTTCCGGGCACCGCGTCGCCACGGCGGATCTGGCGGTGGTGGTGATCGGATTTCGGGCGCAGTCGGGGTTACTGGCAGCCGTCCGGTCAGTGTTGGAGCAGGATGAGGCGGCAGAAATCGTGGTGGTGAACACCGGCGGTGGCGCACCGGAGCGGGTTCTCGCCCCGGTTCTGAATCAGGTGCGCCTGATTTCGGTCGAGGTGCCGATGTACGTGGGGGCGGCCCGCAACATCGGGGTGGATGTGTCGCGCGCGCCGTGGATTGCGTTCTTGGCGGGTGATTGCATGGCCCGGCCCGGCTGGGTTTCGGGGCGGCTGCAGTGGCACCGGGCCGGGGCGCAATCGGTTGCCACGGCGGTGATCGAGGCGGAAGGCTCCAGCCTCGCCGGAGTTTCGGCGAACCGATTGCGGTATTCCACAAGGCACCCCTCGACGCCAGTTCAGGACGTGTCGTTGTATGGTCAATCCTATGCGCGGCATCTGCTGGCACTGGTTGGCGCGTTCCGTACTGGTGTCAAAGTCGCCGAAGATACGGCGCTGAACCATGTTGCGGCGCGGTTTGCGGCACCCGTGTGGGCGCCTGAGGTGCAGACCTGTCATCGAGAGACCGCCTCGCTTGCCCATCTGGTGCTGGACGAACGGGTTCGGGGCGGGCGCAGCGCCGATCATCCGCCGTTTCGCCAGATGGTGGCAGCGGATGATCATGTCACCGCGATTTCCGGGCCAATGGGGGCAAGATTGCGGGCAAGTTCCGCTCTGATTGACACAGAAGCCGGGCTGACACCGGCAGAGCGGACGTCGATCAAGGCCACACAATGGGTGGCCAGCGCTGCCGCCTGTGCGGGCCTGCGCGAAGCGATGGTGCGGCTGAAGGCGTCAGATGATGCGCTTTTCCAAGCGGAAGCAATGGCCGCGTCACATCCTGAAGCGGCCCTCTCTGCGGCGAACGAGGCGTGGCGGCTTGACCCGCAAGGCTGGCAAAAGGCGCAGATGCTCGGCACTTTGCGTCAGGCGCAGGGCGATCTTGCTGGTGCAGAATCGGCTTATCGCGCTGCTGCAAGCCTTGCA
>NZ_JANMET010000043.1:0-4218 GCF_031377265.1 Tabrizicola sp. | reverse complement strand
GCGGCAAACCAGACGCCGTCATGGCGCTGGGCGTGGTCGAGAAAGCGGATGAGCCCGGCGATCTTGCCGGGGCGGCCGATCAGCCGGCAGTGCAGGCCGATGGAAAACATCTTGGCGCGGCCTGCGGCACCTTCGGCATAGAGGGTGTCGAAGCTGTCGCGCAGGTATGTGAAAAACTGTTCGCTTTCGATGTAGCCGGGGGCTGTGGCAAAGCGCATGTCGTTGGCTTCGAGCGTGTAGGGGATCACCAACTGGTCGCGATCACCGACCTCAAGCCAGTAGGGCAGGTCATCGTCGTAGGTGTCGGAGATCCAGTCGAAAGCGCCCGTTTCAGCGGTGAGGCGCACGGTGTTCATCGAGGTGCGGCCGGTGTACCAGCCGCGCGGCGGTGTGCCGGTGAGTTCGGTGTGCAGGCGGATGGATTCGGCGATCTGGGCGCGTTCCTCCGCTTCGGGCATGTCGCGGTGGTCGATCCACTTCAGGCCATGCGAGGCGATTTCCCAGCCGGCCTGTTGCATGGCGCCGAGCTGTTCGGGGTTGCGTGCCAGCGCGGAGGTCACGCCGTAGATCGTAACGGGCAGATCGCGGTCGGTGAACAGGCGGTGCAGGCGCCAGAAACCGGCGCGGGCGCCGTAGTCATAGAGCGATTCCATGTTCCAGTGGCGTTGGCCGGGCCAGGGGGCGGCACCGGCGATGTCTGACAAGAACGCCTCGGACTGGGCGTCGCCGTGCAAGAGGTTGTTTTCGCCACCCTCTTCGTAGTTCAGCACCAGGCTGATGGCGATGCGCGCGCCGCCGGGCCAGGCCGCGTCAGGGGCATCGGGGCCGTGGCCACGGAAATCTCGGGGGTAGCGGGTCACGCGTCTCTCCTGTCTGTGCAGTGCAGATTAGGGCGGAACGGCAGCAGATACTTTCAGGATTTCACAGAAGGACATATCCCGACAATGCAGGATCGCATGTTGCAGGGTTTCGTGGCTAACTGCCAGAGCAAGCGGCAGGAGGCAGGAATGGCAAGCGGACGGCTGACGACACATGTGCTGGATACGGCACGCGGGCGGCCTGCGGCAGGGGTGACGATCACGTTGTACCGGGTGACCGGCATGAACCACGAGAAGCTTGCCGAGACGGTCACCAATGCCGACGGGCGCACCGATGCGCCGATGCTGGAGGGCAAGGCATTCACGCCCGGCACCTATGAGTTGATTTTTTCGGTGGGCGAGTATCTGCGCGGCAGCGGGCAGAACGCAGGCGAAGTGCTGTTCCTTGAGGACATCCCGATCCGATTTGGGGTGCCGGATGCCACGCAGCATTACCATGTGCCCCTGCTGATTTCCGCCTTTGGTTATTCGACTTATCGGGGGTCATGAATCCTTCTCTTGCGGCACGGCACGGAAACCTGTTTTCTGGGCGCGTCCATTATTGATTGCTTAGGAGAACGGCATGTTTCGGATGACGACATTTTTCACTGCCCCCGCGTTTGTTGTGTTGATGGCGGGCACTGCCCATGCCGCGCTGACGGCGGATCAGGTCTGGCAATCGTGGAAAGACGCGGGTGCAACGGCGGGGCTGACGGTATCGGCCGCCACTGAAAACAAGGATGGCGGATCACTGACGCTGAATGGCGTGTTGATCGTGCCGACCGGGGCGGCAAGCGGGCTGACCATTTCAGACATGGTGCTGACCGAGGAGGCAGATGGTTCGGTGACGATAACGCCGGGCGCCGATATTGCCGTTGATCTGGCGGGCGAGGGCACGGCGGGGTCGGTCAAGCTGACGCATGAGGGGTTGATGCTGAAGGCCAGCGAAGGCGACGGCGGAGCGCTGGTTTATGACTATGGCGCGAAGACGCTGAACCTGGCGTTTGATTCGAGCTATCCGGCGACATCGTTTGACGGCAGCGATGCGGGCAAGGCGACGTCGAACGGCACGGTCGGGTTCACCGATCTGACGGGTGTGTATTCCGATACGCCCGGTACCAACCGGACTTTCGGCTTTGATATTGCGGCGTCGAAGCTGAGCTACAATGTCGTTACCGCCGATCCGGGGATGAAGACGAAGACCACGTCGACCAGCGAAACTGCGGATGTGGCGATAGCGCTGGATGCGGCGATGCCTGCGACGATGTCGTTGTTTGCGATTGCGGCGCCTGGTGATTTCGGCACCGCGCTGCAGGAGGGGCTGAGCCTTAGCATGTCGACCAAACAGGGTACGTCGATCGGGACAGCGTCGATGGAAGACGAGGTGTTCCCCTACAATATGGCGATCAATGCCGGGCCGGGCGAGGCGACCGGCGTGTTCAACAAGGACGCCTTCGACATCCAGTCCAAGGGCGAGGGGCTGTCATTGGAGATGACATCGACGGCATTGCCGTTGCCGGTGAAGATCACCTCTGGCCCGGTTGTTTTCGGGATGACCTCGCCGGTGATGGCGAAGGACGCGGCGGCGCCTTATGCGTTCATCATGAAGCTTAGCCAGTTCACGGTGAATGAAGAGGCCTGGGCAATGGTGGACCCCGGCGGCGCGTTGAAGCGCGATCCGGCGGACCTGGCGATCGACGTGTCGGGGATGGCCAAGATCGACTTCATCGACCTGATGGCGGCGGAGGAAACCGGGGCCACTCCGGCGATGCCCGCGCCAGAAACGCTGGATATCAAGGAAATGACGCTGAAGATTGCCGGGGCGGCCTTCATGGGCACCGGGGCATTCACCTTTGACAACTCGATGGGGGTGCCGATGCCGCTGGGCGAGGCGAATGTCAGCCTGACCGGGGGCAATGCGTTGATTGATGGGTTGATCGCCACGGGCATGGTGACCGAGGAAGACGCGATGGGCGCGCGGATGATGATGGGGGCATTCATGTCTCCGGGCGCGGAACCCGATAGCCTGACCTCGAAGATCGAGGCCAAGGCCGGCGGCGAGATCTACGTCAACGGTCAGCGCGTGCAGTGAGCCTGCGGGACCGGGGGGCCTTCTGCCCCCCGAACCCCCCGAGGATATTTCGAGAAGAGGAATGCAGGGCGGTGGTCCTGCATTTTCATCAGGGGCCGTCGCTGGCGCGGCGCAGTTCGTCCTTGATGCGGGCGGCCATGTATTCGGTGAAAAGGCGGACCTTGGGGTCTTTCAGGCGCCGATGCTGGCTGAGCGAGGAAATCTGGGTGGGCAGCGGCGGGGTGGCGGTGGCGACAGGGACCAGCGCGCCGCTGCGCAGGTGTGCTGCAACCTCGAACAGCGGTTTCAGGATGACGCCGCGCCCGTCCAGCGCCCAACCGGTGAGGACATCGCCATCGTCGGATTCGAAGGGGCCCGCGATTTCAAAGCGGCGGGGGCCGTCGGGGGTTTGCAGCGTCCACTGAAATTCCTTGGCGCCGGGGAAGCGCAGGTTCAGGCAATCGTGCCGGTCGCGGACCAGGGCGGCGCCGTCTTCGGGCATGCCGCGGTGGGCGATGTAAGCGGGGGCGGCGCACAGAAGGCGCGGGCAGTCGGCGATGGTTTTCACCTTCAGCGTGCTGTCGTCGAGGAGGCCGAGGTGAAACGCCACGTCAATGGCTTCGGCGACCACGTCGATGATGCGGTCGGACAAGCGCAGGCGCACGTCGATCTGAGGGTATTGGTCCTTGAAGGCCGGGACATGCGGGGCCACGAAGCGACGGCCGACGCCAAGCGGGGCCGCGACAAAGATGGTGCCGCGCGGGTTTTGCGTGACATCCATCACTGCGGCTTCGGCCTCGTCGATGGCATCCAGCACGCGGCGCGCGCCGTCATAGAAGATGCGGCCGTTTTCGGTGGGTTGCAACGAGCGGGTGGTGCGGTTGAACAGCCGTACGCCGAGGTGCTTTTCCAGTTCGGAGATGCGGGCGGAGGCGACGGCGGGTGAGGTGCGCTGATCGCGGGCGGCCGCACTCATGCTGCCCAATTCATAGACACGGACGAACATGCGGATGGTGTTTACATAGGACATTGTTCGGCACAACTTGAAAGTGATGCGGCGTTTCTATGGATTAACAGAAAGGTGCGGCTCGGTATAGCGTTTCGGAAAACAGGAGTGGCGCGATGTATGATTGGGCGGTGCTGTGGGAATGGGTGGAAATCGCGGCGCGCTGGACGCATGTGATCACCGCCATCGCGTGGATCGGCAGTTCGTTTTACTTCATCGCGCTGGATCTGGGGCTGCGCAAGACGCCGAGCCTGCCTGCCCTTGCACATGGCGAAGAGTGGCAA
>NZ_JANMET010000156.1:0-4449 GCF_031377265.1 Tabrizicola sp. | reverse complement strand
GCCGCCTGATCCGTCAAACCGGGTGATCGTTACTTGTTGAATATTGACTTTGTCGCCAATCCCCATCTCGTCAATCAGGCTGAGAATGGCGGTTGAACGGCTTTGCGGTGCGTGAATGAGGGTAAGCATGGTGTTCTCCTTTGCGTTTTCCATGGGCATAGTCATACTGAACCCCTCCTGTCAGAAACCGTCAGTAGCCTATGGCCCGCGCAGACCGTCTTTTCCGCCTGCTCACCGCACTTCGGATATTGCCACAGCCGGTCACCGCGGCGCGGCTGGCCGAAGAAACCGGTGTGTCGGAACGGACGCTCTACCGTGACATTGATGCCTTGCGCGCAGGGGGTGCCCTGATCGACGGTGCCGCAGGCGTGGGCTACACGCTGACCGAAGATCCCGCCCTGCCGCCGCAGATGTTCACAAGGCTGGAGGTGGAGGCGTTGGTTCTGGGCCTCGCCGAAGTGCGTCTGGCCGGTGATCCGGCGTTGGCAAAGGCGGCTGAGGCGGCGCAGGCCAAGATTATAGCCACCCTGCCCGAACGGGTGCAGCGCCAGGCAGTACACTCGGTGCTGCAAACCTACCGGTTTGAGCGGCGGCCACCTGCGCCGCCGCATCTGGCGATGATCCGCGAAGCTGCATGGGACGAACGCGCGCTGGACATCCGCTACCGCGACAAGGACGGCGGGGTGACGGACCGGCGCATCTGGCCGCTGAGCGTGGTGTTTCTGGACCGTGAGCTGATGTGTCTGGCCTGGTGCTGCCTGCGTCAGGATTTCCGCCGCTTCAAGCTGGGGATGATGCAGGCGGTTGCTGCGACGGAGGAAAGCTTTCGCCCCCGCCGGGTGGCGCTGTTGCGCGAGTTTCTTGAGGGGATCAAGGCAAGAGGACCCCGATGAAGCGCTAGGACCCGACGCGTCCGCGAACGCCGCCGGTTTGGCCTCGGTCAAGGAGCAGATGGTCAAGGAGCACGCAGGCCATCATCGCCTCGCCCACCGGCACCGCCCGGATGCCGACGCAAGGGTCATGGCGGCCCTTGGTGACAAGGTCGATCTCCTCGCCAGTGGCTGTCACCGTCTGGCGCGGGGTCAGGATCGATGAGGTCGGCTTGACCGAGAACCGGCACACCACCGGTTGCCCGGTCGAGATGCCGCCGAGGATGCCCCCCGCGTGGTTGGAGAGATACTCCGGCCCATTTGGCCCCATGCGGATCTCATCGGCGTTTTCCACCCCGGTCAGGGCCGCCGCCGCCATCCCCTCGCCGATTTCCACGCCCTTGACGGCATTGATCGACATCATCGCCGAGGCGAGGTCGCTGTCGAGCTTGCCATAGAGCGGCGCGCCAAGGCCGGGAGGAACGCCGGTCGCGGTAACTTCGATCACCGCACCCACCGAGTTGTGAGATTTCCTGAGGTCGTCGAGGTAGACGGCCCAGTCAGCGGCTGCCTGCGGATCGGGCGTCCAGAACGGGTTGCGCGCGATCTCGGCTGCATCAAAGCGGGTGCGGTCGATCCGCTGGGTGCCCATCTGAATCATGTAGCCGGTGATCGAAAGGTCAGGCAGCAATGCTGCCAGTACCTTGCGGGCCACACCGCCTGCAGCCACCCGCGCGGCGGTTTCACGGGCCGAAGACCGCCCGCCACCACGATGATCCCGCACGCCGTATTTCTGGTGGTAGGTGATGTCGGCATGACCGGGCCGAAAGCTTTGCGCGATATCGCCGTAATCCTTGGACCGCTGGTCGGTATTTTCGATCATCAACTGGATCGGGGTGCCTGTGGTCATGCCCTCAAACACCCCTGACAGAATGCGCACCTCATCTGCCTCTTGCCGCTGGGTGGTGAACTTGTTCTGTCCGGGTTTGCGCCGATTCAGCCACGGCTGAATGTCAGCTTCGCTGAGCGCCACGCCGGGGGGGCAGCCGTCGACGGTGCAGCCGATGGCCGGACCGTGGCTTTCGCCCCAGGTGGTGACGCGGAAAAGATGTCCGAAGGTGTTCAGGCTCATGACGCGGCTCCCTGCGCTGGCTGAGGCATATGCCATGATCTTGCGGGGATAAACCGGAAACTGCGGGAAAGTGGGCCGAACCCCGGAGGGTTTCACACCCTCCGGACCTCCCGTGGGATATTTGGCGAAGAGGAAGCCGGATCATGGCAGGTTTGCAGAAGGGGCGGTTTGTCGGATCTGGGTGGTCAGATCGTGAACATCAGGCACCCCGGCGATCCGCAGCACGGAAAGGCCGAGTGTTACATCGACGGCGCCGGCGGGGCGGCGGGTGATCCGGGGCGGTTTTGGCCAAGCGGACAGGTCATAGATCTGTTCGGAGGTCCATTGGCTGACGAGGGTGACGCCGCCGTAAGCCGGCATGAATACCACCGCACCGGGACCGGGGTCGATGTGGTTGATGCCTGCGCCGGCGTGGACGGTGTCATTGCCGCCGCCGAGGCTGATCCGGTTACGGCCGGGGCCGGTGTGCACAACCGACGAGCCGTCGCCATCGATTACCTCGTCGTTGCCGTGGCCAGCGTAGATCAGGTTGCGCGCCTTGGTGCCGATGATGGTGTCATCGCCGGTGCCGCCATCCAGCACATCGCGCCCACCGCCGCCGACCAGACGGTCATTCCCCGCCCCGCCGTAGAAGAAGTGGCGCGAGGATTCGAGCGCTGCGATGGCTATCAGCTGGTCGTCACCATCACCGCCATGAAACGTTGCACCGCCGTATTTGGGGCCGATCATCACGTCACTGCCGCGCGAGCCGCGCACATCGGCGGTGACGCGTTCGGAGGTCTCGAAGGTGATCGGGCTGTCGGGATGCGCGACAATGCGCAGGGTGCGCCCTTCGCGCTTGGCGGCTGCCGGGTCTTCGTTGCGGGCAACCACGGTGGCCACGCGGATATGTTCGACGTTCATCGGACAGTGCATTACATAATCACCCGGTCCGCCCATGTACCACAGTGTGTCGGTGCCGCCATCGCGTGCCTCGCGGATCTTTTCCACTTCGGCGCCATAAGCCCAGTAGTTGTCATTGCCGCGCCGCCCTTCGAGCACGACCGACCCGTCGACGGCCATCATTGCATTCACCCCGTCAGCCGGGTTTTCAAAGCCGCGCAGGTCGAGGCCAAGGTCTAGCGCGCCGCTGACTAATTCCTGGCGCAGGAAGGCGAGCGGGGCGGTGGCTGCGAGGTTCGTCGTCTCGCCCGGGTCGGCGACCACATCGTAGACATGCTCTTCGCCGTTGGGATAGCGGAAGTAGCGGTATTGGCGGTAGCCGTTCACCGAGGGGCGGACCGAAAGGGTGCCGAAAACCGATGTGACGGGCGACTTGGTATCGTCGAAGGTGCCGAAGGACGGGTCGATCAATGGCAGCAGGCTTTGGCCGGACACCCAGTCAGGGCGCGGCGGCAGGCCGGCAAGCTGCATTATCGTCTTGGCGAAGTTGTGCAGCGACACCGGCAGATCTTCGACGCGCCCGCCGTCCATCCGGGGGCTGTAGATCCCGAACGGCACGTGGGCGGCGCTGTCCCACTGGCTCATCTTGTGAAAGCTGTCGTGGTTGCCGAGGTTGAAGCCATTGTCGGACAGAAACACAACAGTGGTGTTCTGCCCCAAGGGCGAGGCCTCCAGCGCCGCAAGGAAGCGGCCGATTTCGTGATCGACATGGCTGATCGCGGCAAAATAGGCGCGCACGACCTGACGCCAGCCTTCGTCACCGGCCTTTTCCGGCGTCCAGTTGCCGTTGGCAATATAGGCGGCCTCGTAGACGGCAAAGCCCGGTTGCGGGCCGTGGTAATCCTCGGCGGCGGCAATGGTGGGCCAACGGATCGCGGCCGCATCGTACTGGGCATAGAAGCGGTCGGGGCATTCCAGGTTGTAATGCGGATGCTTGAAGCCAAGCTGGATCAGATGGCGGCGCGACGGATCGGCGCGACCCAGAAAGTCGATTGCGTTCTGCGCGACGGAATGATCGTAGAACCGGTCATCCTGCGCGCCGTCATCATCGGGGTGGTTGATGCCGGCGATGCCCGGGCCACGGTCGAGGTAGTGCTTGATCCTGGTGCGGGTGCCCTTGTCGGCGGCGGGCACGTCTTCGTGGAACAGCACCCGACGATAACGTTCCGGCATCGGGCGGTAGGTGGCGTCAACCTTGCCGGTGGTGAAGGTATAGAACCCGGCGCGGCGCAGATCATAGGCCCAGGCCTTTTGCGGCGGCAGGACCTGGCGCCAGAAGCGGTTCAGGTCAACAAGGCCGGTGCGGAAGGGCGAGAGGCCGGTGGCCAGTTCCGCGCGGCACGGGGCACACAGCGGGATCGTCGCGTAGGCATTTGAAAAGCGCAGGCCGCGGCCAAGCAGCCGGTCGAGATGCGGGGTCTGGATTTCGATGCCAAAGGTGTTTCGCCAGGTGAAGACATCGATCATGTCATCGACCCAGATCACGCAGATGTTGTCTGCGGCGAT
>NZ_JANMET010000136.1:0-6428 GCF_031377265.1 Tabrizicola sp. | reverse complement strand
CGGATGGATTCAGACTGCGAATACCACAGCGTCAGCGCCGAAAAGATCGACAGCGTTCCCAGCGTCACGATGAACGGCGGCAGCTTGATGCGCGCAACCAGCACACCGTTTACCGCACCCATCAGCGCCCCGAAGGCCAGACCGATCATCACGGCAACAAGCATCGGCACGCCGGAAAACACCGCGAGGTTGCCCATGATCAGCGAGCACAACACCAAGATCGCGCCGACCGACAGGTCGATCCCTGCGGTCAGGATCACCAGCGTCTGCGCCAGCGCCACGAAGCCGGTGACCGTCACCTGTTTCAACACGGTCGACAGCGCGCCCATCCCGAAAAACCGTGGCGCGATGATCGAGAAAATGGCGATGGAGATCAGCAGCACCAGGGCCGGGATCATCGTCGGATAGGTCCGCAGAAAGTTTCGCACGACATGCGTGAAAGATTTGTCGTCTTTTTCGAAGGTGGCAACGACAGAGTCGGCCTTGGCGAGCGTCGCCTCATAGTCGGATATCGTCTTGGTTGGTGCGTCTTCGGCGCTCATCTGTGCGTGTTCCCCCGGTTTACAGCCTGGTCCCGTTTGGAAACGCTACCCCGGCTATGAAGAAGGGCGACTGTAAAGCCGCCCTTCCACTAATCAAGCCACTCGTTATGGTCTTATCAGCCCCAGCAGAGTTCGGTGCCTTTGGTGGTGTCGATCGACGGCACGCCTTCGGCAGGCTTGTCGGTCACCAGGTTCACACCGGTGTTGTAGAAGGACAGGCCTTCGGTGACGGTCGGCTTGGTGCCGTCCTTGGCGAAGGCCACGATGGCCTCGATGCCTTTGGACGCCATCAGCAGCGGATACTGCTGCGAGGTGGCGCCGATGACGCCCGATTTGACCGAAGCCACGCCCGGGCAGCCGCCGTCGACCGAAACGATGATCGCCTGGCCTTCCTTGCCGGCGTTCTTGAGCGCCTGGTAGGCACCTTCGGCAGCCGGTTCGTTGATCGTGTAGACCACGTTGATGTCGGGGTCTTTGGCGAGCAGAGTCTCCATCGCGCGGAGGCCACCTTCGGGGTTCGCATCCGAGTCTTCGTGACCGATGACGCGCGGATCGGTTTCCGAACCCATCACGGTCAGGTCCGGAACTTCGATGCCAAAGCCGACAAGGAAGCCTGTGTCGCGCAGAACGTCGACCGAGATGTTTTGCTTGTTGATGTCCAGCATTGCGATCTTGGCGGTCGCAGCCTTGTCGCCCAGCGTCGCCGCAGCCCATTTGCCGATCAGGAGACCCGCTTCGAAGTTGTCGGTGGCAAAGGTGATGTCCTGCGCCTCGGCGTCACCCAGCGGGGTATCCAGCGAGATCACCAGAATGCCGGCAGCGCGGGCGTCCTTGAGGGCCGGGCCAACGCTGTCGTTCGACGGCGTGATCAGGATACCCTTGGCACCAGCGGCCACGCAGTTCTCGATCGCGGTGATCTGCGGGGCGGCGTCGCCGTCCTTTTCACCGGCATAGGCCTGGAAGTCGAGGCCGGCTGCGGTGGCGGCAGCCTCGGCGCCCTCTTTCATCTTCACGAAGAACGGGTTGGTGTTGTTCTTGGTGATCAGGCAAGCGAGGTCGGCGGCCGAAGCGGAACCCGCCATCAGCGCCATCGCAGCGGCAGCGCCCAACAGAGCTTTGGTGTTGAAAGTCATGGTCGTCCTCCCAAGGATGCAGGGGTGGTTCCCTGCTGGTTTGCTAATCTATCCGCAGACGAACCTCCCGCTGCGATGGCAGCAGAGAAACTGATTCTCGTAGTCGCGTCAAGATAATTAAATCACTCTGATTTATTATTGACAGAGCGCCGGAATTTTCCGCACTGTGACTGCTGAGGGGCCAATCCGGGCTCTGTCGAAAGTTGGGCCGACCTGTGAGAACCCTAGCTGATCTTGCGTCAGAGACGCGTCCTGGCAGTGATGCTTCGGCCCTTCGTGGGTCTAATCAATCGGGTATGCGGGCGCATAACGAACGGCTGGTGCTGTCATTGGTGCGCCAGCAAGGGGCGTTGGCCAAGTCGGATATCGCGCGAATCACCGGGCTGTCGGCGCAGACGGTTTCGGTGATCATGCGCAGTCTGGAACAGGATGGTCTGTTGTTGCGCGGCGAACCGCAGCGCGGGCGGATCGGCCAGCCCTCGGTGCCGATGTCGATCGCACCGGAGGGCGCGTTCTTTTTCGGGCTGAAGATCGGGCGGCGATCGGCGGATCTGGCGCTGGTGGATTTTCTGGGCCGGGTGCGGGGCGCGCGGCGGCGGATCTATCGCTATCCGACGCCCGGTGCGGTAGTGGCCTTTGTGTCCGAAGCGCTGCCCGACCTGATTGCCAGCCTGCCAGCGGCGCTGCGCGGGCGGATCGGCGGGATGGGCGTGGCGATGCCGTTTCAGCTGTGGAATTGGGTGCAATACATCGGCGCGCCGCAAGCCGAGATGGACGCATGGCGTAACCGAGATATGCAATCGGAGCTGGCGGCGTTGTCGGGGATGCCGGTCTATGTGCAGAACGACGCGACCGCGGCCTGCGGGGCCGAACTGGTGTTCGGCACGGGCGAGCGGCCAAAGGACTTTCTTTACTTCTACTTTGGCTATTTCATCGGCGGCGGGCTGGTGCTGAACGGCCAGCTGTTCACCGGACCGCATGGCAATGCGGCGGGCGTCGGCCCGATGCCGGTGCCGGGGCCGGACGGGCGGATGCGCCGTTTGCTGAGCGTGGCATCGATGGCGGTGCTGGCCGATGCAATGGAGGCGGCTGGGCAAAGTTCGGATCAGCTGTGGGAACGGCCCGACCGGTGGGACGTGCGAGAGGACATTCTGGACGCCTGGATGACGGCTGCTGCGGAAGGTCTTGCCAGTGCCACGATGAGTGCTGCGGCCTTGTTGGAAATGGAGGCGGTGCTGATCGACGGCTGGATGCCGGTGGCGGTGCGCGCCGAAGTGGTGCGGCGCACCGAAGCCGCGCTCTACCGGCTCGATCTGTCGGGGATCGAGCCGCCGGTGATCCGCGAAGGCACGGTGGGTGCCAAGGCGCGGGCGCTGGGGGCGGCGGCGATCCCGCTGTCGCAGCGCTATCTGATCGACCAGAACGCGGCGGCGCGGGAAGGCTGAGGCGCTGCCCGGGGCCGGCCCCGGAGGGTTTCACACCCTCCGGACACCCGTGGGATATTTGGCGAAGAGGAAGCCCTGAACCGGGTAGCGGTCTAGCCTTGCGGCGTCATCGCCTTGCGCTGGCGGGCGCGTTCCAGACCGAGGTGGCGTTCGCGCAGGATGATCAGAATGCCGGCCGTCACGATCAGCGCGGCACCGCCCAGCATTGTCCATGTGGGTACTTCGTTGAACACGAAATAGCCGATGCCAAGGGCGAACAGCATCGAGGCATAGTCGAACGGGGCGACCAGCGAGGCGTCGGCCTCGCGGTAGCTCGAGGTCAGCAGGATCTGGCCAAGGCCGCCCAGCAGGCCAGCGCCGATCAGCAGACCGGCCTCGAACGGCGTGGGCCAGACCCAGCCGAAGGGCAGCGTGATCAGCGACAGCGCCGAAGCGGTGAGCGAGAAGTAGAACACGATGGCAGAGGTCTTTTCGGTGGTCACCAGTTTGCGCACGAAGACCTGTGCCAGTGCGGCAAACACCGCGCCGCCAAGGACCAGCATCGCGCCGAACGCCTCGGTCACGCCTGCGGCATCGTCGGAGACGAGGCTTAGGCGGGGGGCCAGAACGATGAGCACCCCGATCATGCCCAAGGCCACGGCGGAGATGCGGAAGATCCGCACCTCTTCGCCCAGAAACATCGCGGCGAACACGACCGTCAGCAGGGGTGCGGCATAGCCGATGGCGGTGACCTCTGGCAGCGGCAGGTAGCCAAGGCCGGCAAAGCCAAGGCCCATCGCGAGGGTGCCTACGACGCCGCGCCAGATGTGGCCCATCGGCGCGTTGGCGCGAAGGCCGCCGGGCAGTTCGCGCCGCCAGATCAGCCATGCAACGATCACCGGAATGGCAAAGAACGAACGGAAGAACACCGCCTGCCCCGACGGCACATGCGCCGAGGTGGCCTTGATCAGCGAGGCCATCACGATGAACACGAGAACCGAGCCAAGCTTGAAGGCAATGCCGCGGAGGGGACGCATGAGCGGGGCCTTTCCTAGGCTGCAAGTCCAATCACCCTTCGCTGGCGGGATCAAGGGCGGATACGCTTTGCGCTGGCAATCTGGGTATGGTCTGCTGGCAGCCTGAAACAACTTGCGAAGCAGTGACCAATGACCCTTGATGCCTTTGCCCACCATCCCGACCTGCGCGGTCTGATCACCGATCTGGACCGGTCGGGTTTTCGGCACTTTGATCCACAGGTTTATGCCGCAAATCACCCGGAGCTGCGGCTGGAGACATTCATCACCCCGGCGGCAGAACGCGAGGCGCTGCGACGCGCGACTTTGGCGGGCTGGCAGGGGGATCTGTGGGTATTTGGCTATGGCTCGCTGATGTGGGACCCGGCCTTCCACTTTGCCGAACTGCGCCGGGCCCGGGTGGCCGACCACGCCCGCAGGTTCATTCTGAAGGATACGTTCGGCGGGCGTGGCACGGCCAAGCAGCCCGGACTTCTGGCTGCATTGGATCATGGGCCGGGCTGCGATGGGCTGGCCTTCCGGATCGAAGCGAAAGATGTGGCGCACGAGACCGAAATCCTGTGGCGGCGCGAGCTGGCCGGGCCGGCCTATCACGCCGCCTTCGTGACCGCTGATACCGCCCAAGGCCAAATCCGGGCGCTGACCTTTACCGCCGATCATGCGTCGAAAGCGATTGTCGGTAACATTTCGCGGGCCGAGCAGGTGCGCTACATTGCGACGCGCACCGGGTCCTTCGGGTCAAGCCTGGCCTACCTGTCCAACATCGCCACGCATTTTGCCGCGCTGGGGATCGAGGATGCCGAGGTGTCTGGCCTGATGCGGGAAACGGCGGCCTACCTTGCCGACCGTCAGTCCGTGCCACCGGCGGCCGGACCGGCGCATCGAAACGGAGGCAAATGATGACCCGCAGCCTTGCCGACCGAATTGATCAAGGCCGGGGTGTCGTGCCGGCCGATCTGGTGCTGAAAGGCGGCAGGGTGTTTGATCTGATCACCGGCGATCTGGTGGAAACCGACGTGGCGATCTGTGGCGAGATGATCGTGGGGGTGTTCGGGGAATACTCCGGACGGCGCGAGATCGACGTTTCGGGTAAGGTTCTGGTTCCGGGGTTTATCGATACGCATCTGCACATCGAAAGCTCGCTGGTGACGCCGCATGAATTTGACCGCTGTGTCACGCCGCGGGGGGTGACGACGGCGATCTGCGATCCGCATGAGATTGCCAATGTCTGCGGGTTGCCGGGCATTCGGTACTTCCTTGAGAGCGCGGCGCAGACGCTGATGGACATCCGGGTGAACCTGTCATCCTGCGTGCCCTCGACCCATATGGAAACCACCGGCGCGCGGCTGGAGGCGGCGGATCTGGTGCCGTTGATGGATCATCCGGCGGTGATCGGGCTGGCGGAGTTCATGAACTATCCCGGCGTTTTGATGAAGGACTCCGGCTGTCTGGCCAAGCTGGAGGCTTTTGCCGGGCGGCATATTGACGGGCACGCGCCCTTGCTGCGCGGCAATGACCTGAACGGCTACATCTCTGCCGGCATCCGGACCGAGCATGAGGCGACGACCTATGACGAGGGGCTGGAAAAGCTGCGCAAAGGGATGCGGGTGCTGATCCGCGAAGGCTCGGTGTCAAAGGACCTGCACGCGTTGGCGGGGCTGCTGACCGAGCGGTTCGCACCCTATCTGGCGTTTTGCACCGATGACCGCAACCCTTTGGACATTGGCGAGCATGGGCATCTGGACCACATGATCCGCACCGCGATTGCCTTGGGCGCGCCGCCTTTGGCGGTATACCGGGCGGCCAGTCTGAGCGCGGCGGAGGCGTTTGGCTTGAAGGACCGCGGACTGATCGCGCCGGGCAAGCGGGCGGATATCGCGGTGATCGACAATCTGGACGGGTGCCACGCCAGCATGGTTCTGGCGCGGGGCGTGGTGGCGGATGCGGCGGCCTTTGCGGGCCGGGCGGGGACGGAGCCGGTGGCGCGGCGGTCGGTCAAGGCGCCGAGGGTTCTGGCTGAGGATTTCCGCACCGCCGGCAACCGGGTGGAGACGCCGGTGATCGGGATCCTGTCGGGCAAGATCATCACCGAGCATCTGACGTTTGATCTGGCCCCGGAGGATGGCGACAAGCGTCCGGATGTGGCGCGGGATCTGGTGAAGATCGCGGTGATCGAGCGGCACGGGGTGAACGGGAACAAGGCCACCGGGTTCGTGAAAGGGTTCGGACTGCAGCGGGGGGCGATCGCCTCGACCGTCTGTCACGATCACCACAATATCGCGGTGGTGGGGGTGG
>NZ_JANMET010000113.1:0-6822 GCF_031377265.1 Tabrizicola sp. | reverse complement strand
CGGCGGGGTGAACCCCGCCCTACCGTAGGGCTTTGGTTTCGGGCTGGGTGGCGGCGAAAACGGCGCAGTCTTGCATCAGCGTCTCATACACATCGCGGCTTTGCCGGTCGCCGCCGAAGATGTAGGCCTCGACCATGAAGGCCATGATCGGGCGCTGCTTTTTGATGAAATCGTTTATGACTTCGGGGCTTTGGGTGGTCTGGCGGAGGGCGACCTGCCGGAACGCTTCCGCGAGGTGCAGATCCTGCGGATCGCGGTCGAGCAGGGTCGAGGCGCGCGCATAGTCATCCTGCCCGAACCACAGCGCCGCGCATTGCGCGGCGGGGTAGAGGGCGGGGTCTTCGGCGGCGAGGGCGGGGGCGATGAACGCGAGGGCGAGGGCCGCCCACCGCATCACTTCATCGCCATGCTTGCCGCACTTTCCGGCAGTTCTTCGGCAAAACAGCGCTGGTAAAACTCGGCGACGGTCTGGCGTTCCAGTTCGTCGCATTTGTTCAGGAATGTAAGGCGGAAGGCGTATCCCACGTTGCGGAAAATCTCCGCGTTCTGTGCCCAGGTGATGACGGTGCGGGGCGACATGACGGTGGAAAGATCGCCGTTCATGAAGGCCGTGCGGGTCAGGTCGGCGACCGTGACCATCTGGTTGATCACCTTGCGGCCCTTTTCGGTGTTGTAATGCGGGCTTTTCGCCAGAACGATGGCTGCTTCGGCGTCATGGCTGAGGTAGTTCAGCGTGGCGACGAGGGACCAGCGGTCCATCTGCGCCTGATTGATCTGCTGCGTGCCGTGGTAAAGGCCGGTCGTATCGCCAAGACCTACGGTGTTCGAGGTGGCGAACAGCCGGAAATAGGGGTTCGGCGTGATGATTTCGTTCTGATCAAGCAGCGTCAGCTTGCCGTCATGTTCCAGCACCCGCTGAATCACGAACATCACATCGGCGCGGCCCGCATCGTATTCATCGAACACGATAGCGACGGGGTTGCGCAGCGCCCACGGCAGGATGCCTTCGTGAAATTCGGTCACCTGCTTGCCATCGCGCAGCTTGATCGCGTCCTTGCCGATCAGGTCGATCCGGCTGATGTGACTGTCAAGGTTGACCCGCACGGTGGGCCAGTTGAGGTGGGCGCCTACCTGTTCGATATGCGTCGACTTGCCGGTGCCATGGTAGCCTTGGATCATCACGCGACGATTGTACTGAAACCCCGCAAGGATCGCCAATGTCGTGTCCGGGTCGAATTTGTAAGTCGGGTCGATATCCGGCACGCGGTCGCCACGCTCGGCAAAGGCGCGAACCTTCATATCGGTGTCGATCCCGAAAACCTCGCGGACTGATATTTCCTCGGTCGGTTTCACTGCCTGATCCAGCATTCTGTCGCCCATCTCTTTTGCGCTCGTCACGTCAACCTGCGATCTTTGGAACATATCTCGGGGGGGTTCAAGGGGAAGGGGCAGGATCACGTAGCATCGCATTTGCGTGAAATCGCAACTTTGCCCTGAGAGGCTGCGTTCCTTCGGCGTAAGATCGCTTGAATGGGCTGCAATGGCCCCATGCAAAGGAACAACGGATGAAACGCCGCCACTTTCTGATCACCGTCAGCGCGATGTTTGCTGCCCCCATGGCGCGGGCTCAAAGCTTTGAGGTCACCTTGACCGAAGCAGAATGGCGGGCCCGTCTGACCGACGCGCAGTTCAGTGTCTTGCGCGAAGAAGATACTGAACCGGCCGGGTCCAGCCCGCTGGACAACGAACACCGCAAGGGCACATTCCACTGTGCGGGCTGCGACCTGCCGCTCTATGCGTCTGACGCCAAGTATGACAGCGGCACTGGCTGGCCTTCGTTCTTTGAACCCTTGCCCAATGCCGTGCGCACCAAAGAAGATCCGGGTCTTTTCGGCAGCCGGACCGAGGTGCATTGCCGTCGCTGTGGCGGGCATTTGGGCCATGTGTTCGATGACGGGCCGGAGCCGACGGGCAAGCGCTATTGCATGAACGGGGTCGCGATGGTGTTCAAGGTCGCCTGAAACTCGGCGCCCAAGCTAACGGTGCAGACTGGTTTAATGCTGCCCGGTTGCGAATCGTTGGGGTTCGCAACCGGCAGCCGTCATTCCCGGAAATAGCGAGAGTCCTTGATCTGGTCCCATGCCCAGACCACCTCTTGCAAGCGTTCCTCATCACTACGGTCGCCGCCGTTCATGTCGGGATGCAGATCCTTGACCAACGATTTGTACTGCTGGCGGATCTCGGTCTTCGTCCAGGTGTCGCGCGCATCAAGAATGTCCACCGCCTTTCGCTCGGTCGGCGGCAGTTTGCGCGTCGCGTTGGAGGTGAGGCCGCCCTTGCCCGGGTTTTGGGTGGCGTTTGACCCCAGCAGCGACATCGGATCGTTCACCCCCAGCCGGGCCCAGGCGCGGCCATCGTCCTTCTGGCTGAACGGCTTGGTTTCGCGGCCCCAGACCCGGTCCTTGTCGATGAACTTCTGAAATTCATCGTCCGTGGTGCCCTGAAAGAAATTCCATTTCAGATTGTATTCCCGGATGTGATCCTTGCAGAACCAGTAGAACTCATCCAGCAGATCAGGCGATTTCGGCGCGCGGTAGGCACCGGTTTCCTTGCAGTCCGGATAGTCGCAAGGCTTGCTTGAGGTGTCAAAAGCGCCAGACATCCCGCGACGTCCGGTTTTCTTGCGCTTCTTGTCCGACGCAACGCGGATGTCGAATTCGAAGGGAGTGCGGTTTGACATAAACAGGCCTTTCAAGCGGATCCCGAAGCGCGGCACAGGCGAAGCGGCCTTTCCGACTCGGGGCTGAGAGTTTAGGGCTTTCTGAGCCGGATTGAAGGGGGCCATTGTGAAAATCGCCGTGAAGGACGAAATCGAGGCGCGACTGACCGCCGTCTTTGCCCCCGACAGGCTCGACGTGGTGAACGAAAGCCACATGCACGCCGGCCATTCGGGTGATGACGGCACTGGCGAAAGCCACTTTCGCATCGTCATCCGCGCCGCCGGGTTTGCATCGATGAACCGGGTTGCGCGCCACCGCGCCGTGCATCAAGCGCTGGGCGATCTGAATACGCGGGTGCATGCGATTGCGCTGGATATCGGTTAACGGGCGTCTTAGCCGAAGAACATGTTACAAGGACCGGGCAACTAGCGCCCGGCCTTGGCCTCAAGCCGCGCCGCATGAAGCACCGGTTCGGTATAGCCCGAGGGCTGCGCGCGCCCGTTGAACACCAGATCACAGGCGGCCAGGAACGCCGGGCCGTCAAATCGCGGTGCCATCGGGCGATAGGCGGGGTCGTGGGCGTTCTGGCGGTCAACCACCCCGGCCATCTTGCGCAATGCTTTCGTCACGTCGGCTTCCAAGATCACGCCGTGGTGCAGCCAGTTCGCCAGCGCTTGCGACGAGATGCGGCAGGTGGCGCGGTCTTCCATTAGGCCGACGTCGTGAATGTCGGGCACCTTGGAGCAGCCGATCCCCTGATCGACCCAGCGCACCACGTAGCCGAGGATGCCCTGCGCGTTGTTCTCGACCTCTTGCCGGATCGCATCGGGCGACCAGTTGGTGCCGATCGCCAGCGGCAGGGTCAAAAGCTGGTCAAGGCTGGCGCGGGACCCTTCAGCTGCAATCTCGGCTTGCCGGGCATGCACGTCGACGCGGTGGTAATGCGTTGCATGCAGCGTAGCGGCGGTGGGCGAAGGGACCCAGGCACAACTGGCCCCGGCTTGCGGATGCGCAATCTTCTGCGCCAGCATCGCCGCCATCTGATCCGGGATTGCCCACATGCCCTTGCCGATCTGGGCACGGCCACGCAGGCCACAGGCAAGCCCGATGTCAACATTGCGATCCTCGTAGGCCTTGATCCAGGTCTGCGCCTTCATTTCGCCCTTCGGCACCATCGGCCCGGCTTCCATCGAGGTGTGAATTTCGTCCCCGGTCCGGTCAAGGAAGCCGGTGTTGATGAAGGCGACACGGGTCTTGGCGGCGCGGATGCATTCCTTGAGGTTGGCGCTGGTGCGGCGTTCCTCGTCCATGATGCCAAGCTTCACCGTGTTGCGGGGCAGGGCGAGCGTATCTTCGACCATGGCGAACAGATCATCGGTGATCGCCACCTCGTTCGGCCCATGCATCTTTGGTTTCACCACATAGACCGATCCATGCTGCGAATTGCGTGGGCCATCGGTCTTGTGCAGGTCATGCAGCGCGCAAAGCGTGGTGACAAAGGCGTCAAGCACGCCTTCGGACATTTCGCGCCCCTCGGGGTCAAGCACGGCAGGGGTGGTCATCAGGTGACCGACGTTGCGCACCAGCATCAGGGCGCGGCCCTTCAGGCTGTGTGCGTTGCCATCCCGGGCGGTGAAGTCGAAATCCGGGGCAAGGCGGCGGGTGATGGTGCGACCATTCTTTTCCAGCAGCTCCTCAAGATCGCCGCGCATCAGGCCAAGCCAGTTGGAATAGGCCGCCACTTTGTCTTCGGCATCGACGGCGGCGATGCTGTCTTCCAGATCCATGATGGCGGACAGCGCCGCCTCCAGCCGGATGTCGGCCACACCGGCGCGATCCTGCGCGCCAATGCGGTGGCCGGGGTCGATCCGCAGGACGATGTGCAGACCATGGTTCTGCAACAAGATCGCGTTCGGCGCATCTGCAGGGCCACGATAGCCCGCCAACTGGGCGGGGTCCTTCAGGGCCGGATGCAGGGCGCCGCCTGCGATCGCGTAACGCGGCGCGTCGGCGTGCGATCCTTCGGCCAAGGGCACGCTGTCATCCAGAAAGGCGCGGCCCCAAGCGATGACGCGGCTGCCACGGGCGGGTTCATAGGCCGCCCCCGACGGCAGATCACCCAGCGCATCTGTCCCATACAGCGCGTCATACAGGCTGCCCCAGCGGGCATTGGCGGCATTAAGCGCGTAGCGGGCGTTCGTCACCGGGACGACAAGCTGCGGGCCGGGAAGGCAGGCGATTTCGGGGTCGGTGCCGGTGGTTTCAATAGCGAAATCAGGGTCTTCCGGGACGAGGTAGCCGATTTCCGTCAGAAAGGCGTGGTAGGCACCGGCGTCATGCGCCTGGCCTATCCGGGCACGGTGCCAGCCGTCGATGGCGGTTTGCAGCGCATGGCGGCGGGCAAGCGCATCCCGGATGCGCGGGCCAATAGCGTCAACTGCGGCGGCGAGGCCGGACCAGAAGCGTGCCGGTAAAATGCCGGTGCCGGGCAGGGCCTGCGTCTCGATGAAAGTGGCCAACGTCGTGTCCACGGCCAGCCCCGATTTCGTCACGCGCGTGGTCATCTCACGTCTCCAGTATGCAATGGCACACAATTAAGCTGGGCGGCGGCGCGGCGCAATGACCGGTCTTGCGCGAGTGCATCCCATCGCGGCAAAGCAGCTGGCGCAAGGAATGGAAGCTGATGCTTAGCTGACTGGCTTTGTTTTCCTTGCATGCCTTGGTCGATGATGATACTTAGTGATATGGCTAAGCATGATCCCGACCTGTCCCTGCTGTTGCACGCCCTGTCCGACCCCACGCGTCGGGCGATGCTGTCGCGGCTGACCAAGGGGCCAGCTGCGGTGACGGCACTGGCTGCGCCCACGAGACTGCGTTTGCCCACCATCCTGCGGCATCTTTCGGTGCTGGAGGCGGCGGGGCTTATCGCCACCGCGAAAGACGGACGGGTGCGGTCCTGCACGCTGGTGCCAACGGCGCTGGACCCGGTGCGCGGCTGGATGGACGAACAACGCGCCCAGTGGGAGGCGCGGTTCGACCGGCTGGAAGATCACGTGATGAAACTGATGGAGACACCCGATGACTGCTGATGCTGGTGACCGCACGATGGTGCTGGAACGGGTGATACGGGCCCCGGTCAAGGTGGTCTGGGGTGCCTGGATGAACTCCGAAACCCTGCCGCTGTGGTGGGGACCGGACGGCTATTCCTGCCGCACCACGCGGATCGACCTGCGTCCGGGTGGCGAATGGGTGTTTGACATGATTGGCCCGGATGGCACGGTCTATCCCAACCATCACCGCTATGGGTTGGTCGACCCCGAAAAGCGCATCGAATATACGCTTCACCGGGGCGAGAACGGGCCAAAACATGCCGACGCCTTTGTCGTGTTCGAAAGCCTTGGTGACACCACAAGGGTGACGCTGTCCATGGTTTTGGCCACTGCCGAAGACTACCGGCAGGCCAAGGCGTTTGGAGCGGTCGAACTCGGGATGCAGACCCTTGGCAAGCTGGCGCACCACATTGGTGCGGATTGAGGCCGTCAGGTCAGGGTTTTGCGGGTTTTCGGCTGCGACACCGATCCGAACAATACTTCACCTCATCCCAGACCTTTTCCCATATCTTGCGCCAGACGAAAGGCTTGCCACAGGTGGCGCAAATCTTTGCGGGCAGGTCAGCTTTCTTCATCCCGCGCGGCATGTCAAAGATCCAGGCTCAACTGTGCGCTCATCGGTCTGGCGCGCGGGGTACGGTCGCTGACAAATCCGGCATCGGCACGGCTGGCGTGGCGCAGAACGATGCGCGCGGCCTCATCCGCGAAACCGGGCCCGCGCCGGGCGGACCAGATCGCCTCACGGGCGGCGCGGGCAGCGGAAGTGACGTCAATGACCGGCTCGGGGTAGCGGCGCCCCAGCAACCGTGCGGCGTCCGGCCATTTCCACGGCTGCTGCAGGAATGCATCAGGAACCGGGCCAAGCTCCGGCACCCAGCGGCGGGTGAAAACGCCGCTCGGGTCATGATCCTGCCCTTGCTTCACCGGGTTGTAGATGCGGGGAATGTTGATCCCGGTGGTGCCGGACTGCATCTGAATCTGCGGCCAGTGAA
>NZ_JANMET010000074.1:0-28598 GCF_031377265.1 Tabrizicola sp. | reverse complement strand
TCAGTCACCGGGACCCAGCCACCGCCGCATCGTGCGTTCGAACACGCCCGCAAAGAACGCCAGAAGGTCGGTGCCATGCACCGGTTTAAACTGATGCGGATCTTCCGACCCCATCACCAGCATTCCCGGCAGGCTGCCCTTACCGAAATCCAGCCGCATCAGCGCCTCTGACCTGATATCCGCCGACCGGTCACCGTAAATCGCCTCCAGCCCCGGCACCACCTGACGCAGCACCACCGGCCGCATCGGCACATTGCGCCCGTTCGAAAGGTAGTCGGCCACAAATCCCGGCGCCGCCACCCGCACCACATCGCCCAGCCGCTGCAGCGCCGGCTCTTCATCCTCCTGCACCGATTCGAGCACCAGACGCACGCAATCCACCCGCAACGTCTGCGCCACCTCGGTCGACAGCGTCTTCAGGAAATCCTCGAAATCCAACGGGTCCAGCATCTGCAGAACCGCGCGATGCACCTGATTGGTGCCCGCAAGGTTTTCATACGCTGCCGCAATCACCGACCGGTGGGTGTCTTCCAGCCGGTCCAGCCGGGTTTCCAGCCGCTGCATGGCAATCCCGCGCAGATCGACGATATTCGCCCCCATCGCCCGCTCATTGGCGGCGACAAGGGCGTTCATCACGTCACGGTCTTCCAGGAACCGCTCCGGTTCGGCAATAATGCGGTCGCGCAGGTCCTGCTCAATCATGGTCACTCTGTCCCGGCTTCAGCTCTGAGTTGCAAAGCAATATACATGGAAAGAACGCCCATGCAGAGAATTTGTTTTTCAGGACATGTGTTTCAGAGAATCTTCTGACCCGTCTTCGCCCAATCCGCCGTGAACTGCTCCAGCCCCTTGTCGGTCAGCACATGGCTCGCCAGCGCCTTGATCACCGACGGCGGGGCCGTCACCACATCCGCCCCGATCAGCGCGCAGTCCTTCACATGGTTGGCGGTGCGGATCGACGCCGCAAGGATCTGGGTCTTGAAATCGTAGTTGTCATAGATCGTACGGATGTCGCCGATCAGATCCAGCCCGTCCAGATTGATGTCATCCAGCCGCCCGATGAACGGGCTGATGAACGTGGCCCCCGCCTTGGCCGCAAGCAGCGCCTGATTGGCTGAAAAGCACAGCGTCACGTTGACCATGTACCCTTCGGAGCTGAGCACCTTGCAGGCCTTCAACCCGTCCCAGGTCAAGGGCACCTTGACCGCGATGTTGCTGGCAATCGCCGCCAGCTTGCGCCCCTCAGAGATCATCTCAGGCGCGGTCAGCGCCACCACTTCGGCCGACACCGGGCCTTTCACGATGGCGCAGATCTCGCGCGTGACCTCAATGATGTCGCGCCCCGATTTCAGGATCAGCGATGGGTTGGTCGTGACGCCATCGACCATTCCCAGATCGTTCAGTTCGGCGATCGCTGCGACATCGGCGGTATCGACAAAGAATTTCATGGGCGTGGTCCTCGGCAAGGGTTGTATGGGGTCAGGGGTGGGTTTACCCCAAAGGCGGATCAAGGGAAAGGGATGCGCTTGCCAGAACCGGTGGCAGATCGGGTGTTTGCCGAAGGCGACCTCGTGGGCGTCCTGATAACCGAAGCGCTGGGCCGCTCCGGCCTTGGCGTGCTGGATTACCGCGCGCCCGAAGGCGGCTGCGGCACCGGCGATTTCGTCGAGGTGCCGCTCGGCCCGCGCCGGGTGCTGGGCGTGGTCTGGGGCCCCGGCGAAGGTCGCTTTGACCCCGCAAAAATCCGCGCCATAACCCGCCGGCTCGATGCCCCGCCGATGCGCGCCGAACTGCGCCAGTTCCTCGCCCGCGCCGCAGACTACACGCTGACCCCGCTGCCCGCGATGCTGCGCCTTGCCACCCGCGCGCCGGGCCTTGGCGATCCGCCCTCCACCCGCCGCGTCTACCGCCTGACCGGAGCGGTGCCGAACCAGCTCACCGACGCCCGCTTTCGCGTGGTCGAGGCGCTGCGCGGCTGGGGTGGCGCGGCTGTCACCTTGGGCGAACTGGCCGAAGCTGGCGCCTGCGGCCCCGCCGTGATCAAGGGCCTCGTCAAGCTTGGGGTCCTCAGCGAAGAAGACGCGCCCAAGGACACCCCATATCCAAGGCTTGACCCAAAGGGCTACGCGCGCCTTGAAGGCGATCAGATCACCGCAGGCGATGCGCTGGTGGCCTCGGTCGCGCAGGGCGGCTACTCGGCCACGCTTTTGAAAGGGGTTACCGGTTCGGGCAAGACCGAGGTCTACCTCGAGGCCGTGGCCGAAACTCTGCGTCAGGGGCGGCAAGCGCTGGTCCTGTTGCCCGAAATCGCGCTGACGGCGGAATTTCTGACCCGCGTCGAGGCGCGCTTTGGCGCGCGCCCCGCCGAATGGCATTCCGGCGTCACCATGACCGAACGCCGCCGCCTGTGGCGCATGGTGGGGCAGGGCGAGGCGGACCTTGTGGTCGGCGCGCGCTCCGCCCTGTTTCTGCCGTTCCGTGACCTTGGGCTGATCGTGGTCGATGAAGAACACGACAGCTCCTACAAACAAGAGGACGGTGTTCTGTACAACGCCCGTGACATGGCGGTGCTGCGTGCCGCGATCACCGGCTGCCCGGTGGTGCTGGCCTCTGCCACGCCGTCGCTGGAAAGCTGGGCCAATGCCGAGGCTGGCAAATATCTGCGCCTCGATCTGGCCAGCCGCTACGGGGCCGCCGAAATGCCCAAGATGCAGGCCATCGACATGCGCGCCGAACGGCTGGCCTCCGACCGCTGGATCTCGGAAACCCTTGCCGCCAAGGTCCGCGCCTGCACCGAACGCGGCGAACAATCGCTCCTCTTTCTCAACCGCCGCGGCTTTGCGCCGGTGACCCTGTGCCGCGCCTGCGGCCATCAGGTTGGCTGCGATGCCTGCGACGCGCGGATGGTCGAACACCGCTTCCAGAAACGTCTCGTCTGCCATCAGTGTGGCGCCACCAAACCGGTGCCGGTGACCTGCCCCGCCTGCGGCGTCGAAGGCCGCATGGCCGCCGTCGGCCCAGGCGTCGAACGGCTGGCCGAAGAGGTCACCGCCCGTTTCCCCGAGGCGCGGCTGTCGGTGCTGTCCTCCGACCTCTTCGGCTCCACCCGCGCGCTGAAAGACCAGATCGCGGTCATCGCGGCAGGCGGGGCCGACATCATCATCGGCACGCAGATCGTGGCCAAAGGCCACAACTTCCCGCTCTTGACCCTAGTCGGCGTGATCGATGCCGATCTCGGTCTGCAAGGCTCCGATCTGCGCGCCGCTGAACGCACCTTCCAGCTGATGCGCCAGGTCGCAGGCCGGGCAGGGCGCACGGCGGAACGTACGGGCGAAGCGTGGCTGCAAACCCACCAGCCCGAACACCCGGTAATCCGCGCCATCCTAGGCGGCGCGGAAGAGGCGTTCTGGGCCGCAGAGGCCGCGATGCGCCGGGCCGCAGGCGTGCCCCCTTATGGTCGCATGGCCGGCATCATCCTGTCCTCGCCCGATGTGGCGCAGGTCTTCGATTTCGGCACCGAACTGGCCCGCCGCGACGGCCCCCTGACCCGCATCGGCGCCCAGGTGTTCGGCCCCGCCCCCGCCCCGGTCGCCCGGATCCGTGGCCGCCACCGCGTCCGCCTTCTGGTCAAGGCCGAGAAATCCGCGCCCCTGCAGGCAGCCCTTGCCGAATGGGTGGCACAACTGAAACTGCCGCCGAACCTGCGCCTCGCCATCGACATCGATCCGCAAAGCTTCATGTGACGACGCAGATTGCCTCTGCGGAAGCCTCCGGCGGGGATATTTTCAGACAGATGAAATGCCTGCAGCTTCATCTGTCCGCAAGTATCCTCAGGGGGAGCCGCACTTGGCGGCGGGGGCGGAACGCCCCCAACCGGAGCCGTCGCACGTGTGCGAAAGGCGAGAGGAAAGCGCGCGGCGGCACGCCGCTCCGCTTGAAAACCTTCGGCAGTCTCGCCAAGGTCGGCATAACCGCTAGGAGCGTCGCATGGACATCGCCACCACCGCCACCGCAGTCCTGTCCGGCGATCGCCGGGCCCTGGCGCAAGCGATCACGCTGGTGGAAAGCGGGCGCGCCGATCACCGGGCTCAGGCGCTTGCCTTGCTGGCAACCCTGCAGACCTCCGGCCGCCAGGCCCTGCGCATCGGCCTGTCCGGCACCCCCGGCGTCGGCAAATCCACCTTCATCGAGGCTTTCGGCCTGATGCTGACCGGCAGCGGCCTGCGTGTGGCCGTCCTTGCTGTCGATCCTTCCTCGGCGCGCTCCGGCGGCTCCATCCTCGGCGACAAGACCCGGATGGAGCGTCTGTCCCGCGATCCGCGCGCCTTCATCCGCCCCTCGCCCGCGCAAACCCAGCTTGGCGGTGTTGCCCGCCGCTCGCGCGAGGCGGTGGCGCTGTGCGAGGCGGCGGGCTTCGATGTGGTGCTGATCGAAACCGTGGGCGTCGGCCAGTCCGAAACCGTGGTGGCCGAGATCAGCGATCTGTTCGTCCTCCTCCTCGCCCCTGCAGGTGGCGACGAATTGCAGGGCGTCAAGCGCGGCATCATGGAGATGGCCGATCTGATCCTGGTGAACAAGGCCGACGGTGAGTTGAAGCCAGCCGCCCTGCGCACCGTGGCGGATTATGCCGGCGCGCTGCAGTTGTTGCGCCGCCGCCCGCAAGACCCGGCGGATTTTCCCAAGGCGATGCCGGTTTCGGCGCTGACCGGGCTTTGTCTGGCCGAGGCCTGGGACCAGATGCAAACCCTTGCCACATGGCGCCGGCAGCAGGGCCATTGGGCCAGCCGAAGGGCGGCGCAGGCCCGCCACTGGTTTGAGGAAGAGGTCCGCCGTGGCCTGCTTGCCGCGCTGATCGCAGACCCCGCCCGCACCACCCTGGCCCGCCTTGGCAGCAGCGTCGCCAAGGGTGATCTGACCCCCGAAGCCGCCGCCGCCGAAATGCTGCGCCTGATGGGGCGCGGCTGATCCGGCGCGCGGGACGCAGGTACCCCACCTAGCGGGTGAAGATCAGTGCCAGCCCCGCCACCGCCAGCGCGCCGCCGGCCCAACTGGTTCCCGTCGGGCGCTGGCCGGTGCGCAGCCACAACAGCGGCAGAATGATCACCGGCGACGTGGCCGACAGCGTGGCAATGATGCCGGTCTGCGACCCCTGCAGGGCATACAGAAACAAAGTCATCCCCATCAACAGCCCGATCAGCGCCGTCGCTGCCGTCAGCGCCAGCACCCGGCGCGAAATGTTATGCGGGGTCGACGGCGCGAAGGGCAGGGCGGCAATCACCCCCATGGCCACCCCCGACGCGCCCACCCGAAACAGCGAGGCAAGATACGGGTCCAGCCCCCCGGTCATCACCGGCCGCGCGATCAGCGATCCGGTGGCTTGCCCCATCGCTGCCCCAAGGCCGCACAACGCGCCCAGGGCCAGCCCGCCCCGGACCACCTCGAACCGGTGCGCGCCTTCGCGTGGCCGGCCAAGGATCGCCAGCGCCACGCCTGCCACCGTCACCGCTATTCCCGCCACCGCTTGCAGGCCCAGCCGCTCGCCCAAGAGCCACCAGCCCAGACCGGCCGCCATCGGCGCATTCAATGCGAAGATCGCCCCCGCCCGCCGCGGCCCCAGCCGCCCGACGGCTGCGAAATTCAACGTGTCGCCCAACAGGATTCCAACCACGCCTGACACAGCCAGCACTGCCGCAGTGCCGACGTCGATGGCCACCATGCGCCCCCCGGCCAGCACGATGATCGCCAGCAAGACCGTGACAAAGGCCTGCCGGATCAGGTTGAAATGAAACGCCCCCAGCGCCCGCACCGCATCGGCGGAAAGGATGCCGGTGGTGGCCCAGCACATGGCGGTGCCAAGGGCTGCAAGTTCGTGCAAGGGCAATGTCATCGGTCATCCTGTTGGCTGGAGCATCCGGGCAATTGCCTCTATGCCCCGATTGCAGACCAAAACGCTACGGTGGGCGCCGAACTATGGCCATGGCGTCCGTCTTTAGCACCGCACCTCTTTTAGCAGGTCTTGGCCGGCGTCGGCGCTTGACGCCGCCACGGTTTCACCCTAAACGCCCACAATCTAATTCGGACGCCGCCTCGCGGGCGGTGGTCTATAGTTTTGAAACGAAGGATCACGACCATGTCGCGCGTCTGCGAACTTACGGGCAAGGGCCCGATGTCTGGCAACAAAGTCAGCCACGCCAACAACAAATCCCGTCGCCGGTTTCTGCCGAACCTGAACGACGTGACGATGATCTCCGATATACTCGGCCAGTCGTTCAAGCTGCGGGTCTCTGCCGCGGCTCTGCGCACGGTCGATCACCGTGGCGGTCTGGACGCTTTCCTTGCAAAGTCCAAGGATGACGAGCTGTCGACAGCCGTCCAGAAGATCAAGAAAGACATCGCCAAGGCCCATACGGCAGCGCAAGCCACCGCCTGATCGCCACCCCTAGCGACACGCAAGGCCCTGCTTCCTGACCGGAGGCGGGGCCTTTGCCATTGCGTGCATCTGTCCTCTTGGCGGGCAGCTGGCTTTGGGCTAGGCAGGTCTGATGATGCGCGTCGTGTTTGCCCTGCGGTTCTGCCTTGCTTTGTCACTGGCACTGGTCTCGGTACATCAGGCAGTGGCACGGGCCGAATCGGGCACGCTGACGTGGGTAGAACTGTGCCAGGGCCCGCTGGTGACCACCGTCGCCCTCGATGGCTCCGGCACACCGGTCAGCCCGCACCAGCCTTGCCCGGATTGCGTGATCGCTGCTGCCGTGGTGCTGCCCGGCGTCGCAGGGGTTCCGTTGCCCGGCACCCGTCTGCTCTGGCTGGCCAGGCAAGCCGCAGCGGTGCAATGGCTTCAGGGGCCGGTAATCATGGCGCAGGCGCGTGGGCCGCCGCTGGCCTGACACTTCAGGACCACAGCACCCACACCCAGCCAAAGGACCCCGCCATGACCGCGATCCGCCTTTTCCTTGCAGCGGCAGCCGCCTGCATTTCCCTGTCCACGCCAAGCCTTGCCGAAGACCACCCCGATGGCATGCATGTCCATGACGCCTATGCCCGCATCAGCCCGATGTCCGGCGCGGTGTTCTTCATCATTCACAACAACGGCACTATTGAAGACCGGTTGGTCGGCATCCGCACCCCGCTCGCCGAAAAGGCGGAGCTTCACAGCCATACCGAAGACGCCAATGGCGTGATGACCATGGGCGAGATTGCGGGTGGCGTGGCCCTGCCCGCTGGCGAAATGCACGCATTCGAACGCGGCGGCGATCACGTCATGCTGATGGGCCTGACGGGCAAACTGAACGACGGTGATCTGATCCCGCTGACATTGATCTTCGAAAGCGGTGCCGAGATGGAACTGCAGGTTCCCGTCGACAATGCGCGTGAACCGGGGGACGGAATGGCCGACCACTCCGGCCACACGATGCAGGATGCGCCCGCCACCGACTGACTTGCCGGAGCCGCGTTCCGCGGCACGCCTTTGTGTCGCGGACCCTGCCAAGTGGCAGGGCTCCGCTCCGCTGGTCAGGTTGGCGTCAGCCGGCGCAATAGGCTTCGGCGGTGGCGCCAAAGTTCTTGTAACGGTCCCAGAACGCGTCATCCGACGCAGATTGCGAAATCCACGTCGCATGCGCCTTTTCGGGGTCCTTGAAGAACGACGCCGCGCGACGCTGATCACCGCCTTGCAAGGTCATGTCCGCAACCTGCTGGATGCAGCCGCACAGCGACCGGTTCGCCGCATCGCGGTCAGAGCTGAGACAGGCCCGTTCGATCGGGCCCGCAGCAGCCATGCCGGACATCAAAGGAAGAACAACGGCAACCACGGCTGCCTGCACGAAAGCGTATGTCATCATCTGCCTCATTGCCGGGCTTGGGGATTTCCCTCCGCCACCGGTCATTATCTGCCAGAGATAATGCCGATTCGGCAGAGATTTTTCAAGCTATGACAGTGGTTTGGCTGCATTCGGCGGAAGTCCGCAAGCCGTGGGGCAGAACAGGGTAGGCTTCCACCAGATAGAGTGGTCGCCGTGCGGCTGGGCGGCCACCCTACCCGTACTTTCCCCTCGCCTCCCGTCAGGTTAGGGTTTTCCTGCAACACCGGAGATCCGCATGCCCGCCGCAAAAGCCGCAGCCGCAAAACCTTCTGCCCCGACCCCCCGCACCCGCGCCAAGCGCCTGCACGAAAAGGCGGCCTACGACCGCACCAGCATCGATGCCATCCTTGATGCGATGCCCGTGGCGCATGTGGGCTACGTCCTCGAAGGCTGCCCGGTCGTCACCCCCACCCTGCAATGGCGCGAGGGCGACCGGATCTACTGGCACGGCTCCGCCGCCAGCCGGATGCTGAAAACCGCGCGCGGCACCCCCTGCTGCGTCACCGTCACCCTGACCGACGGCATGGTCCTCGCGCGTTCTGGCCTGGAGCATTCGGTCAACTACCGCTCGGTGATGATCTTCGGCGATGCAGTCGAGGTGACCGATACCGCCGCCAAATCCGCGCATCTGCGCGCGATGATGGACCAGATGTTCCCCGGCCGCTGGGACCAGCTGCGCCCAATGACCGCGCAGGAATTGAAAGCCACCCGCATCCTGTCGCTGCCGCTCAGCGAAGCCTCGGCCAAAATCTCTGCCGGCCCGCCGACCGACCCGCCGGAAGACCGCGCCTGGCCGGTCTGGGCCGGCGTGCTGCCGATCCAGCTGACGATGGGTCCGCCCGAACCCGTCCCGGACCTTGACCCGGGTCTGGCCGTCCCCGACCACGCTGCCAGTTACCGTTTCGGCCAGCCGCCGCAAGGGTAAGCCCCCCTCAGGCGCTGCGCCGCAGCCGCCGCGCCTTCATCGCCTCATGTGCCTCTGGCGTGCCGTCATGGAACGACCCGAACCAACGGTCCAGCGGCACCATGCCATCCGAATAGTTCACCTCGAAGTACTTGTGATGCAGGTAATGCGCGTAATAGCTGGCCTCAAAGCTGGCCTTTTCGCCCAGCACCACCCGGTCGAACCCGGTATGGCCCTGCGCCGGTGCCACCCCCAGCCGCGAGGCCAGGTTGATCATGTGGACCGGATGGCTGGGGATGATGAAGAACAGCAGGATGGTCGAAAAATACACCAGATGCTCCAACGGGTGCATCGACAGCCCCGACCATGGGCCGGGGTTGATGTTGCGGTGATGCAGCTTGTGCGCGATCTCGTACAGCGGCGAAAAGTGCAGCAGCCGATGGCAGAAGTAGAACCCCACCTCATGGATCAGCGGCACCACAAAGAACACCGCTACGAACCAGACCGGACTTTCGCCAAAGGTCACCATCGGCGCCCAGCCGTTGGCATAGGCCCACAGCAGCAGCACCTCATAGGCCGTCCAGATCGGCACGCCGCTCGCCAGCGTGTAGAACATGTTGTCCCAGGTCTGGTTGCCGAACAGGAACCCCGGAGACTTTTCCCTCGGGAACTGCCGGTTGTACTTGAACTGCGTGCCCTGCCGTTTCCACGAATAAAGCCACAGATGCCAGGCACCAAACACCAGCACCGCCAGAATCTCGTTGCGGATGAACAGCGCGATGATCCAGCCGGGCGCGAGAGTTTGCGTCGTCTCAAGGCCGGGCGAAAACCACCTCCACAAGACCAGCGCCATTGCGGCATAGAACACGTTCCACGGCAGGAAATACCCCGGAAAGCCGAACAACCACTTCCCCAGCCGCTTGGGGTCCGGCGGCCAGTCGAACGCCGGGCCGTAGGAAATCGGCCGTTCCGGGGACCAGTGGCCGCGGGAGTCTTCGTGGCCGAAGTCTTTCTCGTCCATGTCGGGCCTCCTGCTATCGGTCCCAGACTTGCCCAGATGCACAGCGCGATCAAGCACGCAAATCGCGCATCTGTGCCCGCCGCCGTGACCGCCACTTCGCCGCAGGCAAGGGGCTGTGATTGAAAAGCTCCGGTCAGGCCGCTCGCTGCATGCGTCCAAGCATTGCAGCGACGATCCACTTATGCGCAGGGGCCACGGGCAGCATGTAGGCCCGGCCAAAGGCGTTATGCGTGATGACGGACGCCGTGATCCCCACATCGGTCGCCGGGCCGGCAGGCGTGGCAGTGATGCTGATCATCACGTCCAGATGCCGGTCGCGCGCGGTCAGCACCAGGGCGCCATCGCGCACATCCTCGACCAGAAAGAAATCCAGCTTGCCACCTTTGGTGACGGTCTGACGTGTCCCGGAAAACCCCCCAATCCTCGCTACGCCGAACCGCGCCGATATCGCATCGCGCAGCCAGAATGCCTGCCGCAGGCCGGGGATCGGTCGCGCCATCATCAGCCGCCAGATATCGGCGGCAGTATGGCTTCCGGGCACGGTCGTGCGGCCCTGATGCAGAAAGGCCAGGCGCTGTTGCGGTGCCACGATCACCGCGCCCTGCGGATAGCCCAACGGCGCGGGAAAGGCCGGGGCGAACGTTGCCTGATCGTCCATCGCCGTAGACTCCGTCGCTGAATTGCTGCACGTGCACAATAGCGGTGTTGCCCCGTGGCAATACGCGGCATCGTGACGCATCGCGCGCCATTCCCACGGGGTGGCTTCACGGTCCGTCGCCCCCCCTTTCCCGGCCCTGTCCTTCACGCTATACGCACGCCCATGACCCAGCTTGATCTCATCCGCAACTTCTCCATCGTGGCCCACATCGACCACGGTAAATCCACCCTCGCCGACCGGCTCATCCAGATGACCGGCACGGTGGCTGCGCGCGATATGAAGGCGCAGATGCTCGACAGCATGGATATTGAACGTGAACGCGGCATCACGATCAAGGCCAACACGGTGCGGATCGAATACCCGGCCAAGGATGGCAAGACCTATATCCTGAACCTGATCGACACCCCCGGCCATGTCGACTTCGCCTATGAGGTCTCCCGCTCCATGCGCGCTGTCGAAGGCTCGCTTCTCGTCGTCGATGCCTCTCAAGGGGTCGAAGCGCAGACCCTCGCCAACGTCTATCAGGCGCTGGATGCGGGCCATGAAATCGTCCCCGTGCTGAACAAGATCGACCTGCCCGCGGCCGAACCCGAACGCATCCGCCAGCAGATCGAGGACGTCATCGGCCTCGACGCCTCCGATGCCGTGCTGATCTCCGCCAAATCCGGCCTCGGCATCCCCGACGTGCTGGAGGCCATCGTCACCCGCCTCCCCGCCCCGAAAGGCGACCGCGACGCGCCGCTGAAAGCGATGCTCGTCGACAGCTGGTACGACGCCTACCTCGGCGTTGTCGTGATGATCCGCGTGATGGACGGCGTGGTCCGCAAGGGCGACCGCGTCCGCATGATGCAGACCAACGCCGTCTACGGCATCGACAAGCTGGCGGTCCTGAAACCCCAGATGGTCGATATCGACGAACTTGGGCCCGGAGAGATCGGCATCCTCACCGGCTCCATCAAGCAGGTCCGCGACACCCGTGTCGGCGACACCATCACCCATGAACGCCGGGGCTGCGACGCTCCGCTCCCCGGTTTCAAACCCGCCCAGCCCGTGGTTTTCTGCGGCCTTTTCCCCGTCGACGCCGCCGATTTCGAGAACCTGCGCGAGGCGATCGAGAAACTCTCGCTCAACGACGCCAGCTTCAGTTCCGAAATGGAAACCTCCGCCGCCCTCGGCTTCGGCTTTCGCTGCGGCTTTCTCGGCCTCCTCCACCTCGAGGTGATCCGCGACCGGCTCGAACGCGAATACGACCTTGATCTCATCACCACCGCCCCCTCGGTCGTCTTCCACCTGCACATGAAGGACGGCGAGGTCCGCGATCTGCACAACCCCGCCGACATGCCCGACCTGACCTACGTCGATCACATCGACGAGCCGCGCATCAAGGCCACCATCATGGTCCCTGACGAATACCTCGGCGATATCCTGAAGCTCTGCCAGGACCGCCGCGGCATCCAGCTTGACCTCAGCTACGCCGGCTCCCGCGCCATGGTGGTCTATGACCTGCCGCTGGCCGAAGTGGTGTTCGATTTCTATGACCGGCTGAAATCGATCTCCAAGGGCTATGCCTCCTTCGACTACGTGATCTCGGAATACCGCGAGGATTTTCTGGTCAAGATGTCGATCCTGGTCAACGACGAACCCGTCGACGCCCTGTCGATGATGGTCCACCGTGATCGCGCCGAAGCCCGCGGCCGCGCGATGGTGGAGCGTCTTAAAGACCTGATCCCCCGCCACATGTTCAAGATCCCGATCCAGGCGGCGATTGGCGCGCGTGTGATCGCGCGCGAGACGCTGTCGGCAATGCGCAAGGACGTGACCGCCAAGTGCTACGGCGGGGATGCCACCCGGAAGAAGAAGCTTTTGGAGAAGCAGAAGGCGGGTAAGAAGCGGATGCGCCAGTTCGGCAAGGTGGAGATCCCGCAGGAGGCGTTTATTGCGGCGTTGAAGATGGATGGGTAGTGTGCTCTACTTCTGCGATAATGGATTGAGGTAGAAATGACTGAATCCGCCGCAGAGAAAAAGAGAACTCGCGTGAACCGGGCATTTCCGGCGTCAGTCTTTTCGGAGTCTTTGGAATTCGTTAAGAAGATTTACGATGTAGGAAGTGGACAAGCCGTTCGTCGACTCACGCTGTTTGATCAGCTCGGCAAGTCTGCTGACAGTGGGTCAAGTCGCCAATGGATCACAAATTCTGCGAAGTATGGATTGACAAAGGGAAGCTACGCTGCGGAATACATTGAGATCACGGATTTGGGTCTTAAAGTTGTTGGTCATAACGTTTCGGCGCGAGAACAAGAGAGGGCCAAGATCGAGTCGGCGATTACTTCAATACCTCCTTTCAATAGTGTTTATTTGACGCTTGTCGGGAATAAGCTACCCGCCACAGCAGTTCTAGTGGACAAAATCAAAGAATTTGATGTTACTGCAGATTCAGCCGAAGAGGCAGTTGATACACTTATAGTTAACCTGAGAGACGTTGGTCTTCTAAAAACCTTGTCAGGGGCTGAGCGCGTCATCTCGCTTGATATGAGGCTAGATGAATTACCTAGCAAGCAAGAGCGGGTATTGCACGCATCGACTGTGGTCGGTGAACCCACAAGGGATCGGCCCGAAGTATTTCACCCTGTGATAACCGCAGACCGCGCCGACTATGAAACTACAGCATTTTACATTTCTCCGATAGGAGAGGACGGTAGCGACACTAGGCGGCATGCTGATCTGTTTTCTGCCTCGGTTGTTGAACCTGCATTGGAGCAGTCCAAACTCAAGCTACTTCGAGCCGATGGCATTGATACTCCTGGTATCATTACGCGCCAGATTCTGGACTACATTATAAATGCGAGGTTGGTAATAGTGGATCTCTCGTTTAGTAATCCAAATGTATTCTATGAACTGGCAATTAGGCATCTAATGCGTAAGCCAACGGTTCAAATAATGCGATCAAGAGACAGGATTCCGTTCGACATAAATCAAAGCCGAACCATTAAGATTGACGATTCGGACATTTACACGTTTGTACCAAAGCTCCCCGTCTATATAGCGCAGGTTTCGGCGCAAATCAGGCAAGCTCTTGAGAACCCCGATGCTGTTGACAACCCAATTTCAATTTACTTTCCAAATTTGTCCGCGACCATAAAACAACAATAGCAAGCGTAGGGTGGGTGCCACCCCACCCCCTACCCATAAACCCCACCCCTCACACCCACCCGCACCACAACCACCACCAGCCGTCCGTCCTCGATCCGGTAGACGATCCTCCAATCCCCCACCCGCCATTGGTCGCTCTCGCCGGCCAGCTTCAGGCACCCTGACGGGCGTGGGTCGTCCCCGAGGTCGTAGATCGCACGCAAAAGCCGGGCTTTCAGAACCCGGTCCTTGACCTTCGCCAGTTGCTTGTCGGCTGCGGGCGCGACCTCAACGCGAAAACGACTCATTCAGCGGCGGTCTGTGCGGCGTCTTCGGCCATGATCTCTTCGATGGTCCGTGCTGCGGTCGGATTTGCCAGATACTCCGCGTAAGCCTTATCCCCCAGCCGCGCCAGCTCCGCATCTTCCAGCCGCTCGTAATACGCCATCGCCTCGACCGAGATCATCACCGCCACGGCCTTGCCATGCTTCTTGATCGTCACATCCTCATGCCCGTGTTGGACCTTGCCCAACAGGTCGGCAAGATTGTCCCGCGCTTCCGATACCGTGACTTCGATCATGGCAGTGTCCGTTTCTTACAAAATGGCAGAAACGGACCATATGTCATGTCTGTACGAAAATCAACCTCACCTCACCCGCTGCTCGGGCGAACTTAAAACAACCCATCCCCGCCCTGATCCTGCTCGATCACCTCGTCGGCGACCACCGCTCCGGCGCCGCCGATCAGCAGCGGGGCGCAGGCGGTGAGGGTGGTGACGGCCAGCAGTACGGCGACGGCTTTCCAGAGGGTGATCTGCATGAAACTCATCCTTATGTGGCGCGGGAAAGGCCCGGGCGTCCTGATGGCAGGCTAGCGTGGGGCGGGCGGGCTGCATAGTGCGGGCCGCATCACCCCATGGCGGATCGGCTCAATACCCCGACTGCGTTTCTTGCGACTGCTGGGTGATGACCTTGCCCGCAGTGGTCAGGTCGCGCCCCGCGCCCTGCACGGTTTCGCAGGCGGCGGTGGTCAGCAGCGCAAGCAGCGGCAGCACAATGGCGGCGTGATTCATCGGGTGATCCTTTCGACGATTGCCTTGGGCAACGCGCCAGCATGCCACCGGGTTCCCGCCTCAGCGCAGCCTGATGTCCACGCCGGCCCCGTCCGGCAGCCCGTCCTTGGCGTGGCGCTTTTGCATCGCTTCCACCCAGCGCGCCCGCAGCGCCTCCGGGGCGGCGGGGCCGTCATCCTCCCACGTCTCGCCCAGCGCCCGCGCCATGTCGCCGAAGGCCGGTTTGTCGCCGTCATGGTCCTCCTGGCGCTTGCGGTGGTGGTTCGTCGTCTCCGCCCCCCGGATCAGCCCCGCCAGCCGCGCATGCATGTAGCTTTTCAGCACATCGTTGATCCGCGGCCCATACCCCTCGCCCATCGACCGGAAGAACCGCAGCACATCCGTCTCCAGCGCCAGGTTGACCCGCTGTTTCGCGGTGCGGGGGGTGGCGCGGGCGATCTCGTGCCACGCTTCCGGGATGCGCCCGGTCAGCTCCACGGTGTTGTGCAGGTCCCATTCCAGACGGCGCATCACGTCCATCATATAGGTGCTGTGGGCGGTCTGCCGGGGGGTCTGTTTGCGGGGCATGGCGATCTCCTTTGTGGGCAGTTTTGCGCCGAGGTCTTAACGGCCCGCAAACGCAGCGCGCGTGGAGACGCAAGGAAGACGGAAAGAAGACGCGCCGTAGACGTTAACCCCCCGTTAACCCTGAGCCGTCAGACTGGGGTAATGAAAGCCCTTATCCCCTTGATATTCCTCACCGCCTGCGGCGCGTCAACGGCCCCGGAATTCTTTGGCGGCACCAAGACCGAGGTGACCCGCGACGGGCGCAATTACGTGGTCATCCAAAAGGCCGAACGCGTCGAAGTGATCCGTCTGGGCTATGCAAAACGCGGTGAACACCAGGCAATCCGCGCCACGATGATCGAGTTGATACCCGAGGTAACCGGTTGCAAACTCACGGAATCCTCGCTGCAGGGCGATAGTGGAGAGGTGCGCGGCTCGCTCAACTGCCCTTGACAGGCGCGCGTGCGGCGGCAACAAACCCGCATGATCCAGCGCACCCTCCCCCATGCCCGCATCCCGGACCTTCCGAACCCCTATTTCGGCAAGGTGAGGGACTGCTACGATCTTGAAAACAATACCCGATTGCTGATTTCCAGTGACCGGATCTCGGCCTTCGACCAGATCCTCGCGGTGATCCCCTGGAAGGGCCAGGTGCTCACCCAACTCGCGCGCTACTGGTTCGACCACACCGCCGACATCGCCCCCAACCACGTGATCAGCTACCCCGATCCCAACGTCGTGCTCGGCAAACGTGTCACCATCCTGCCGGTGGAAATCGTGGTCCGCGGCTATCTTGCCGGCACCACCTCGACCTCGATTTTGACCCAATATCGCAAGGGCTTACGCCAGATGTACGGTCACACCCTGCCTGGCGGGCTGCGCGACAATCAGGCGCTGGCGCAGCCGATCATCACCCCCACCTCGAAGGCCTTCGACGGTGGCCATGACGAGCCGCTGACGGCGGAGGAGATTATCCGCACCGGCCTATTAACCAGACAGCAATGGGATGAGGTTAGTGAAAAGTCTTTGGCGCTGTTTGCGCGCGGACAACAGATGGCGGCAAAACGCGGGTTGATCCTGGTGGACACCAAATATGAATTCGGAACCGAGGCTGACGGCACCATCCTTCTGGCCGACGAAATTCACACGCCGGATTCCAGCCGCTACTGGTTGGCGTCCGGTTACGATGCCGCTTTCCGCGCAGGCACCCGTCCGCCCAGCTTTGACAAGGATGTCATCCGCAGCTGGGTGGCCGCACGCTGTGACCCCTACAAAGACCAGATCCCCGAGATACCCTTTGAAATGATTGAGAAAACCTCAAAGGTCTACATCGATGCGTTCGAGGCCATCACAGGCCAGAAATTTCACCCTGACACCAGTGGAGACACCCCGCTCGCCAGGGTTCGGGCCAATCTGAGCCGCTACTTCACCGCCTGAAGTCAGCCCTTCGCAATCGGAACCCGCTTGGCCGCCGCTGCTGCGGCTGGTCGTTTAGGGATCGTGACGGTCAATACTCCGTCTTTCATCTGGGCCTTCACGCCTGCGGGGTCAGCATCCGCAGGCAGCCGGAAGGATCTGCTGAAACTGCCGAACTGGCGTTCGCTGAAATACCACGTCTCGCCCTTTTCTTCACGCGACGTCTTCTTTTCACCGGTGATCTGAACCAATCCATCCTCGACCGAAAGATGAATTTCGTCTTCGGAAACCCCGGGAAGTTCCATCGATATCCGATAGCCGTCGTCGCCGTGCGACGCTTCGGAGGCCGGGGCCAACCAGTCGGCGAGCCTGGAACCCGCCAGCCGGAACGGATCGTAGAGCGAGGGCCAGAAGCCACTCGCAGATGACTTTTCAACCATTGGAACTCTCCTTTCCAGAGTTTTCGCGCACGCCCTCAGCATCGCTTGGATCGATGGGGCCTGCCTTGACGCCGATCAAACTCAGGCATGCTTTTGCGGCCAAAACCCGATCAACCCGCTCCCGCATCGTGATGTTTGCGCTCACAGTGTGGCGTGTTCTAAAGTCCGCCTGAAACCAATAGGACGCGACAATGATTCTCAGCTGCGGTGAAGCCCTGATCGACATGTTGCCGCGCACCTCCACGCTGGGTGAAGCGTGTTTTGCCCCCTATGCGGGTGGCGCGGTGTTCAACACCGCCATGGCGCTTGGGCGGCTCGGCGCGCCGTCGGCATTTTTCTCCGGCGTTTCCAAAGACATGCTTGGCGATGTGCTTGCTGATACGCTGCTGGCGTCGAATGTGGACATCTCGCTGTGCGCCCGGTCTGAACGGCCAACGACGGTGGCGTTCGTAAAGCTGGTGAATGGCCAGGCCACCTACGCATTCTACGATGAGGGCACCGCCGGGCGCATGCTGGCGGAATCCGATCTGCCGGTTCTGCCCGATACCACCGAGGCGCTGTTCTTTGGCGGCATCAGCCTGGTGAACGATCCCGCCGCGTCAACCTATGAGGCACTTCAAGCGCGGGAATGCGGGGCGCGCGTGACAATGATCGACCCGAACATTCGCCCCGGCTTTATCGCGGGCAAGGAGGTCCCCTACCGCGCGCGGATCGACCGGATGGTGGCACGCGCCGATATCGTAAAGCTGTCAGATGAGGATCTGCACTGGCTGACTGGCGCGGGAGATATGCTGTCACTGGCACGGGCGATCATCGCAAAGGGGCCGAAGATCGTGTTCATCACCGAAGGGCCCAAGGGCGCGCGTGCGATCACCGCGTCGCAAGACCGGTTCGTGGCGGCAGCGCTGGTCAAGGTCGCGGATACCGTGGGCGCGGGCGATACGTTCAACGCCGGCGCGCTGGCTGCGCTGCATCAGGCCGGGATGCTGACCAAGGCCGGGGTTGCAAGCGTGCCGGATGCGGTTCTGGACGCAGCACTGTCGCTGGGCACCCGCGCAGCGGCGATCACGGTCAGCCGTGCCGGGGCCAACCCGCCCTGGGCGCATGAATTGTGAGAGCGGTTGTCCAGCGCGTCACCGAAGCTTCGGTTACTGTGGCCGGTGAGGTTGTGGGCGAGATTGGCGCCGGTTTCCTGATCCTCGTCTGCGCGATGGCAGGGGACGGCGCGACCGAGGCTGCAAAGCTGGCCGTGAAAGTGGCCAAGCTGCGGGTGTTTCGCGATGGGTCAGACAAGATGAACCTGTCTCTGCGTGATATCGGCGGCGCTGCCCTGGTGGTTAGCCAGTTCACCCTTGCCGCCGATCTGCGCGGCAATCGTCCGGGCTTTTCCACCGCCGCCTCACCGGAAGGCGGCAAGCGGCTTTACGAGGTGTTCAGCGCCACTCTGGCAGGTGAAGGGGTGCCGGTGGCCAATGGCGTGTTCGGGGCGGATATGGCGGTTCGCTTGGTCAACGACGGGCCAGTCACCATCTGGATGGACACCGACGCGCTATGACCGATCCGCTTTAGTTGAACGGGTTGGCAGATTGCCCTGACAGCACGTCGCCGCATTGGATCAACGCATCGATCGACGCGCTGGAACCGGAAAGCGAATAGTTCTGCACATCCGATCCGTCATCAGCCCGCAGGTACAGTCGGCTGCCTCGGGCCACTTCAACAATGAAGTCCACGCCTGCACGGCTGTCAGGCAGGTTGAACAGCACCGAATTCTGGTAAAGCTCGGCGTTGTTCAGGTTCCATGGTGCGCGCCGGTCGATCTGTACTTGCAGGTTGGCAGTGGTGCCTTCGGCAAACTGCCAGGCGGTGGAATAGAACTGCAACTGCACCGACTGATCCGGGAAGGTCCAGACCGAGAAGCTTTCCCCCGGCGCTGACACCTCTGCCACGCAGCCGAGCGAGCCGTCATCCCACCCCACAATTTCAACCTTCCAGTGCTTGTGCGAAAACAGCACCTCTGACTGCTGGGCCATTGCAGAACCGGCAAACCCCATCATGACGGCTGCCGCCATTGCGATCCGTGACATCATTTCAACCACCCCGATTAACCTTCCCAAACCCACTTTTCGCGCGGGAACGGGAACGAGGCAAATGAAACTTGTCGTCATGTTGCCGGTAATCGGCGAGAAAGCTGGATCAGGCGGCCCAATCCCACGGGTTGTTGAACTGGCCCAGGACACTGCTGACCTTGGCATCGTCGACAGCGCCGGATTTTTCCAGCCTTGCGACCAGCCCGCGTTTCTTGTCTTCCACCACAGCGGCGACCCGCGCCGGGATGCCTGCTTCGGCCAATGCCGCGTCATAGATGCGCGCGATGGCCAGTTTGCGCAGATCAGGCTTGAAGATCTTGCCAACGGCGGTCTTCGGCAGTTCTGGCAGCACCTCGACATACTTCGGTTGGGCGGCGCGTTCGTTGATGTGATGGGTGGCATAGGCCATCAGCTCGTCGACCGAGGCACTGGCCCCGGCGATCAGCTCCACGTAGGCCGCAGGCAGTTCGCCCGCATGCGCATCGGGCTGGCCGATGGCGCCGACAAAGGCAACCGCCGGATGCCCCATCAGCGCCTCTTCGATCAGCGCGGGGTCGATGTTGTGGCCGCCACGGATGATCAGGTCCTTGGCGCGCCCGGTGATGAACAGATAGCCGTCGCCGTCCAGCCGCCCCAGATCGCCGGTCTTGAGGAACCGTCCGTCGGCAAACAGCTCGCGGTTCTTGTCCGCCTCGGTGTAGGTAGAGCCTTCGAACACGCCGGGGCTGGAGACGCAGATTTCCCCCACCTCATCCACCGCGCATTCGCGGTAGCCGATGGCCCCCTGACTGGTCAGGATGCGGACGCGCGTGTACGGGAAGGGCAGGCCGACCGACCCGATCTTCTTGCTGCCGCCGGGCGGGTTGATGGCGACAAGACAGGTGCATTCGGTCAGCCCGTAGCCCTCGATGATCTGCACGCCGGTGGCTTTTTCAAACCGGTTGAACAGCTCAATCGGCAACGGAGCCGAGCCGGAGATGGCGTTGCGCAGGGTCGATACATCGGCATTGATCGGGCGCTGCATGATGGCAGACAGCGCGGTCGGCACGGTGATCAGATAGGTCACTTTCCAGCGCTCGATCAGCTTCCAGATGTTGTCCATCACCCCTTCGCCACGGTAGCCCTGCGGCGTCGGGAACACGACATGCGCGCCCGCCATGATCATCGACATCATCACCGGATAGGCCGCCAGCACGTGAAACAGCGGCAGCGGGCACAGCAGGACATCGCTTTCCTTGAACAGCAACCGCGACCCGATCCAGCCGTTGTAGACCATGCCCGACACCTTGTGCTGGGCGACCTTTGGCATGCCGGTGGTCCCGCCAGTGTGGAAATAGGCGGCCACGCGGTCTTCGGTCACATCGGCAAAGTCGAGCCGGTCCGCCCGCATCTTTGCCATCTCAACCCGGAACGATTTGACATCGGCCTTGTGGCTGATCGGGTTTTTCGGGCGGATCAGCGGCACGATGAATTTCTTCGCCCCGCCAAGATAGCGCAGCAGGTCCACCTCCAGCACGGTCTTGACGCCGGGGGCAAATTTCACCGCTTCGGCCACCTTTTGCGGCAGATCCGTCTTGGGGAACGCGCGCACGGTGACCACAACCTTCGCCTTGGTTTCCCGCAGGATGGCGCTGATCTGCTCGGCCTCCAGCAGCGGGTTGATCGGGTTGACGATCCCCGCCACCGCCCCGCCAAACAGCGTCAGCGCGGTTTCCAGCGCGTTCGGCATGACATAGGCGACAACATCCTTTTCGCCGACCCCAAGCGCGCGAAACATGTTCGCGACCTGGGTGACCTGGCCGTGCAATTCGCTCCATGTCACGGTTTCGGATTTCGTCGTCGGGCCTGACAGCAACTGAAAGCTGATCGCCGGGCGGGCACCATGCCTGTCGCGGGCACGGCTCAGGAATTCATACATCGATCGCGGCATTGCGCGTTCAGCCCAAGGCATTTCGGCCTCGATAGCCTCCAGGTCCGCGAGTGTCGCGAAAGCGTCCATTGTATCCTCCCCTTAGTGCCCCCTTTTTTGCGGAGGCTTCAGACGAAGATGGGGTGCCGGAACGGGTTTGCCAAGTGTGTTTGTCACGCGCCCAGGGGCAACAAACGCAACGTCAAACGGCGCCGTCGGTGAACTGCAACCGCGCCAGACGGGCATAAAGCCCGCCTTCCGCCACCAGCGCGTCATGCGTGCCGATGGCGGCGATGCGGCCCTTGTCGAATACCACGATCCGGTCCGCACGCTTCACCGTTGCCAGACGGTGCGCCACCACAATGGTCGTGCGGCCTTCGGACAGCCGTTCCACCGCAGCCTGCACTGCGCGTTCGCTTTCCGCGTCCAGCGCCGATGTCGCCTCATCCAGCAGCAGCAGTTTGGCGTCGCGCAGGATGGCGCGGGCAATCGCCACCCGCTGGCGCTGTCCGCCAGACAGCATCACGCCGCGTTCGCCAAGATAGCTGTCATAGCCCTGCGGCAGCGCCAGCAGGAAATCATGCGCCGCCGCCGCATGCGCCGCCGCTTCCACTTCGGCATCGCTTGCGTCGGGGCGACCAAAGCGGATGTTTTCCCGGGCCGAGGCGGCAAAGATCACCGGATCCTGCGGCACCAGCGCAATCACCGACCGGAAATCCGCCCGCGACATCGCGGTCAAGGGGATCCCGTCCAGCGTGATCCAGCCCGATTGCGGATCATAAAACCGCATCATCAGTTGCAGGATCGTGGTCTTGCCAGCCCCTGAAGGGCCGACCAGCGCCACGGTTTCGCCGGGCCGCACCGTCAGGCTGATCCCGTTCAGCGCCGAAGTTTCCGGGCGCGCCGGATAGCGAAAGGTCACATCCTCGAACGCGATCTCGCCGCGCGCTGGGCGGGGCAGGGGCACCGGGCGGGCAGGGTCTTGCACCGCGTCATCGGTGTTCAGCAGTTCCACCAGCCGTTCGGTGGCACCTGCGGCACGCTGCAACTCGCCCCAGATTTCCGACAACGCACCCACTGCACCCGCGACCATGATCGCATAGATGACGAACTGGATCAGCTCTCCCACCGTCATCGCATCGGCCCGCACATCACGCGCGCCGATCCACAAGACGCCGACTATGCCGGTAAAGGTCAGAAAGATCACGATCACCGTCATCACCGCGCGGGTGCCGATCCGGGTCTTGGCAGACGTGAACGACTTCTCGGTCACAGTCGCAAAATCGGCGCGGGTCTGGTCTTCGTGGGTAAAGGCCTGCACCGTTTGCACCGATGACAGCGCCTCCGACGCCGACCCGGACGACGAGGCAATCCAGTCCTGATTTTCCTTCGACAACTGGCGCAACCTGCGTCCCAGCACGATGATCGGCACCACGATCGCCGGCACGATCAGCAGAACCAGCCCGGTCAGCTTGGCCGAGGTCAGGAACAACATCACCAGCCCGCCCATCAGCATCAGCACATTGCGCAGCGCCACCGAGACCGACGACCCGATGACCGACAGGATCAGCGTGGTGTCCGTGGTGATCCGGCTCAACACCTCACCGGTCATGATGCGCTCAAAGAACGCCGGGCTCATCCCCAAGACCCGGTCAAACAGCGCGCGGCGAATGTCGGCCACCACGCGTTCACCAAGCCGGGTCACAAGGTAATACCGCAATCCCGTTCCCAGCGCGAGAAGTGCGGCAATACCAAGTGCCGCCGCAAAGTACTGGTCCAGCAACACCGCGTCGCCGAGGTTGAAGCCGTCAACCACCCGGCGCACCGCCAACGGCAGCACCAGGCTGACGCTGGCCGTCAACACCAGCGCCAGCAGCGCCAGCACCGTGATCCCGCGATAGGGCCGCATAAACGGTGCCAATCCGCGCAGCGCGCCGACCTGCTTGGATTTTGGGCGGTCCTCGAGGGTACCGTTGGTGTCGGTCATGCTGCCGGTCTCCTTGCCGGACGTGACTTAAGCTTAGGCTGCGCCCGCTACAAGCGTTTGAATGCCGCGCCACCGGGTTCGGCGATGTGGCTCGGGTCCCCCCCTTTCCACGCCCGCCCTGCCGTGCCACGGTGCGCACAACCGGAGAGAGAGACGCCCGCCCATGCCGCACCGCAAGACCGTGGTCTTTGATGCCTATGGCACGCTGTTTGACGTGGCGGCCAGCGCACGGCTGGCGGCGGCGCAACCGGGCGGCGAGGCGCTGGCGGATCACTGGCCCGCCCTGGCCGAGATCTGGCGTCGCAAGCAACTGGAATACAGCTGGTTGCGCACCCTGATGCAGGCGCATGCCGACTTCGCCGAAGTGACCGCCGACGCACTGGATTATGCGCTTGAGGCGCTGGGCCTACACGACCGCACACTCAGGGCGCTGTTGTTGGCGCTGCATGACCGGCTGCCGCTTTACCCCGAAGTGCCGCAGATGCTGGCCACTCTCAAATCACGCGACCTGCGGCTGGCCATCCTGTCGAACGGCACGCCGGGAATGCTGGCTTCCGCGATGGCTTCGGCGCAGATCACCGACGCAATCGAAATGGCCATCTCGATCGAAGATGCGGGCATCTACAAACCTGCCGCCGCCGCATACGCCTTGGTCGAGGCGCGTCTGGGCGTGGCCCGCGACCGCGTTCTCTTTGTTTCGGCCAACGGCTGGGATGTTGCGGGCGCTTCGCGCTATGGCTTTGCCACGGTCTGGGTAAACCGCGCGGGGCTGCCGATGGACCGGCTGCCGCACGGGCCAAATCACATCATACCCGACCTCGCGCGCCTGCCGGTGATCGTATGACGGCGTTTCTGGCGGCTGACGGCTGCGCGCTGGCCTATTCCGATAAGGGTGAGGGTCTGGCCCTGCTGTGCTTGCCCGGCCTGACCCGGACGATGGCCGATTTCGATTATCTCATGCCGCACCTGCCGCCCTGCCGGGTGATCCGCATGGATTACCGGGGTCGGGGTGACAGCGGCTGGACTGGCGCCGAAACCTACACCGTCGCGCAAGAAGCCAAGGACGCGCTGGCGCTCCTGGATCATCTGGGCGTGGCGAAGGCTGCGATCCTTGGCACGTCGCGCGGCGGGCTGATCGGGATGCTGCTGGGCGCGGTCGCGCGGGATCGGATGCTTGGCCTGTGCCTGAACGACGTCGGCCCGGACATCGCCCGCGCGGGACTGGCGCGGATCGCCGACTATGTCGGGCGCACCCCGGCGGGCAGGACCTATGCCGACTATGCTGCCCGTCTGTCGCGCAGCCCGGGGTTCAGCAACGTGCCCGACAGCCGCTGGCTGGATGAGGCGCGCAGGCTTGCGGTCGAAACGCCGGACGGCCTGCGCCTGCGCTATGACCCGGCCCTGCGCGACGCATTCGTGAAAGGCTTGGATGGGCCGCCGGTGGACCTCTGGCCGATGTTCGACGCGCTGGCCGGCCTGCCGCTGGCGCTGATCCGCGGTGCCAACTCCGACCTTCTTACCCCGCAGACGGCCGCCGAAATGCTGCGCCGCCGCCCCGACATGATCTTTGCAGAAGTGCAGGGGCGCGCGCACATCCCGTTCCTCGACGAACCTCAGTCCCTCGCGGCGATCCACGCCTTTCTTAAGGCCCTGCAATGACCGACATCACCCGGATCGAGGCCGCCGCTGCCCGCCTGCAAGGCCACGCCCGCCTGACACCCCTGCTGAACGCGCCATTGCTGGACCGGATCGCCGGGAGGCGGGTGTTCATCAAGGCCGAAAGCCTGCAACTGACCGGCAGTTTCAAGTTCCGCGGCGGCTGGGCGGCGCTGTCCGCTCTCGCGCCAGAGGTCCGGTTGCGCGGGGTCATCGCCTTTTCTTCCGGCAACCATGCGCAGGGGGTAGCCCTGTCTGCCGCCCGGCTCGGCGCGCCTTGCGTGATCATCATGCCCACCGACGCGCCCCAGGTCAAAATCGCCAATACCCGTGCTTACGGTGCCGAAGTGGTGCTGTATCGGCGCGGGCAGGATGACCGCGACGCCATCGGTGCCCAACTTTCAGCTGATCGCGGCCTCACGCTGATCAAACCCTACGACGACCCCGAGGTGATTGCCGGGCAGGGCAGCGTGGGCCTCGAAATCGCGGCCCAGTCGGCAGACGCCGGGGTAGGGGCGGCGGACGTGGTGGTCTGTTGCGGCGGCGGCGGGCTGTCGACCGGGATCGCGCTGGCGCTGCAGTCGCGCGCGCCGCAAATGCGCGTCAGAACCGCCGAGCCTGCCGGTTTTGATGACATGGCCCGCTCGCTTGCGGCCGGGACGCGGCTTGGCAACCCGGCGGCCACCGGCTCGATCTGCGACGCGATCCTGACGCCGACACCGGGGCTTTTGACCTTTCCGGTGCTGCAACGGCTTGCCGGTCCGGGGCTTGTGGTCAGCGATGACGAAGCGATGCGCGCGATGGCACTGGCGTTTTCGCATCTCGGGCTGGTACTGGAGCCGGGCGGTGCGGTGGCCCTCGCGGCCTGCCTGTTCCGCGCCGACCTTGGCGACACCGTGGTCTGCACGGCCACTGGCGGCAATGTCGATCCGGACCTGTTTCGAACTGTGTTGCAAAGGTTTGGCTGAAGCATGGCACTGATCTATCTGGACGACCTGCGCCTGAACGCGGTCCTCGAAGGCCCCGCGTCTGCCCCACCCTTGGTGCTGATTCACGCGCTGGGCACCGACCTTACGCTTTGGGACGCGGTGCTCAGCCATCTGCCGCCCTTGCGCGTGCTGCGCTATGATTTGCGCGGCCATGGCCAGTCTGACGCTCCGCCCGCCCCCTATACCATGGGCGCCCTGATCCATGATTGCGAACGCCTGATCGATCATTTCGGCTTGAAGGATGCAGTGGTTGTCGGCCTCTCGGTGGGTGGCCTGGTGGCGCAGGGGCTGGCGGTAAAGCGGCTCGATCTGGTGCGTGGCCTCGTCTTGTCGAACACCGCGACACGGATTGCCACGCCCGATATCTGGGCCGAACGGGTGGCCTTCGTGCGCGTCAACGGCATCGCCGCAATCCTCGATCCGGCGATGGAGCAGACGTTCGGGCGGCGCTGGCGCGAGGCCGCAGGGATGCCCGCGATCAGGGCCTTGCTGGAAACCACCGATCCCGAAGGCTGGATGGGGGTGGCCTCGGCGGTGGGGGGCAGCGATTTCTACCAGACCACGGCCACACTTACCCTGCCCACGCTGGTGCTGGCAGGGGCGGAGGACGCGGCCACCCCACCCGACATGCAGCGCGAACTGGCCGACCTGATCCGTGGTGCCGACTTCCAACTGATCCGGCGCGCAGGTCATCTGCCCCCGGTCGATCAGCCCGCCGCCTTCGCCGCTGCCCTGACCGGGTTTCTGACCCGCATCGGCCATGTCTGACAAGCCCGTACATCCTTCGACGCGCTTTCTGTCCGGCTTGCACAAATCATGTTTTCTATGTGATCTAACGCACTCCTTCGCTGCACCGACTTGATCTTTTCGAAAGCTTCAATGGCCAACCCCCGCCTCGCCCTTGCCTTCATCCTTGGCACCGTCACGCTCGATGCAATCGGGATTGGCGTGATCTTTCCGGTGATGCCCGACCTTATCCGCGAGGTGACGGGGCTGTCGCTGTCACAGGCGGCCCTCTGGGGCGGCACCCTGGCCACGTCCTTTGCCGTGATGCAGTTTCTGTTCGGCCCCTTGATCGGCGCCCTGTCAGACCGGTTCGGTCGCCGCCCCGTCCTCCTCCTGTCGCTCGTTGTGATGGCGTTGGACTATCTGGTGATGGCGCTGGCCTCGACGATCTGGCTGCTGCTTGCCGCCCGCGTCGTCGCGGGGATCACGGCCGCCACTTTCTCTACCGCCGCCGCCTACATCGCCGACATCACCCCTCCCGAAAAGCGCGGCAGCCGCTTTGGTCTGATCGGCGCAGGCTTTGGCGTGGGTTTCGTGCTGGGCCCGCTGATCGGCGGGCTGCTGGCCGGGATCGACACCCGCGCGCCGTTCTATGTCGCCGCCGGTCTGGCCACGGCCAACCTGTTCTTCGGCTATTTCGTGCTGCCCGAAACGATCACCGAAGCCACGCGCCGTCCCTTCAGCCTTGCCCGCGCCAACCCGCTCGGCGCGCTGCGCGCGGTCAGCCGCCTGCCCGGGGTGCGCCTGACGCTGGCCTGTTTTGTGATTCTCGGCATCGCGATGAACGTCTATCCGGCGGTCTGGGCCTATTACGGCCAGGCCCGCTTTGGCTGGGACAATGGCATGGTCGGTGTGTCACTCGCGGTTTACGGCGTGTCCTTTGCGCTGGGCCAGGCCTTGCTGGTCGGCCCGCTGATCCGCCGCTTTGGCGAACACCGCGCCGCGCATTACGGCATGTGGGTCAATGTCATCACCCTCGCTGGCTTGGGCCTCGTGGTCTCCCCCATCCTCGCGCTGGCGCTGACCCCGGTCACCGCACTTGGCGGCGTGGTCACCCCGGCGCTGCAAGCCCTCGCCTCCCGCTCCGCCCCCGCCAATGCCCAAGGCGAGGTGCAGGGCGTCCTGTCCAGCCTGAACGCCATCGCGATGATCACCTCGCCACTGATCATGACCTCCACCTTCTCGCATTTCACCCGGCCCGATGCGCCGATCTTCGCCCCCGGCGCACCCTTCCTGCTGGCTTCGGGCCTGATGCTGTGCTGCATCGCGCTGCACGTCCTCGGCCCAAAGATCTGGCCCCAGCAAGCGAACAAACCCGCCTGAAACGTCAAGAGATGTCGCAATCAGTGGGGTTCCATATCCCAACTCCGCATAGCTTGTCTTTGCACAAATACTCACGGGGGTGTGGGGGGCCGGAAGCCACCGCTGCCTCGCCAGATCGAAAGGCCACCCGATGAAGCTCAAGGACCTCGAGATTTTCGTCGTCGCCCCGCCGTTTCCGGGCTGGGGCGGGCGCTACTGGATCTTCCCGAAACTGACCACCGACACCGGCATCGTGGGCTACGGCGAATGCTATGCCTCCACCGTCGGGCCCAAGGCGATGCAGGCGGTGATCGAGGATGTCTTCGAACGCCACATGGCAGGCGAAAACCCCGAAAACATCGAACTGATGTTCCGCCGCGCCTACTCCTCCGGCTTTACCCAACGCCCCGATCCCACCGTGATGGGCGCCTTTTCCGGGCTGGAGATCGCCTGCTGGGATATCTTGGGCAAGGCGCGCAACCGCCCGGTCTGGGCACTCCTGGGCGGCAAGATGAACGACCGCATCCGCAGCTACACCTACCTCTACCCCGAGGCAGGCAAGGAATCGGCCGAATTCTGGGTCTCACCGGATGCAGCGGCCGCGGCGGCGATCCGCTTTGTCGACCAGGGCTTCACCGCGGTCAAGTTCGACCCCGCCGGCCCCTACACCATCCGCGGCGGGCACGAGCCGGCGATGTCCGACATCACCCGATCCATCGCCTTCTGCAAAGCCATCCGCGAGGCGGTAGGCGACCGTGCCGACCTTCTGTTCGGCACGCATGGCCAGTTCACCACCCCCGGTGCCATCCGCCTCGGTCAGGCGTTGGAGCCGTA
>NZ_JANMET010000062.1:0-10411 GCF_031377265.1 Tabrizicola sp. | reverse complement strand
ATTTTGCCACCCAAGCCAGCGGCATGGAATTTACATTGAGCGCAGTAAATGTTGTGATTGCTTTCGCGATAGCCTTTTTTCTTGGTATTTTATCCGGCATTATCCCAGCTTATCTCGCCGCTACCATATCTAGCGTATGATACTGCTACGACATCTATCTCTTGCATCTGCGAGGGCAGGATTGCCACTAAATCCTGCACTTCTGCCCCTCGCAACACAATATCTCGTACCCTCCATCCAAAGATTTCCATTGATTCCCATAATGTCCCATGGCATCCCTATCTCACGGACGATGCTGAGGGCAGTGATAAGCAGGGGCGGCTCCAAGACCCCGAATAAGGCGATAGGCAGCTTCATACAGGCAGCCCCTCTTCATCGGACGACAGAGATCCGGCGCGTGCGCGAGCAGACATCTCCCCCAGGTGGTGCGCGTAGCTGGACGCCCAGCGATGGGACAGTGGCGGATCGGGTAGTGGCAGCAACCCGATCCGCCTTTTCGCACCCCGTCAATGGTTTGAATGAAGTTCTTGAGAAGGCCGGTGAGCCGTATGTCGGAGGCGTTCAGAGGCGAGTTCTACCAGAAGGTAGATGCCAAGGCCCGGGTTTCGATCCCGGCGGCCTTTCGCCGCATTCTTGAATCCGACGATCCCGCCAGCGCCGAGTTTCCCCGTGCCCGCCTCTACATGGTCTATGGTGGCAAGGGCCGCAATTTCGTCGAATGCTATTCCAAGCGTGGGGCCGATGCCCTCGCGGCCGATATCGAGGCCATGGAGCTTGGCTCGAAAGACCGCACCCGGGCCGAGTTGAACTTGATCAGCCGGTCGGTGATGGTGGAACTGGAACCCGATGGCCGCATCGTCTTGCCTGCAAAAGTTCGGGAAAAGATGGGCATTGCTGGCGAAGATCTGGCACAGGGCGGCGAGGCCGCATTTGCCGGGTTCACCAACCGTTTCCGCCTCTACCGCCGCGAGGTCTATGACGCCGAATTGGCGCTGGACGATGATGATGACACCGATCCGCTGACCCTCGTCGGGCGGCACAAACGGTCGGGGTAGGGGCGGTCATGCGGGGTCCGCTGCCCGGTCGCGCTCCCATCCCGACATCGGATGATCCGCATATCCCGGTCCTGTTGGGCCCCATTCTTAGCGCAGTGGCCCCGGTGCACGGCTTGTGGCTTGACGGCACCCTTGGGGCGGGCGGCTATACCCGCGCATTGTTGGATGCGGGCGCGTCGGTGATTGGCGTCGACCGTGATCCGGTGGCGCTTGCCATGGCGGCGGACTGGGCCGCGCCCTACGGCGATCGGCTTCGGCTGGTCCGTGGCACCTTTTCCCATCTCGACAGCCTTGCTGGTCAAGCGCTCGACGGTGTGGCGCTTGATCTCGGCGTCTCCTCGATGCAGCTTGATCAGGCTGGGCGCGGCTTTTCCTTCATGCGTGACGGCCCGCTCGATATGCGGATGAGCCAGGATGGCCCTTCGGCCGCCGAGCTGGTCAATACCGCTGATGAGACCGACCTTGCCAACGTGATTTATGCCTACGGCGAGGAACACGCCTCGCGCCGCATCGCGCATGCCATCGTAGCCGCCCGCGCGATCGAACCGATCACCACCACCTTGCGGCTGGCTGAAATTGTCGTCCGGTGCCTGCCGCGCCCGAAGCCGGGGCAAAGTCACCCCGCAACGCGCACGTTTCAGGCCATCCGGATCGCGGTGAACACCGAGTTTTCCGAACTGGCCGAAGGTCTTGCTGCTGCCGAACGGGCGCTGAAACCCGGCGGCATGCTGGCCGTTGTCACTTTCCACAGCCTCGAAGACCGTATCGTCAAACGCTTCCTGCAGCTGGCTTCGGGGCACGAGGCGAATGCAAACCGCTATGCCCCGGCCAAGACCGACACCACCGCACGTTTCGATCTGGTTACCCGCCGCGCGGTCACCGCTGACGCGGAAGAACTGGCCCGCAACCCGCGGGCGCGTTCGGCCAAGCTGCGCGTGGCGCGCCGCACGGAGGCGCCTGCGCTGCCGCTTGACCCCGACGATCTCGGCGTGCCGCAAGTGCAAAAGAAAGGACGTCGCTGACATGCGCCCGGTGCTTTACGTCCTCGCTTTCCTTGCGGTCATCGCACTCGGCTTCTGGGCCTACCGCGAGAATTACGCGACCCAGGCCTCGCTGAAACACGTGCAGGCCCTGCAACGCCAGATCGCCGATCTGCGCGAGGGGTTGGCTGTGCAACGTGCCGAGTGGGCTTATCTCAACCGGCCCGACAGGCTGCGCGAACTGGCCACGATCAACTTTGACCGGCTGGGGCTGCTGCCCATGGAACCCGGTCAATTCGGCGCGCCGGGGCAGGTGGCCTATCCAGCGCCCGATATTCCCGAAATCGACATGCCTCTCGATATCCAGGGCACCCAGCCCTTGCCGGAAAGCGACCTTTGATGCGCACCCCGCTCCGCCCATTAGCCCGCGTCCTTTATGCCCGCCAGCATGGCGAGAACCCAGACACGATCGAACGCGAAAACCTTCGTCTGCGCCATGAGGTGATCCGTGACAAAACCCGCGCCCGGGCGGAGTTGCGCTTGCTGATCCTTGGCGTCGCGTTCCTTGCTGCCTTTACCACCATCGGCGCGCGCATGGGCCTTCTGGCCGCCACTGAACCGGTCGAGCCGCGCGCCTCGGCGCCAGGGGCAGAGATCATTGCCCAACGGGCCGATATCACCGACCGCAATGGTCGGATTCTTGCAACCAACATGACGACGTTCGCGCTTTATGCGCAGCCAAAAATCATGGTGGATCCGAAGGCTTCGGCGCAGAAGCTTGCGGCGATCTTTCCCGATCTTGACGCCAAAGCGCTGGAACGTCGCTTTACCGACGGGCGCAGTTTTGTCTGGATCCGCAAGGTTCTGTCGCCTGAACAGATGCAGAAAGTGCATGAAATTGGCGACCCGGGCCTGCTGTTCGGCCCGCGCGAAATGCGGCTTTACCCCAATGGCACCCTTGCGGCGCACGTCCTTGGCGGCACCTCATTTGGCGCGGAGGGCGTGCACTCGGCCGAAGTGATTGGCACTGCGGGCATTGAAAAGGCGCTGGACGCCCGTTTGCGTGACCCCGCGCAGGGCGGCAAACCGCTTGAATTGTCCATCGATCTTTCGGTGCAGGCCACCGTCGAAGAAGTGCTGTACGCCGGCATGACCATGCTGAACGCCAAGGGGGCAGCCGCCATCCTGATGGACGTGCGCACCGGCGAGATCATCGCCCTTGCCTCGCTACCGACGTTTGATCCGAACGATCGCCCGAATCCGCTGGTCGACAAGACTGCGGAACCTGGCGACAGCCCTCTGTTCAACCGCGCAGTCCAAGGGGTCTACGAGCTTGGCTCCACCTTCAAGATCTTTGCCGCCTCTCAGGCGATGGAACTGGGGCTTGTCACCCCCGATACTATGGTCGATGCCAATGCCCCGATGGCCTGGGGCAAATACAAGATCAAGGAATTCGAGGGCAAGAACTATGGCCCCTTGTTGTCGGTCACCGATGTGATCGTCAAATCCTCCAACGTCGGCACCGCGCATATCGCACTGATGATCGGGCCGCTGCGCCAGCAGGCATTCCTGAAATCACTGGGCTTTTTCGAGCCGACCAAGGTCGAGTTGATCGAGGCCGCCGGTGCCAAACCCCTGATCCCGAAGAAATGGCCCGAGATCGTCACCATCACTACCTCCTACGGTCACGGGTTGTCGGCCAGCCCGCTGCACCTTGCCGCCGCCTATGCGGCGATTGGCAATGGCGGGGTGATGATCCAGCCAACCTTGATAAAGCGCGAAGGCGCTACCACCGGCGTCCGGGTGATGACCGAAGCCACCGCAAAGGCAGCGGTCAAGATGCTGCGGGGCGTGGTCACCGATGGCACGGCGTCGTTGGGCGAGGTGCCGGGGTATGAAATCGCGGGCAAGACCGGCACCGCCGACAAGCCCAAGAAAACTGGCGGCTACTACAAGGACAAGGTGATCAACACCTTTGCTTCTGTGTTCCCCGCCTCGAACCCGCAATATGTGTTGATCGTGACGTTGGACGAACCGATCGACACTTCGGGGTCCGAACCGCGCCGCACGGCAGGCTGGACTTCGGTGCCGGTTGCCGCCGAGATCATCCGTCGCGTCGCGCCAATGATGGGGCTCAGGCCAAAGCTTGAACCCCATGCCACGGATGCGCTAACAGCCGCCAGCAACTGATGGGATCAGAGATGGGGCCCGGTAAGGTGGAACGGACACAACGGCTCTCTGATCTTGGGTTGACCGCCCGTGGCGGTCGCGATGTGCTGATTCACGGTCTGGCCATAGATAGTCGCGCGGTCCGACCCGGCATGCTGTTCGCGGCCCTGCCGGGATCAACCGTGCATGGTGCGCAGTTCATTGCGACAGCCCTTGAAAAGGGCGCCGCCGCGATCCTGACCGATGCCGCAGGCGCGCGTACTGCCGCCCATGCGCTTGCGGGTTCGGACGCCGCCCTGATCATTGCCGAAGACCCCCGCGCCACGCTTGCCTGTACCGCAGCCCTGTGGTTTGGCGCGCAACCTGAGACGATGGTTGCCGTCACCGGCACGAATGGCAAAACCTCGGTCGCGTCCTTTACCCGGCAAATCTGGATGGTACTGGGTCATGCCGCCATCAACATCGGTACCACCGGGATCGAAGGTGCGTGGTCGGCATCGTCCAGCCATACCACGCCTGATGCCATCACCTTGCAAGCATTGCTGGCCGAGGCCGCAGCGGGCGGCGTCACCCACGCTGCAATGGAGGCGTCCAGCCATGGCATTGACCAGCGCCGGATGGATGGGGTGCGCTTGACTGCTGCCGGGTTTACCAACCTCACGCAGGACCACCTTGATTATCATGGGACGATGGAGGCGTATTTCGCGGCCAAGGCCGAACTCTTTACCCGCGTGTTGCCCGATGACGGCACCGCCGTGATCAACCTCAACGGCGCACGGGGCGGCGACATGGCCATGCTCGCGCGCAAACGCGGCTTGCGGGTGCTGACCGTCGGCCACGGCGAGGCGGATCTGCACATTGCTGGCCAGCGCTATGATGCAAAGGGGCAGGACCTGCGCCTGATCTGGGCCGGTCAGCCGCATCAGGTGCGTCTCAATCTGATCGGCGGGTTCCAGGCCGAAAACGTTGCCGTTGCCGCCGGCCTTGCCATCGCTGCCGGCGAAACACCTGCGCATGTCTTTGCCGCGCTGCCGCACCTGACAGGCGTGCGTGGCAGGATGCAGCTTGCCGCCACCCGCAAGAACGGTGCATCAGTGTTCGTCGACTACGCCCATACCCCGGACGCCATCGAGACGGCGTTGCAGGCGTTGCGCCCGCATGTCATGGGCCGAATAATCGTTGTCTTCGGCGCCGGTGGCGACCGTGATCGTGGCAAACGCCCGTTGATGGGGGCCGCGGCCAAGGCGCATGCCGATGTGGTCTATGTCACCGACGACAACCCACGTTCCGAAGATCCCGCCAGCATCCGTGCCGCGGTCATGGCCGCCTGTCCTGACGCGAACGAAGTGGGTGACCGGGCCGAGGCCATCTTGCGCGGTGTCGATGCCCTGCAGCCGGGAGATGCGCTGTTGATCGCGGGCAAGGGGCATGAAACCGGGCAGGTGATCAAGGGCGACATCTACCCCTTCGACGATGTCGAGCAGGCTTCTGTCGCCGTGGCCGCACTGGACGGGGTTATCTGATGGCGCTCTGGACATCCGAAGACGCAGCACGGGCTACTGGCGGGCAGACGACCACTGCCTGGGCGGCAACCGGTGTGTCAATCGACACCCGCACGCTGCAACCGGGTGATCTTTTCGTGGCGCTGAAGGCCGATCGCGACGGGCATGACTTTGTCGCCCAAGCACTGGCCAAAGGGGCCGCCGCCGCAATGGTCACTCACCGCCCGGGCGGCGTGGCAGATGGCGCGCCGCTGCTTGTCGTGGACGATGTTCAGCATGGTCTGGAACGACTTGCGACCGCGGCCCGGGCCCGGACAACGGCCAAGGTCGTTGGCGTTACCGGATCTGTCGGCAAGACCTCGACCAAGGAGATGTTGGGCGCGATCCTGTCGGGGCAGGGCCGCACCCATGCTTCGGTCGCCAGCTATAACAACCATTGGGGCGTGCCCCTGACGCTTGCCCGGATGCCCGCCGACACCCAGTTTGCGGTGATCGAGATCGGCATGAATCACCCCGGAGAAATTGCACCTTTGGCGCGGATGTCGCGCCTTGATGTGGCGATGATCACCACTGTCGCTGCCGCGCACCTTGAAGCGTTCAACAGCATCGAAGGCATTGCCCAGGAAAAAGCCTCGATAATGGAGGGCCTTGCGCCCGGCGGCATCGCTGTCTTGAATGCCGATATCGCCACCATGCCGATCTTACTGGCCAAGGCTGCAGCCGTCGGGGTCAGGCCCATTTTGTTCGGCACCTCGGAGCGCGCCGAGTACCGCCTGCTGGACGCCCGCATTGCAGACGAGACGACCGTGGTGCAAGCCACCCGCCATGGATTGCCGATGCTGTTCAAAGTGCTTTCGCCCGGCAAGCATTTCGCAGCCAACGCGCTTGGTGCCCTTGCGGTGGCCGAAGCGCTGGGTGCCGACCCCACCGTCGCCACCTGTGACCTTGGGCTCTGGCAACCGCCTGCCGGGCGGGGCAAGCGCGAACGCATCCTTCTGGATCGGGTGGAAGAAACCTGGTTCAGCCTGATCGACGATGCGTTCAACGCGAACCCCGCCTCAATGGCTGCAGCATTGGAGGTGCTGATCGCTGCGACCCCCCAAGACGGTATCGGCCGTGTTGGCGCAGGTCGCCGGATCGCCATTCTTGGTGACATGCTGGAACTTGGCCCGACCGAGGGCGCGCTGCACGAGGCCATCACCCGCCACCCCGGTCTGGCCAAGGTCGCGCCCATTCACTGCGTCGGCCCGCGCATGAAAGCGTTGTGGCTGGCCCTGCCACGGCAACAGCGCGGCGAGTGGTTCGAGACCGCCCCCGAACACGCAGCCCGCGTGCGGGGGCTGATCGACGCGGGCGATATCATTCTCGTCAAGGGCTCAAAAGGCTCCAAGGTCAGCCTCGTGGTTGACGCACTGCGTAAAATGGGGCAGGCCGCCGCCCCGACAGAAGGGACCCAGTAAATGTTGTTTTGGCTGACCGAGTTTTCCGACGGGGGCGACTTCTTCAACCTCTTTCGCTACATCACCTTTCGTGCAGGTGGCGCTTTCGGCACTGCGCTGATCTTTGGCTTCATCTTCGGCCGCCCGCTGATTGACCTGTTGCGCCGCCGCCAGGGCAAGGGCCAGCCGATCCGCGATGACGGCCCGCAAAGCCATTTTGCCAAGGCCGGCACTCCAACCATGGGCGGCCTTCTCATCCTCTCGGCGCTGATGGTTTCCACGTTGATGTGGGCGCGGCTTGACAACCCCTATGTCTGGATCGTTGTTCTTGTCACCCTCGCCTTTGGCCTGATCGGCTTTGCCGACGACTTCGCCAAGGTCACCAAGCAGACCACCAAGGGCGTCTCCTCGCGCCTGCGCTTTGGTCTTGGCCTGCTGATCGCGGCGCTTGCCGCCTATGCCGCCTCGATGTTTCACCCCGAGGCGCTGACCAACCAGCTGGCCTTTCCATTCTTCAAGGATGCATTGCTGAATATCGGGATGTTCTTCGTGCCTTTCGGCATGATCGTCATCGTTGGCGCGGCCAATGCGGTCAACCTGACTGACGGTCTTGACGGCCTTGCCATCATGCCGGTGATGATCGCCGGCGGCACGCTTGGCATCATCGCCTATGTCGTTGGCAACGCGAATTTCGCCGAATACCTCGACATCCACTTCGTTCCCGGTACGGGCGAGTTGCTGATCTTTGCCTCGGCTCTGTTCGGCGCGGGGCTTGGCTTTCTTTGGTACAACGCCCCTCCCGCAGCGGTATTCATGGGCGATACCGGGTCTTTGGCGCTAGGTGGCGCGCTGGGTGCCATCGCCGTTTGTATCAAGCACGAGATCGTGCTGGCCATTGTCGGCGGCCTGTTCGTGGTCGAGGCACTCAGCGTGATCATCCAGGTGCTGTACTTCAAGCGTACCGGCAAGCGCGTGTTCCTGATGGCCCCGATCCACCACCATTTCGAAAAGCGCGGCTGGGCCGAACCGCAGATCGTGATCCGGTTCTGGATCATCTCGCTGATCTTGGCGATGATCGGTTTGGCCACCCTGAAAGTGCGATAGCACCGATGCGCGAGGCTGATCTCTACCCGGCGCTGAAGACCTACCTGTCGGTGCAAGGCTATGAGGTGAAGGCCGAAATTGGTGCTTGCGACATCCTTGCCCGACGCGGCGACGACCCGCCTCTTGTGGTCGAGATGAAGACCACGTTCTCGCTGCAGTTGGTGATGCAGGGGGTGGCGCGGCAAGGCCTGTTCGATACCGTGTATCTGGCAGTGCCGGTGTCGGGAAAACGCGGCTGGACCCTGCGCTACCGTGATATCATCGCATTGTGCCGCAGGCTCGGGCTTGGCCTGCTGGCGGTGGACGTGGCGCTGGGTGCCGTCAGCGCCCATCTTGACCCAGCCCCCTACACGCCCCGCAAGTCCACGCCGAAAGCGGCCCGCCTGCTGCGCGAGTTTGACCGCCGTGTCGGCGATCCGAACATCGCCGGCACCACCCGCACCCCGCGGATGACCGCCTACCGCCAAGACGCGCTACGGTGCGCTGCCGAACTCGGCCGATCTGGCCCTTCCCGTGCAATGCTGGTGGCCCGCGCCAGTGGTGTCCCCCGCGCCGCCACGTTGATGCGGGCAGATCTCTACGGTTGGTTCGACCGTGTTACGACGGGTGTATATTGCCTCAGCCCCTCCGGGCGCGCCGCGGTGGTGGCGCATCAATCCGCCATCGTGGCCCTGCTTGCGGCTGCGTAAGGCTCTATCACACGCGCCTTCACCTTTTCGCGCGCACACGGGCCTGTGACCCCGGCGCACCCCGCCGTCATGTTACGGCGATGCAGCGCGCACATTCCGCGTGCCACAGGAAAGGAACCTACCATGAAGAAAACACTTTCAACGCTCGCCGTACTGGCGGCCATTGCACTGCCGTCGCTGAGTTTTGCTGATGAGATGGATCCTGCCAAAATGACTTGCGCAGAGTTCACTGCCATGGACGCCGAAGGCATGATGAAGGCCACCGACGCCATGCACATGGCTGGCCCCGATGCCGCGATGAAGATGGACGACATGATGGCCGAAGAAGCCATGAAGATGACTATGACCCATTGCGAGGGCAAACCCGACATGATGGCAATGGATGCCATGATGATGAAGTAAGCCGCTTTCGGCAGGCGCGGTTGTTCTCGCCCCTGCCGGCCCAGGCCTTGCGGTCGGCCCAGGCCTTGCGGTCGGCCCTGGCTCAAGGGTGATGCGCAGCGCCCGGCAGCCGCTCCAGCCGGTCGGCCACCATGTCCTGCAACTGCCACAGATGCGGGTCGTGCAAGCCCGCCTCTTCCAACTGGGTAACCGTGTTGAGCAGATACTCCGCCATGGTGCCGACATGGCCAACCGCCGTGGCAAGAAGATCGGCCAACTCCTCCAGCGGCGGCTCGGGCGCGTACATCGCGAAATCAGGGCGGATCACAAAGGCAATCGCGGGAAGCGTGTCTGTGTCGGTTTCGACGTCCAGCCATTGCGGCGGCAACGGCGGTTCCAGCGTTAGTAGAGTTTCCAGTTCGACTGCCATGTTGCCTGGGTCCATGCGCAACGCCACCCCCGTGCATTCGCCGCCCCGGTCTAACGAAAGCATCCGGCCGGGGGCTGATGGGCTGCCCCGGTGGCGCAGCATCGGGCCAAGGCAGAATGATCGGTGCCAGCCCTTCACCAGACCGGGGCGCCGTTCTACCACGCTGAACCGCGGCTTCCAGATCAGCGACCCGACGGCAAAGACCCACAGTTCATCGGACTTGCGCAGCGCGCCAAGGATCTGCGCCGCATTTCGGGCATGATAATCCGGGTCAGGGGCAGATACCTTGACCGGCCCCATTTCGTCGACCCTTGGGGGAAGGCGGTCTACCAGTTCCTGGGTCAGGCGCAATTTTCGCGTCAAAGGCAGTTTTCCTGATCCCGGCAAATAGCTGGTTCAATGCGTAAATCCTATGGGATGCGCAGGGGATTTGGCAATATGCACAAACAGAGCAGCACCGTTTCCTGAACGCTTGCGTCCAACCCCTTGATCTGACGAGCCCGTATTTTCGCCCATGCCCGGACGTGCCATCCCCCCTTCCCCTTTCATCTGTCCTCAAATATCCCACGGGGGTGCGGGGGTGTGAAAACCCCGCCTAAGACAACAGCAGCCAAAAATAACCAGGTACCGCAAATACCGCCAAAAAGTAGCCCTCCGACGCC
>NZ_JANMET010000029.1:0-14841 GCF_031377265.1 Tabrizicola sp. | reverse complement strand
TGACTTAGGTCCTTACTCCAGTCTTGGCTGCAGTGGTTGGTGGAGCTGCGGCGTGGTACACGGGACGGCGCGCAGTTTTTTCGGCCCGAGTAGAACGAAAGCATCAGGCCGCCATAGAAATTGCAAGGTATCGGCAAGCATGGATCGATGCCCTGAGAGATGACCTATCCGAATACGCTGGTATCATCGTGATGACTTATATTGGCGCGCCACCCACCGAACGGGCGGAACGGATCGCGATGCTATCGATGCGAATACGCATGAGAATGAACCGAAATGACCCCGACTATCAGAGGCTAACAGAAGTACTGACAAGGGAATTGGGTCAGTTCTTTCTTGGAAAGCGAGATGGAGAGGAAGAGAGCGAAGCGCTTGTTCCAGTAGCGCAAGAAGTCCTAAAGCGAGAGTGGGAAAGGCTGAAAAGCGATCTGAGAGAGGCGGCACAATGAAACGCCTCATCCAACGCGGCCTCATGTTCGGGAACCTCATCGAGGTTTCCTCCCCTGCCCTCATCGAACGCTATAACCGCGCGCTCAAGCATCTCACCGGCAAGACGACCAAGCTCAAGGATTTCCACATCGACCTGTCCGGCTATTCGCCCGAGATCGGGGATGAGCTGAAGGATGACCTCTACCTCAACCCCAACGGGGCGAACCGGCAGTTTATCTTGCTGACCACGGCGCAGAAGGATGCGCCTTTGCTCAACATCAAGTTCTCCACCAGCCGGGGGATCCTGACACAGTTCATCGAGACCAACGAGGCGCAGTTGTTCGCGCTGACGGCGCGGGATGCGGTCTGCGGGGAGTTGCAGAATTCGGTCTACGCGGTGGACACGCCCGAAAAGCTGTTCGAGATCCGCCAGATCACGGTGGAGGCGGATACCATCGGCGGGCATGTCGCGGATGCAGGGAAGCTTGCCGCGCTGATCACAAGGTTCCGGGCGGAGCCGGAGGGCTGGCGCGACGACGTGCTGGTGGCCGAGATGATCACCCTGGCGAAGAAGACCGGCGATGTGACGCGGGTGCCGATCAGCCTGCCGGCGATGACCTTCCAGCAGCCGAACTACTGGACCAGCCATTTCGGCGGGGTATATATCTTTCGTGACGTGAAGTATCCGGCGGCGATTTCGACGCTGCCGTGGAAAAGCCTCGGCGAGGTGCCGATTGCGCAGGTGATGGACCTGACCCTGCGCAACCAGATCGCCGATTGGCTGGAGCGCAACGGGCTCATCGAGCCCATCGTGCAGGCGCGCGGCATGGATTCGGCGGCGGTGATCCGGCAGAAGATGGATTTCATCCTGGTCGAAGCGGCGGACGCGCTGGGCATCGAGATCGGCGATGCGCGGCGGACCGAATTGCGCAAGATCGCCTACAAGCTTGGCTCGTCGCTGCCGGAGGAGTTTCTGGGGCTGGCGGCACTGTTACGCTGGGTCGAGGGCGGCGGTGGCTGGCCGAAGATCACCTCGGAGCATCCGGCGTATTTCTACACGCTGCGGGGTAAGGCCGGGCGCGACCGGGATCTGGTGAACATGCTGTTGGCGGAACTGTCGCCGATGGATGTGCGGCAGATGTATATTGTGCACAAGGAGCTGTTCTACGCGCAATATGCGACGTGGAGCGAGCGCAAGAAGACCTATGTCGCCGATTTCCTGGCGCGGGAGTATCAGGTGGACCGGGAAGGCGCGCGCACCGCGCTGTTCGGCCCGGAGCCGGGGATGGACGAGGCGCAGCGCCCACAAATGGCGACGGGACCAAAGCCCGCGCGCGATGTGGTCGGGCCTTGGGGTGCGGTGGATAGGGGTTCACGAGACGGGGGGCGGCGATGATCATCGGATGGCTGCGGCTGGCGTTCTTCCTCTATATCGGGCTGACGATTGCCTATTTCCTGACCGCGATCTATTCGCGGTCGGTCAGGCGGGAAAAGCTGGAGAAGGAATGGGACACCGACCCCGCGCGAGAGGGGGCACCTGCAGATGAGCGGACGGCCTTCATCGAGGCGGGGATGGTGCATTACGAAAAGGGACTTAAAAAGCGCCTGCTTTGGCTTATCTACATCATCCCGACGATTGCCTTCGTCGTGACAATCTACTTCGTGAACTGGGACTGAAAGGAACGGCCATGTGGACCAAGATCAAATGGGGCTTGCGGATCTTTGCACTCCTTATCATCGGGGCGTTCCTGCATTACACGCTGCCGCAGCGCGATGTGGTGCATGTGATCAATACCTACAACAAGAACACCCCGATCGGGGCGAACTGGATGTTCTATTCGATCGAGGATACCGGCACCGGGGTGGAGACGACATCGACCATCCGCGACATCCGCTTCATCGACGCGGTCTATCCTGACGGAGAGACGGTGGTGGTTTACCGCAACGAGGATACCGGCTGGTTCTGGCCGCCCTATTTCAAGTGGGACAGCAGCACCCTGCAAGCCGAAGCGCAGAACCTGAAATCCGACAAGGCCAACCCGCAATGGGTGGCGATCACGCATTACGGCTGGCGGATGCCGATCTTTTCGATCTTCCCCAACGCGATCAGCATCGCCCCGGTTGCCGGCCCCGATGTGCGGCTGATCCCTTGGGTCAACATCGTGATCCTGAGCTTCCTTGCCTTCCTGATCTTCATGCTGCGCAAGATGTGGCTGCAGTTCCGGGAACGGACGATTGACCCGGTGCTGACCGACGCGGGCGAGGCGTGGGATACGGTGGACGCCAAGGCAGATGAGGCGCGCAAGCAGGCGCGCGGGTTCTTTGGCCGCATGGGGGCCTGGCTCAGGACCTGGGCTCCGAAGAAGTAGCGGCGCGGATCAGGTCTGCGGCGCGTTCGGCGATCATGATCACCGGCGCGTTGGTATTGCCGCCCACAAGCCGCGGCATCACCGAGGCATCGACCACGCGCAACCCGTCGATCCCGCGCACCCGCAGAGTGGGGTCGGTGACTGCGAGGGGGTCGGTGCCCATCCGGCAGGTGCCAACCGGGTGATAGATCGTATCCGCCCGCGCCCGGATATCGGCGATCAGCGCCGCCTCGGACCCATCCACCGGATAGAGCCTGCGCCCGCGCCATGGGGCCAGCGGCGGGGCGTTCAGAATTTCGTCCATCATCCGCGCGCCGGCGGCAAGGGTCACCAGATCCTTCGGGTCGCTGAGGAAGTTCGGGTCGATCCGGGGGGCTGACCGGGGGTTGGTGTCGGTCAACCCCACCGTGCCGCGGCTTTGCGGTCGCAACACGCAGACATGGCAGGAAAAGCCGTTGGCCAGATGGATCTTGCGCAGGTGCTGATCGACGATGCCGATCACGAAATGCAGTTGCAGATCGGGGCGGTCCAGACCGGGGTCGGACTTCAGGAAGGCATTCGCCTCGGCCATCGGCGAGGCGAACAGCCCTTCGCCGGTCTTGCGCCAGGCCAGGCCCGCCATGGCCAGTCTGGCCAGCCCCAGCGGGTTCAGGCCCACCACATCGCGGCGCGGCGAGGTGTAGCTGATGATGTAATCCAGATGATCCTGCAGGTTCTGCCCAACCCCCGGCAGGGCAAGGGCGACGGGGATCTTGTGGTGGCGCAACTCCTCCTCCGACCCGATGCCGGACAGCAGCAAAAGCTGGGGCGAGCCGAAGCTGCCAAGCGACACGATCACCTCGCGGCGCGCCGTCAGGGTCAATTGCTCGCGGCCCTTGCGCACCAGAAGGCCAGTGGCGCGGCGGTCTTCCAGCACGATCCGTTCGGCCCGGGTCTGGGTCATCACCGTCAGGTTCGGGCGGTCCATCACCGGGTGCAGATAGGCGGCAGCGGCGGAACAGCGTTCGCCCTTGCGCGGGCCGGAATGGAACTGGGTCACCTGAAACAGGCCAGCACCTTCCTGCTGCGGCCCGTTGAAATCATCGTTCATCTGGATCTGCAGGGTGGCGGCGGCATCAAGAAAACCTTGCGAGATCGCGCGGGGTTGGCGTTGATCGGCCACCTGCAAGGGGCCATCGGCGGAATGCAGCGGCGAGGTGCCGCGCACGTTGCCTTCGGCGCGCAGGAAATAGGGCAGGACGGATCGCCAATCCCAGCCATCGGCCCCCAGATCGGCCCATTCGTCGTAATCGCCGGGGTGGCCGCGCACATAAAGCATGGCGTTGATGGCAGACGATCCGCCCAGCGCCCGCCCGCGCGGCTGAAACCCGCGACGACCGTTCAGCCCGCGCTGCGGAACCGTCTGGAAGGCCCAGTTGTTGATCTTTGGCCGGCCCGACACCATGGCCGCCACCAGCGCCGGCGCACGGATCATAAGGCCGCGCCCTGTGCCCCCCGCCTCGATCAGGCAGACGGTGACGGAGGGGTCTTCGGACAGCCGCGCCGCAAGGACGCAGCCGGCCGAACCGCCCCCGGCAATGATGTAATCATAGGTCATCCCAGCACCCTAGTTGGGTGCAGCCACACCGCAACAATAACTTGACGTCACCCCCGCAGCACCCCGCCGGTGGCCTTGCTGACCTTGTCCACGATCTTGGCCGACACGGCCTCGATCTCGGCCTCGGTCAAGGTCTTGTCCTGCGGTTGCAGGCGGACGGTCAGGGCGATGGATTTCTTGCCCGCACCCATCTGTGCCTCGGCCTTGTCGCCGGTGAACTGGTCAAAGACGCGCACGCTTTCGATCAGCGCCTTGTCCACCCCGGCGGCGGCGTTGACCGCCGTCAGCACCTCGACCCCCTTGTCGACAACAAAGGCGAAGTCGCGGTCCACCGCCTGCAGATCGGAAATCGCCAGCGCCGGTTTGGTGGGGGTTTTCACCTTCGGGTAGGGCACATTGGCGATGAAAAGGGTGAAGGCCACGGCAGGGCCTTTCACATCCATCGCTTGCAGGATGCGGGGGTGAACCTCGCCAAAGGTCGCCATCACGGTCGGGCCAAGTCCGACCACGCCGGACCGGCCCGGATGCCACCATGCGGCGGCCTTGCGGGTGATCTGCACGCGGGCGGGCGCGCCAAGGGCGGCCAGAACCACCTCGGCATCGGCCTTGGCATCGAACACATCCACCGCACGGCGCGACCCGTGCGGATCGCGCGGGGCCGACTGGCCGATCAACAGGCCGGCAGCTTGCAGATGCTGCTCGCCCGGCTCGCCACCTTGGAAGGCGGGGCCGATCTCGAACAGTGCCAGGTCGGCAAAGCCGCGCGCCTGATTGCGGGCGGCGGCTTGCAACAGGCCAGGCAGCAGGTCAGGCCGCAGATGCGACATTTCCGACGAGATCGGGTTGTCGATGCGCACCGCATCCGCGCCGCCACCGAACAACGCGGCAGAGGCTGCATCAATAAAGCTGTAGGTCACGCATTCGTTGTAGCCCAAGGCAGCCAGCGTCCGCCGGGCCGTGCGTTCGCGCACCTGCAGGGGCGTCAGGATCGGCTTTGGCACCCCCGGCAGGCTGCGCGGCAAGGGTGCGCCCTGTAGTTTGGTCAGCGACGCGATGCGCGCGACCTCTTCCACCAGATCCGCCTCGCCCAGAATGTCAGGCCGCCAGGAGGGCGGGGTCGCCATATCACCGTTCATCGTGAAGCCGAGCGCGGTTAGCGTGGCACGCTGGGTGGCCTCGGGGATATCCATGCCGACAAGGCTGATCACCCGGGCGGGCGTCAGCTTGTAGGCGCGGGTGGCGTCGGGGGCCGCACCGTCCTGCACGATCTCGGACGCCTCGCCACCGCAAAGATCAAGGATCATCTGCGTCGCCAGTTCCAGCCCCGGCAGGGTGAAGGCCGGATCGACGCCGCGTTCAAACCGGTAGCGGGCATCGGAGTTGATCTTCAGCGCACGCCCAGTGGCGGCAATGGTGATCGGCTCCCAGAATGCGCTTTCAAGGAACACATCCACCGTCTCGGGCGCACAGCCCGACGCCGCGCCGCCCATGATCCCGGCCAGCGATTCCGGGCCGTGATCATCGGAAATAACCATCTGGCCAGCCGCCAGCGTATAGGTCTTGCCGTCCAGCGCCAGCAGGGTTTCGCCCCCTGCCGCCGGATGAATGCGCAGATCGCCCTTTACCTTGGCCACATCGAAAACGTGCAACGGGCGGTTCAGGCCGAAGGTGAAGTAGTTGGTGATATCAACCAATGCCGAAATCGGGCGCAGGCCGATCGACCGCAGCCGCGCTTGAAGCCAAGTGGGCGAGGCACCGTTGGTCACGCCGCGAATGGTGCGACCGGCAAAGTGTGGGCAGCCCTTGGCCTTCAGCGCCGGGTCGATGTGCACCCCGATGGGCGAGGGGAAGCCGCCCGTCACCGGCGTCACCACCAGCGGTTTCAGCGTGCCAAGACCCCGCGCCGCCAGATCACGCGCAATGCCGCGGACGCCCAGCGCGTCGGGGCGGTTGGGGGTGACCTTGATCTCGATCATCGGGTCGTTCAGGCCGCGATAGTCGATGAACCGCGCGCCCAAGGGGGCGTCTTCGGGCAGGTCGATGATGCCGTCGTGATCATCCGACAACATCAGTTCGCGTTCCGAACACAGCATGCCGTTGCTGTCGACGCCGCGGATATTGCCGGGCTTCAGGTCGACCCCGGTGCCCGGCACATGGGTGCCAACCGGGGCAAACACCCCGACAAGCCCGGTGCGCGCATTGGGTGCGCCACACACCACCTGCACCTCTTCCATCCGGCCACCGGGGCCATCGGGGTAGGTTGCAACCCGGCACAGGCGCAGCCGGTCGGCGTTGGGGTGCTGGACCGCTTCGATCACGCGACAGATGCGAAAGGCACCCAAGGTGGCCTCGGGATTTTCGATGCCCTCGACCTCCAGGCCAAGGTCGGTCAACGCCTCGGCAATCGCCGCTACGGGGGCGGCGGTATCAAGGTGATCCTTGAGCCAGGAGAGAGTGAATTTCATCGCAATCGGTCCCCGAAACAGTCCGGGCAAGGGATTAGCGCAAAGGGAAGGAAAGGGGAAGGGCGGGGGTCAGCCGCCGGGTCAGCCTTGCGTCAGCCGGGCGTAAAGCGTGAAGCCCGCGATCAGGATAGGTTGATGGACAAGATAGATGATCAGGCTGTAGCGACCGGGAAAGGTGACGGCGCGCATGGCCGGGCTGATCTGGCCCGAAAGGCGAGGCCAAAGCCCAGCCCGTGTGCCAAGCCGCGCCATGGCGATCCCTGCGAGGCAGGGGGCAAGCCATGGCAACAGCGGCACGTAATCGGCCATGTTCGGGCGGGTTTCGGCAAGGCCAAGCCAGATCAGCCAAAGCCCGTCAAAGGCAGGATCCTTGGCAAACCAAGGTAGGGCAAAGACAACGGCAGCGACGGCAAGCGTGACCAGCGATGGCAGGCGCAGGAACAACAGGCCGATCAGGCTGGCCACGGCCAGCGCATGCAGGATGCCAAAGTAAATGAGGCCCCCCGGCGTCACCCAGATGCTGGCAACCGACACCAGCACCGCACCGCCCCCAACCATCGCAAAGCGCCGCCAGAAGGCCGGCCACCGGATGCCGGTGCCATGCGCAAGCCAAAGGCTGACGCCCGCCAAGAACAGGAAACTGCCCGCAACCAGCCGGGCAAAGTAGTACCAGAACGGCTGGTAGATCGTGCCGGGGGCGATGTGCCCGAACATCTGCAGATCGAAGGTGAAATGAAACACCACCATCCCAACCACGGCGGCGGTGCGGGCAAGGTCAAGTGCCAGGATGCGGGTCTTGGGCATTGCGGTCATCGGCGGCAACCTAACTGACGATGGTCGCAATGGGTAGGGTGCGCGCCGTGCACGCACCCCTGTTTCAGAACAGCTGCAGCAGCCGCTTGAGATACTCCAGTTCAGCACCCGGGCGCGTCAGGTCGCCAGAGCGGCGGCGAATCTCGTCCAGCAGGTCTTGCGCGCGCTGGTTCGGGTCGTTCTCCACCATGTTGCGGTCTGACCCGATGCGGGCGGAATCCTCGCCGGTTTCGCGGCCCAAGGGATCGCGGCCGGCAGGGTCGGCGCGGCCAAGATCCTCGCCACTTTGCCCGTCACGGTTCTCGCGCTGCTCCTCGGCCAGCGCCTGACCCAGTTCGCGCATGCCGTCACGCATTGCTTCCATCGCGTCGGCCTGCCGGTCCAGCGCGCCATCCAGATCGCCGTTGCGCAGCGCCTCTTCGGCCTGTTCCATCGCACGGGCTGCGTCATCCAGCGCGCGACGTCCGGCCTCGCCCTGTTCGCTGCCATCGCCGGGAAGCTGGCCATTTTGCAGATCATCCAGCCGTTCGCGCAACGCGCGCTGTCGATCGGTAAGCGAGCCTTGATCCTGCGCCTGGTCCTGACCGCCCTGCCCGTCCTGGCCTTGTTGGCCATCCTGACCGGGCTGCTGGTCACCGGGTTGCTGGCCATCTTCGCCTTGCTGCCCGTCTTCGCCTTGCTGCCCGTCTTCGCCCTGCTGCATATCGCGGTAGGCGTCGTCCGACAGGTCCTGCTGGTCGCGCAGCGTTTCGCCCAGATCGCGCATCGCCTGCTGGCCGGGGCTGCCTTGCCCCTGACCCTGGCCCTGACCTTCGACCACCTCCATGTTTTCCATGAACTGACGCAGCTTTTCCATCAGTTCGGCGGCTTCGGCGGTCTTGCCCTCTTCCATCAGGCGTTGCAGTTCATCAAGCATCTGCTGCAGCTGGTCTGCCGACATCTGCATGCCCTGCATGTTCTGCGATTGCTCCTGATCACCGGGGTTGCGCTTAGCCTCTTCGGCCAGTTCGCGGGTGTATTCCTTCAGCGCCTGCTGCATTTCCTTCATCAGCTGGTCGATTTCCTCGGGCGAGGCACCGTTCTTGATCGCCTCATCCAGGCGGTCCTGCGCGCGCTGCAGACGTTCCAGCGCGGAATGCAGGTTGCCCTCTTCCACCATCAGCGAAATCTGCCACAGCTCCTCGGCCACCGCATCGCGCTGTTCGGTGGTCAGCGACGCTTTCTGCGCATCCAACGTGCGCATCAGCACCCGCAGCCGCAGGAAAGCACGATCATGACGGATGAAGCCTTCGGGCCGATTGCTGACCGCTTTCAGGATCTGCGAGGCGCGCGGCGCGTTCACCCGGTTCCACAGGATATCACGGCGCATCTCGATCAATGCGGCGGCGAGGGGGTCGAAAAACCGCTTGCCGTGCAGGGTGACCGAATAGGGGGCAGAGGTGCTCTCCTGCCCCGCCGCATCGACGGCGGCAAAGACCATGGTCACTGGCAGGTTGGCGAAGACGTGCTTTGACAGATCATCGACCAGCGTTTCCGTGATGTCGCTGCGCTTGCCCGACAGGGGCATCGGCAGGTCAAGCACCACCGGCTCCACCGCTTCGGGATTTGGGATCAAGCCATAACGGCGGTCGACCTTGGTCAGATCGAGGCTGATCGTCACCCGCCCGGCCACGACGCCGTAATCGTCGGTGGCCTTGAAGCCTTGCTTGAAACGGCCATCCGCCTCGCGCCCCATCTCGCCCGACACGCCGATCATCGGCAAACCGTCAGGTTTCGCGGTGATCTGCCATTCGCGGCCACCGTTGCCTTCAATGGCAAGACGTCCGGATTTGGTGACCGTCAGGTCATGCACGCCCTTCATGCCATCCGGCACGGCGGCGACGGGTTGCACGCCATCGGGCGCGGGTTCGACCAAAGGCTCTGGCACGGCGACGGTCTGCGCCACGGTCAGCTCACCTTCGGGGCCGTAAAGCCGGATCTGAACCCGCGTGCCGGTGGGCAGTTCCAGCGTCTCGGCGGTGATGTCATTCAGATAAAGCGACGGCTTGCCGGTATAGGCGGGGGGCTGCGCCCAAGCCTCCCAGCTCGGGCCGGCGGGCATCGCCTCGGCCGCGCCCGGTGCCAGCCCGGCGACCGAGGTCACCCGCCAGAACGACCCGAACAGCACCGCCATCACAAACGCGGTCAGCGCCACATAGCGCAGGCTGAACGGGTCACGCGACGACAGGCGCAGGTCCGGGGCAACCGGCTGCGCCAGCGCGGCGCGCTTGGCCATGCGGTCCTTGTGCGTCTGCCAGACGGCAAGCGAGGCGGGATCGCCCGCACCGATAGCCTGGGTGTCCTGCAAGGCGGCAATCGGGCGGCCCGGCATTGCGGCATCCAGCCGCGCCAAAGCATCGGCTTCGGTCGGGCGGCGGAAACGACGCAGGCCCAGAATCAGCAGCCCAATGGCAGCCACGGCGATCACCGCGCCCGCCGCTTGCACCCATACCAAGGGCCCGACGTCCTGCAAGCCAAAGGTCAGCGCAGCAATCGTGGTCAGGATGAGCGACCACAGTGGCCAGAACGCCCGGCTCAGCCGCTCGGCCCACAGGCCCAGCAGCGTCAGGCGCATCGGCCAGACCAGCGATTTCAGCGGCGACAGTGGCGCGCGTGCATTCATCAAACCTGCCTCTATGCCGGACGGAACGTCACAGCCATTCCGGTAAGGTATCGCGGTTCAGGATTTCGTCAAAGCTCGGACGTGCCCGGATGACAGCGAAGTGATCCCCTTTGACTAACACCTCGGGGATCAGCGGCCGAGTATTGTATTCCGATGCCATCACCGCGCCATAAGCCCCCGCCGACCGGAAGGCGACCAGATCGCCCTCGGCAAGCGGCGCCAGCGGCCGGGCCTTGGCAAAGGTGTCGCCGGTTTCGCAGACCGGGCCAACCACATCAAACTCTTGCGGCAGGGTCGCGGCGGCGGGTTCCACCACTGGCACGATATCATGGTGCGCGCCATACATCGACGGGCGCACCAGATCGTTCATCGCGGCATCAAGGATCAGGAAATCCCGCCCCTCGCCGTTCTTGACGTAGATGACCGATGATACCAGCAGCCCCGCATTGCCTGAAATCAGGCGGCCCGGTTCAATCTCGATCTCGCAGCCCAGATCACCCACCGTGCGCTTGATCAGCGCGCCGTAATCGGTGGGCAGCGGCGGCGCGGAATTGGAGCGTTCGTAGGGAATGCCCAAGCCGCCACCCAGATCAAGCCGGCTGATGGTGTGGCCTTCGGCGCGCAACTGCCGGGTCAGGTCGGCGACCTTGAGATAGGCCTGCTCGAACGGCTCCAGCTCGGTCAGCTGGCTGCCGATATGGACATCGATGCCGATAACCTTCAGCCCCGGCAGCAGGGCCGCCTCGGCATACACCTCCGACGCGCGGCCAATCGGAATGCCGAATTTGTTTTCCTTCTTGCCGGTGGCGATCTTCTCATGGGTCTTGGCGTCCACATCCGGGTTCACCCGGATGGTAATCGGCGCCACCACCCCAAGGCTGACCGCGACTTCGGACAGCGCCCGCATCTCCGGCTCGCTTTCAACATTGAACTGGCGGATGCCGCCGGTCAGCGCCAGCCGCATCTCATCCCGCGTCTTGCCGACGCCGGAAAACACGATCCGCTCGCCCGGTACGCCTGCGGCCTTGGCCCGGCGGTATTCACCACCGGACACCACATCCATCCCGGCCCCCAGATCGCCCAGCGTTTTCAGCACCGCGATGTTGGACAGCGATTTGATCGCAAAGCACACCAGATGCGGCAGCGGGCTCAGCGCCTCGGTGAACAGATGATAGTGCCGGGTCAGCGTGGCGGTGGAATATACGTAAAACGGCGTTCCAACCGCGGCCGCGATATCAGCGATCGCCACGTCTTCGGCATGCAGCATGCCGCCATGATAGAGAAAATGGTCCATGGCTCAGGGATTTAGCATAGTGCCGTGGCAATGCAATTGCGAACGGTGCGGCGTCAGCGTGGCGCTGATGCCCGGCCCTTGCCTTGGCCAATCAGGCGCGCATTGCGGGCGATCACTTCGGCGAACACCGGCTTGAAGTCATCGTTCAGAATTCCGCGCCCCGCAGCCAGCTGAAAGATCCCGTGCGCAGTATTTTCGTTGCATTCGATCAGCACCGGGCCGGTCGGACCAATTGCAATATCCCAGCCAAGGATACCGTTCACCGGAACCACGCCATGCGCCGCAACCGCCAGCGCCTTAGCTGCGGGCCAGAACGGCAGGGTCTGGCCCACAACCTGCTCTCGGTGCAGCGGGTGATCGGCCAGCCATTCCGTGTCAGGACCCTTGCCGCGCCGCAAGGTGTCAAGGCGGCCTGACGCGGTATCAACCAGCGAGATCAGGCTGTCATCCTGCCAGGTATCGTCGATCATCGCCAAGGGCGGCGGCAACCGCCAAGCAGCGTAAAGCACCTGCGGCCGGTCGGCTTGCGCCACCACCGTCACGATCCGAAGCGTGGCAAGGGCGCTGCCGCCTGCCATCCGGTTTAGATCTGCATGCTGCTCGACCACATCCTGAAACAGATAACCGGTCGCTGCATGCGCCGCGATTTCCGCCGCAAGCTGGCGCAGCGGAATGGCCCTGCCATTGCCAAGCACGACCATGCCGCGCGCGCCGTCAACGTGGTCAATCCGCACCGCACCAAGGCCCTGACGCAGTTGCGCGGGCTTGCCGAACAAGGGAAAGCGCGCCTCGTGCGTCAGAAAGCGGATCACATCGGCCTCGCTGCGCAGGCAGCGCAGCGCGCCAAAGCTGCGCCCGGTGGCATAGGCGGCCTGAATTCTGGTGGTCGGCAGGCCAAGCTGCGCCATCAATCCGGTAAACGCCAGCTTGTCAGAGACGAAGCCGCGCATCTGGGTCAGACCCGCCGGCGCAAGGCGATGGTTCAGCTGCGCACTGCCCAGATCGCCGACAAACGCCCGCTTTTCTGTCCACCCAAGATCGCGCCGATAGACCTGAAACCGATGGTATTCGTACGCCCCAAGATGCGTGTCGCGACGGTTGAGCCGGACGATCTCGGAAAACTGGCGCAGCGGGCTGATCCCGGCGCTGCGGGCCACCCGTTCAATCATCTTGACGTCAACCTTTGGGCCGGACTTCGGCTTGTGGGTCAGGGCCGGCAGGGTCAGCGCAAGGTCTGTCATGGCATCTTTCGGTCAGGGTCTTTCCCCTCACTGACCGAAAACTATGCTGGGAATTGGGCGGAATTGCTGCTTAATTCCGCACATCTGCGCCCGGCTTCAGGCCACATCCGCTCAGGCCTCAGCGTCGCGGCCTTCCTTGCGGGCGGCTTCCCAGACCTCGTGTGCCGCATCAAGGTTCATCGCGGCGATGGCCAGGCCGACAATCACATCCGGCCAGATCGAAGGATGCACCGCCGTCAAAAGCCCCGCGCCGATGATCGCCACATTGGCCAGCGCGTCATTGCGCGCCGAAAGGAAGGCGGCGCGCGTCAGGCTGCCTTCGGCGCGGCGGTGGCGTGCCAGCAAGACTGCGGCGGTCAGGTTCACCGCAAGCGCCCCAAGGCCGATCACAGTCAGAACCGTGGCATCAGGCGGCACCGGCGCGAGGTATTTCTGGACCAGCGTCCACAGAAACGCGATGCCCGGCACCAGCATCAGAGCCGCCAGCACCATGCCCACGCGTGCGCGCCGCATCGCCGTCCAGCCCAGCGCCACAAAGATCAACAGGTTGATCGCGGTGTCTTCCAGAAAATCGATGCTGTCGGCAAACAGCGCCACCGAACCGATGCGCAGCGCTGCGACGAACTCGATCCCGAAGTACCCAAGGTTCAGCAGCGCCACGATCAGAACCGTCCGGCGCAGCGTGCCGTTGGTCATGCCGATGGCCGCGAGCGCAGGAACAGATAAAGCGGCAACCCGCAACTGACACCGATGCAGAAGGTCGCTGGAATTGCGATCAGGTTAAGCCAGGCCTTGCGGGCAAAGGTTTCGGCCAGAACCCAGACGGTCAGCGCGATTGCGGCAATCGTCAGATCCCAGGTCAGCCCGGTGGTCGACGCATTGACGTACCAGGCGTCGATCATGCCCCCGAGCCCAGTGCCGGTTTCCCGCATGTGGCGCAGAAACCAGTACATCGGGTGGATCGCGCCCCAAACCGCCAGCGCAAGAAACACCCCGCGCAGCGGCGTCATTTCAGCACGACGCCAATCTGCGTATCCCCTGAAATGGTAATCCCGGATTTGGACGCAGGCGCTTGCGGCGCGCCGTCCGCACCGCAGGCGGCCAGCACAAGAAACACGAAGGGGCACAGACGGGGCATGATGATCCTTGGATAACTGTCAGGGTGATACGGAGACGGTGGCACCACCGACATTGCCGGACACGATGGGTGCTACGGAAACACCATTGGTGCCAATGGCAAACCCGGCTGTCAGCGTCGGGTCGGTGCACGCGGGAAGGGCAAGAACACAAAGAAAGATGGCAATTCTCATGGCGAAACTCCTGTCCTTAGCGCCTGATCATATCATCGCCTGCTGCAACCGTCACGGCAGGCTTTCCTTCCAGCGGGCCAGTTGCATCCGCACCTGATCCGGTGCAGTGCCGCCATACGACGTGCGGCTTTGCACTGAATTTTCGACGCCCAGCACGGCAAACACATCCGCCCGGATACCGGCGTGAACCGATTGCATGTCAGACAGCGCAAGGTCGGGCAGATCGCAGCCTTTGGCCTCTGCCATGGCCACCAATGTACCGGTCACATGATGCGCCTCGCGAAACGGCAGGCCCAGCGCGCGGACCAACCAATCGGCAAGGTCCGTAGCCGTCGAGAACCCGCTGGCAGCGGCGGCCTTCAGCACATCGCGATTGGCAGTCATGTCACCGACCATCCCGGTCATCGCGGCAAGGCCCAGCATCAGCGTGTCAGCGGCGTCGAAAACCTGCTCCTTGTCTTCCTGCATGTCCTTGGAATAGGTCAGCGCCAGACCCTTCATGATGGTGAAAAGGGCAACGGTGGCGCCAAGGATGCGGCCAAGCTTTGCCCGCAGAAGCTCTGCCGCGTCGGGGTTCTTTTTCTGCGGCATGATCGAGGAACCGGTGGTCCATTTGTCGGACAGCCGCACGAAGCGGAACTGGGCCGAGGACCAGATCACC
>NZ_JANMET010000007.1:0-4818 GCF_031377265.1 Tabrizicola sp. | reverse complement strand
AAGGGATCATAGGCCACGACCTTCATGTGCAGGCCCACTGCGCGGTCGCAGACGATGCCGCCGATGTTGCCGGCGCCGATCACGCCGAGGGTCTTGTTGAACAGCTCCACCCCCATGAAACGCGACTTCTCCCACTTGCCGGCCTGGGTGGAGGCGTTGGCTTCGGGAAGTTGCCGGGCGACGGCGAACATCATCGCAATCGCATGTTCGGCGGTGGTGATGGAGTTGCCGAAGGGCGTGTTCATCACGATCACGCCTCTTTTGGAGGCGGCAGGAATGTCGACATTGTCAACGCCGATGCCAGCGCGGCCGATGACCTTGAGGCGGGTGGCCTTTTCGAGAAGTTTCTCGGTGGCCTTGGTGGCCGAACGGATGGCCAGCCCGTCATACTGGTCGATGATCGCGGCCAGCGCGTCCTTGTCTTTGCCAAGCTTGGGCATGTAATCGACCTCGACCCCGCGGTCGCGGAAGATCTGGACGGCGGTTTCAGAGAGTTCGTCGGATACGAGAACCTTGGGGGCCATGGCGGGCTCCTTATATGAATGAAGGGTCAGGAATCGGGCCGCGTCAGACGGCCGCTGCCTGGCTTGCGATTTCGGAGTGGAAGGCATGCGCGATCCACGGCATCAGCGCCGCCACGTCGGCGGTTTCCACCGTCGAGCCGCACCAGATGCGCAGGCCGGCTGGCGCGTCACGATACGCGCCTACGTCATAGGCCACGCCCGCCTTTTCCAGCCGCTTGGCGACAGCCTTCGCAAAGCCCTCGCCGTCGGTGATGCGGGGGTCAGTGAACTTCAGGCAGACCGAGGTTGTGGAGGCCGTGGCGGGGTTTTCGGCCAGATTGGCGAGCCAAGCGTTGGCGGCGCAAAAATCCCAGACGACGCGTGCATTCGCGCTGGCGCGGGCGACAAGGCCGCTCAGGCCGCCGACGGACTGCGCCCATTTCAGCGATACGAGGTAATCCTCGACCGCGAGCATCGATGGGGTGTTGATCGTCTCGCCGGTGAAGATCCCTTCGATCAGTTTGCCTTTGGAGGTCAGGCGGAAAATCTTCGGCAGAGGCCACGCGGGAGTATAGCTTTCCAGCCGTTCAACCGCGCGGGGTGACAGGATCAGCATCCCATGCGCGCCTTCGCCGCCAAGCACTTTTTGCCAAGAAAACGTCGTCACATCGAGCTTGTCCCACGGCAGGTTCATCGCAAAGGCCGCCGAGGTCGCGTCGCACAGCGTCAGGCCCTTGCGGGCGGCCGGGATCGCATCGCCGTTCGGCAGGCGGACGCCCGAGGTGGTGCCGTTCCAGGTGAAGGCCACGTCGGCGTCGAAATCGACCGCGGCGAAATCGACGATCTGACCATAGGGCGCGATCTTGACTTTCGCATCCAGTTTCAGCTGTTTCACCACGTCGGTGACCCAGCCTTCGCCAAAGCTTTCCCAGGCCAGCATTTCGACCGGGCGGGCACCCAGCATCGACCACATTGCCATCTCGAACGCGCCGGTGTCGGATGCGGGCACAATGCCGATGCGGTAATCGGATGGAACGCCGAGGATATCGCGGGTAAGGTCGATCGCCTCTTTCAGCTTGGCCTTGCCAACTGCGGCCCGATGCGAACGGCCCAGCGGCGCGTCGTTCAGCATAGCCAGAGAATAACCGGGGATTTTGGCGCAAGGGCCAGAGGAGAAACGCGGATTTGCCGGGCGCGTGGCCGGTGGGGTCAGATCTGTCATGGTAGCCTTCCAGCTAAAAGCCCTTCGTTGGGGAAGGGTGTCCCAAGACGGCACCTACGATATCCCCGAAAAAACGTCAATTCCCAAAGGCTCTTGCGATGCTGACGTTGCAGGTTCATGCGGCTTCTCGCAGAACGATGTAGGAACGTGCGGACAGGATTGGCACAAAACTGACACAGCCGATTCCGGGATTGTTCCCGGTCTGTCCGAACATGGAACGCGCGCCCAAGCCGACCTGATACCGGAAGATGTGCGCCACCGAATGGCCGTAGCCCGCGCCTTGTGTGAGGCCATTGGGGAAGCGCATCCGGATGACGCTGTCCAGATCATGTCTGCGGCGTTGACCGGCCTGACCCATGGTGGGCAGCGCCCCGACTTCTTCCTCAATGCCCAGGAGGAGGTGGACTGGTGGGCCAGCGTTGAGCCCCCAGAGGTGCTGGTCGCCACGCTCGCCGCCGTTCTCAAGAATCTGGGCAACCGGGCGATGCACCTCGAGACCCGCAAACGGCTTTTCTGGATCCTCTGGAAAAGCTTCAGCCCCCAAGTGCAGGCGCGCTTCAGCAAAGTGGCGACTGGCGGGCAGGCGTCATGATCATTCAACGCACGTCTGTCTCATCCGCCACCCCGTTCAACCTGCCCGAGGTGGCAGAGCATGGCCGGCTGACTTACCCAGGTGATCAGAGCGAAGTGCATCGACTGTCGCTGGCAGCTGCACGGGAGTTTGAGGACTTCGCTCAGATCGCTCTACTGGACCAGACAATCGGCGTCACCCTCGAGGAGCCGATCCGGTCTGCCATGCTGGGCTTGCCGATTGCGCCGCTGGTCGATCCGCTATCGGTCGATATCACGGTCGACGGTCTGGCCTTTGACGCCTTCGCAGTCATCACCGGCTTGCGCCCCGCAATCCGCTTCACAGGGGACAAGCCCTGCGGCCTAGTCGTGATCACCTACCTTGCGGGCTTCGGTGCCACGGCCGCCGCGATCCCCGATGACGTCAGGCACGCTGTCGCGGACCAGGCGATGGCCTACTACGAGATGCGAGGCCCCGGCGACGGCAAGAGCAACGGCATGTCCCCGCACATGGCGCGGATCGCTGCCCGCTATCGGAGGGTGGCGCTGTGACCGCAGACAGGCACTTCACTGGCGATGCTGACGTTGACCAGCTGCTGTTCAGCTGGGGCCGTGTGATCCGCGACGCAGAAGGCTGGGCGCGAGGCTTTGCCCTCTCGATCCAGCGCGATCGGAAGAAACCGGGATGGAAGCCGAGCGCCAGGCAGCTTTCGGTCATGCGCCAGATGGTCGCCGAGCTGCCCGCCTTTGAGGGCAGTGGTGACGGGCAGGTCATCGAACTGGAGGGATGAAAGAAGGAAGCCCGCCGTTGGCGCGGCGGGCCGGTGCGGGCGGGAGGGTTCAGACAGTGGCCGCTCGCACTGAAAGCATACCACGGGGCCGGATCAGATGCAAAGGGCAGTCCGAAAGACCGAAGCCCGATCCGCTGCACAGCGTTCGACGTGCAGGAAGTAGCGGTCAACTCACTGGCGAGGACGCGCGCACAGTGAGGCCCTAAGCGGCGGCCCGGCTCCGGCCAATGGCAAGACCGTGCGGGCATAGGGACAGCCGCAGCCATGTGCTGTGGGCTGTCTTCCTATGCCCGTCACAACAACCCTCACCAGCCAATGGGCTGTGAGTCTTGAGACTGAGACGAGACCGAGAAGGACTTGAGATGAAGATCAGCGCTGCATCCGTCGTTCACGACCTTTTCCCCAGCGCCGCTGGAAATGGTGCCAATGCCGCCGATTTCGGTTCGCCTAAGGACCGGCCTGGTAGTCTTCCTTTCTCTCTCACGTCGAAAATTTCGGGAAAGTCGCCGGGCATCCGAGCCATTCAGTTTCTGAGCCTTTTGTTGATTCCAGAGGGAAAAAGGGCCGGAAAACCACTAAAACTTGCAGAATTCCAGCGAAAATTCGTAAAGGGGACTTTCGCGAAGAATGTCATGGTCGGCGTGCTGTCGATTGGGCGGGGCAACGCGAAAACCGCACTCGCGGCAGGCTTGGCGTTGGCAGAGGCGGTGGGCGCGCTGCAGGAGCACCCTCAGCCCAAGCGCGAAATCATCGCCGCTGCCCGAAACCGTGACCAGGCGCGGACCGTCTTCAATTTCGTGGTCGGGTTTATCCAAGGACTGCCGCCGGAAGACCAGGCACTCTTTACCATCCGTCGCGGATCAAAGCTCGAGGTCGAATGCGACTGCTTCGGTGGTGGTCTGATCCGGGTTATCGCCGCTGACGGCAAATCAATTCTTGGTGGTGCCCCGACGTTGGCGATCCTGGACGAACGCGCGGCTTGGGATCGTGAGAAGGGCGACAATCTCGAGAACGCGATCATGTCCGGCCTGGGCAAGCGTGACGGCCGAGCGCTGATCATCTCCACCAGTGCCCCCGATGACGCGAACACCTTTTCTCGCTGGCTGGATGATCCGCCACCAGGCACCTACGTGCAAGAACATCGCCCTGCTTTCGGCCTGCCTGCCGATGACCTCGACAGCCTGCTGCAGGCAAACCCCGGCGCGGCAGAAGGAATCGGTTCGACCCCAGATTGGCTGGTCGCTCAAGCCCGCCGTGCCATCGCGCGAGGCGGTTCGGCGCTGTCCAGTTTCCGAAATCTGAACCGCAACGAGCGCACCTCGACCGAGGATCGTTCGGTCCTGGTCACCGTGGATGAATGGATGGCGGCAGAGGTATCGCCCGATGATCTGCCGCCCCGTCAAGGGCCGTGCATCCTGGGCGTCGATCTGGGCGGCAGTCGCAGCATGTCAGCGGCGGCGTTTTACTGGCCCGACACCGGGCGGCTTGAAGCGCTTGGCACCTTCCCGGCTTCACCATCGCTGGCGGATCGCGGCGCGGCGGATGGTGTCTCGGACCGCTACGTCCAGATGAACGAACGCGGTGAGCTGTCGGTGATGGGAGAGGCGACCGTGCCCGCCGGCCAATGGCTGGCAAAGATCGTCCGGCACCTGGACGGCGCGGAAGTGTCCTGCATCGTAGGCGACAGGTTCCGTCATGCCGAATTCACCGAGGCCATGCAGGCGGCGGGGCT
>NZ_JANMET010000379.1:0-7791 GCF_031377265.1 Tabrizicola sp. | reverse complement strand
GAACAGAATGACGGTCGCGGGCAGGATCAGCCACGGGTTCATCCCGGAATAGCCAGTGATGATCAGCAGCGCGATCACCACCATCGCCTTGTCGGCAATCGGGTCCAGCATCGCACCAAACTTCGATTCCTGCTTCCAAAGGCGGGCCAGATAGCCATCGAACCAATCGGTGACCGCCGCGCCGACAAACAGCGTCAAGGCGAACCAGTCTGCCCAAGGCCGATGGAAATACAGGAACATGATCGCCACTCCGGGGGCTGCCAGAAGCCGAACGACGGTGAGCGTATTGGGAATGTTCCAGTTCATCCGACAATTGGTAGCTTAAGGGGCGGCAGTCGGAAAGGGGGATCGGATTGCGCGCAGGCTCAATCCTCGCCGCCTATCCTTTTGCGCTCAGGTAATCGGAAATCACCTTGGCCATAGCCTCCGAAATTCCTTCGACGGCCTGCAGATCGCTCAATCCGGCGCGGGCCACCGCCTTGGCGCTGCCGAAATGCGCCAGAAGCGCGCGTTTGCGTGCCGAACCGATGCCCGGAATGTCATCCAGTGGCGTCGCCCCCACCGCCTTCGCCCGCTTGGCCCGATGCGCGCCGATGGCCCAGCGGTGCGCCTCGTCGCGCAGGCGTTGAACGAAGTAGAGCACCGGGTCATTCATTTTCAGGGCAAAGGGCCTTTCTCCCAGACGGTGGAATTCCTCTTTTCCGGCATCGCGGTCGACGCCTTTTGCCACGCCCACCATTGCAATATCATCGACGCCAAGCTCTGCCATGATCATGGCCACTGCGGAAACCTGTCCGGCACCACCGTCGATCAGCAAAAGGTCCGGCCACATATCAGTCTTGCGGTCCGGGTCTTCCTTCAGCAGGCGTTCAAAGCGGCGGGTCAGAACCTCTTTCATCATGCCGAAGTCATCGCTGTTGGCGCCGGCTTCGGACTTGATGTTGAACTTTCGGTACTGCGATTTGAGGAATCCGTCCGCTCCCGCAACGATCATGCCACCGACGGCATTGGTGCCCTGGATGTGGCTGTTGTCATAGACTTCGATCCGCGTGGGCGGTGCTTCCAGATCGAATGCTTCGGCCAGGCCCGTCAGCAGCTTGTTCTGTGTCGTGGCCTCGGCCATGCGCCGGGCGAGGCTTTCGCGGGCATTGCGGGTGGCGTTTTCTACCAGTTCGGCCTTCTCACCACGCTGCGGGACGGCAAGCTCCACCTTGCCACCGGCGCGGGCCGACAAGGCCTCGGTCACGAGATCCGGGTTATCCACCGGATGCGACAGCAGGATCAGCCGGGGCGGTTCCTTGTCATCGTAGAACTGGGTCAGAAAGGCCTCGAGGATTTCCGGCTCTTCGGCACCCAGGCCGGTTTTAGGGTAGAAATCCCGGTTGCCCCAGCTTTGGTTGGCACGGATGAAGAAGACCTGCACGCAGGCCTGACCGTGCTCCAGATGCAGGGCCACAACATCGGCCTCTCGCACGCCTTGCGGATTGATGCCTTGGGATTGCTGCACTTGGGTCAGTGCGCGGATGCGGTCGCGCAAGGCGGCGGCGCGCTCGAACTCCATTGCCGCCGAGGCCACCTCCATCGACTTCGCGAGATCGGCCTGCACCGAGGTGGTCTTGCCCTCCAGAAAGCGGGTCGCGTCGGACACCAGCGTGCCATAGCCCTCGACGCTGATCTTGCCCACACAAGGGGCTGAGCAGCGCTTGATCTGGTATTGCAGGCAGGGGCGCGTGCGGGCTTCGAACATGCTGTCGCTGCAATTGCGCAGCAGGAACACCTTCTGCAGCTGGTTCAGCGTCCGGTTCACCGCACCGGCGCTGGCAAACGGGCCAAAGTAAGCACCCTTCTCGGATTTCTTGCCGCGATGCTTCTTGATCTGCGGGAACGGGTGTTCTGCCGAGATCAGAATGTTCGGGAAAGACTTGTCGTCGCGCAGCAGCACGTTGTAGCGCGGTTTGAGCTGCTTGATCAGGTTCTGCTCCAGCAGCAGCGCTTCAAGCTCTGTCCGCGTCGTCAGAAACATCATCGACGCGGTTTCGTGGATCATCCGCGCGATCCGGCCGGAATGCCCCGAGGGGCGCGCATAGTTTGAAACGCGGGCTTTCAGGTTGCGCGCTTTGCCCACATAAAGCACTTCTGCCGCCGAATTCAGCATCCGGTAGACGCCGGGCGATCCGTCGATGGTCTTCAGGTAATCCTGAATGACCTCATGCCCGGTGCGTGTTTTTTCGTTCATGCTGAGGGCCTGCCGATACTGGGGTCGATTCTTGACTTCCGCTGCACTGAACCACGCGTCGGAGCAAGAGAAAAGCTGTCCACGGTTTCTGTGGATAACTCTGCGGAGAAGTTTTCACGAGGGCGGTTTTTCCGTTGTTTTCAGCGTGGTTCGTGCGGTTGCCTGTTTTTTAGGCAGAATTGCAAGCCGTTGTAATTGTTAGAAAGATTTTTGAAAATCGGCCAAATCTCTGAAATGTAACATTATTTATGACAGAGCTATGACTGACAGACCGGAAGTGGACAACTTTGTTGCGCGCCAGCTTTGCCCTACTCCAGACCGATCACATCGGGGGTCTTCCAGGCCAGGTGCTGCCCGGCGTCGATCGCCAGAAATTGGCCAGTTACCGAGGGGCTATCCAGAAAGAATCCAAGCGCTGCAGTGATATCCGCAGGATTGGCGCCACGCCCTAAAACCGTTGCCGCACGCTGCTTGGCAAAGTGCTCTTTGCTTTGGCGTGCGCCACGCAGGGTGGGGCCCGGACCAATGGCGTTAACCCGAATGTTTGGCGCAAGGCCTTGGGCGGATGTCCGGGTCAGCGCCCAAAGACCCATCTTGGCAATCGTATAACTGGAGAACTCCGGCGTCAGCTTCAGGATGCGTTGGTCGATCATATTGACGATCAGGCCCTGGGCCAAAGGCTCTTCCGCTTCGTCCAGCGTGAAGGCGGGGCATTGGCGGGCGAAGGCTTGCGTCAGAACGTATGGCGCGCGCAGGTTTGATAACAAATGCCGGTCCCAGCTTTCCTTGGTGGCCGTCTGGAGGCTGTCGTATTCAAAGATCGACGCGTTGTTCACCAGCACTGTCAGCGACCCGAGTGCAGCGACTGCTGCAGGCACCAGCGCCTGCATCGCATCTTCTTCCAAAAGGTCAGCCTGCAGGGTTACCGCATGCCGCCCGACTGCACGGACTTCCGCGGCAACCGCCTCGGCTGCGTCTGCGGAACTGGCGTAGTGCACCGCCACATCATGCCCTCGCCCAGCCAGATACAGCGCCATCGCCCGGCCAAGCCGTTTTCCCGCCCCGGTCACCAGTGCCGTCATCAGGCTTTCCTTCCGCAGTCGCAGCCGCTGCGCCCGATCACATAGCGCCCGCAGCGCGGACAGGCGACCGCCTTGTGACGCCGTGCTGCGATCTGGCGCACGGTGGCGGGAAACAGCGCCTTGCCAACCATGGCAACCAGCACCATCACCCCCAGAAAGACCAGAACGATCTTGACCAGCATCTACAAACCGTACCGTGACCAAAGCGCGCGGTCTTCCACCGAATTCAACGCGTCATCAACAAGTGCCAGCCCCAGACGCTGGGCAAGGCTGCGCTTCTGGCCAAACGGCACCAAGCGGACCTTTTCGCCGTAAAGCTCCTTCATCTTGGGTACCAGATGCCCGATGCCATCCGTCAGGCCCAAGTCTACTGACCCCTGACCCACCCAGATATCGGCATTGAAAAGGTCAGCATCCGCCAGACGCGCGCCGCGCCGCGCCTTTACATGCGCGATGAACGCATCGTGGATTGGCGTTTGCAGTGCCTTCAGGCGGTCCACATCTTCGGGCTTTTGCGGCAGAAACGGGTCGGCAAAGCTTTTCGAACGGCCAGCCGTGACAACGCGCCGTTCGATCCCTTGCCGAGCCATGAGTTCGGGAAACCCGAACGAGGCGAAGATCACTCCGATCGACCCGACGATAGAGCTTGGGTCAACCCAGATCTTGTCGCCGGCACAGGCCAGCCAATAGCCGCCGCTTGCTGCCACGTCCTCGATAAAGGCGTGAACCTCGACCTTCTTTTCCTCAGCCAGCCGCCTGATCCGCGCGGCGATCAGCGATGACTGCACCGCCGACCCGCCCGGAGAATTGATCTGCAGCGCCACCGCCGCCGGTTTGCCCCGGCTGAAGGCGCGGTCGATCAGCAAAGCAAGGCCCTGATCGCTCAGGCTGCGGCCACCGGTGCCAATGGTGCCTTGCAGGCGGATCACCGGCACATAGGCTGGCTTTGGCAGAAAGGGGATGAAACGTTTCATAGGGTAGAGTTAGGCGTTGCGGGGCTTGCGGGCAAGGGCAGGTCGGGGCACGCTTGGCAGATGATAGACAAGCTGGAAATGTTCATCGCCTTGGCCAAGGAGCGGCACTTTGGCCGTGCTGCGGTGGCGTGTGGGGTGACGCAGCCCTCGCTTTCCGGGGCAATCCGCCAGCTTGAGGATCAGTTGGGCGTGCAACTGGTGTTTCGCGGTAGCCGCTTTCAGGGCCTGACCCCGGAGGGTCAGCGCGTGCTGGACCGCGCGCTAAAGATTGTCGGCGACATGCGTGATCTGAAGGACGAGATGCGCACCGTCCGTTCCGGGCTGTCCGGTCACCTCAGGATCGGCGTGATTCCCACTGCCTTGCCGATGGTGGCGGACCTGACCGGCCCGTTCACCAAGCGGCACCCCAATGTGCGCGTGGCAATCCTCAGCCGCACCTCGGCCGAGATCCTGACCGGGATCGAAAGCCTCGATCTGGAGGCTGGAATCACCTACCTGGATAACGAGCCGCTTGGCCGCGTTGCCCAAGTGCCGCTTTACACCGAATTCTACCGGCTTTTGTGTACGCCAGACAGCCCGCTTGCGGCCCGCAGCCGGGTCAGCTGGGCCGAGGTCTCGACCTATCCTCTGTGCCTATTGACCTCAGATATGCAGAACCGGCGCATCGTCAATCAGCATTTGGCCGAAGCGGGGGTGCAGGTCAGCCCCACCATTGAATCAAATTCCACCATCGCATTGATTTCGCACGTTCTTACCGGACAGTGGGTCAGCGTGGTGCCAAAGAAACTTGCCGATATGGTGGTGGCTGATGGGCGGCTTTTGTCCTTGCCGATTGTCGAGCCGGAGGCCGAACACACCGTTGGCCTGATCGCGGCGAAACGAGATCCGCAGACGCCGGTTCTGCGTGCTCTGATCGAAGATGCAGTGCGCCTTGGGTTTTGATAGGAAATAGCTATCAAGCAACGGCTTATCGAGATTGATTTCCCTATCAATCAGCGTATCACGGGCGCACGCCAGCCAGAGGTCCGCCAGATGCTTGATACCGCCACCGTCACCGACCGCGTCGCGGAGATAATCGAGGCGCATGTAGTGTTGGAAGGGCCGTTGCTGCCGATTCTGCATGCCATTCAGGCCGAGTTTGGCCATGTCCCCCAGACCGTGCTGCCGGTGATCGCCAAGGCGCTGAACCTGTCGAAGGCCGAAGTGCATGGCGTGATGAGCTTCTATCACGATTTCCGCGAGGTGCCCGCTGGGCGGCACGTGCTGAAGCTGTGCCGGGCCGAGGCCTGTCAGGCGATGGGCGCAGACCGGGTGGCGGCCCATGTTCAGGGCGCATTGGGCGTGGATTGGCATGGCACCACACCTGATGGCGCCGTGACGCTGGAGCCGGTGTTCTGCCTCGGGCTTTGCGCCTGTGGCCCGGCTGCGATGCTGGATGGCCGGCTTGTAGGGCGGTGCGATGAAACGCGGGTTGATGGGCTGATTGCGGAGGCGCGGGCATGAAGGTCTACATCCCCCTCGATTCTGCAGCCGTGGCCTTGGGTGCCGACGAAGTTGCCGCCGCCGTTCAGGCAGAGGCGGCGCGGCGTGGGGTGCCGGTTGAGATTGTGCGCAACGGCTCGCACGGGATGGTCTGGCTGGAGCCGCTGGTCGAGGTCGTGACGGGTGCCGGGCGCGTCGGGTTCGGACCGATGACAGTGGCCGATGTGCCGGGGTTGTTCGGCGATATTGCAGCGCATCCCAGGGCGCTGGGCCAGGTTGCCGAATTGCCCTGGATGAAAGGTCAGACGCGGCTGACCTTTGCCCGGGTTGGGGTGATCGATCCGCTGTCGTTGGCCGAGTATGAGGCACAGGGTGGCTTGTCGGGCCTGCGCCGTGCGCTTGGCATGGACAAGGCCGGGATCGTGGCCGAAGTCACAGCCTCCGGCCTACGCGGGCGCGGTGGTGCCGGATTCCCGACTGGCATCAAATGGAAAACCGTCAGCGAGGCGGTTGCCGACCGCAAGTACATTGTCTGCAACGCCGATGAAGGCGACAGCGCCACTTTCGCGGACCGGATGCTGATGGAAGGTGATCCCTTCACCTTGATCGAAGGAATGATAATCGCCGGGCTGGCAACCGGTGCCACCAAGGGATTTGTGTACATCCGTTCGGAATACCCGGTCGCAATCCGCGTGATGCAGGCCGCCTGCGATCTGGCACGCGATGCTGGGTTGCTGGGCGCGTCAGTGATGGGTTCGGGCCATAGGTTCGACATTGAAATTCGTGTCGGTGCCGGTGCATATGTTTGTGGCGAGGAAACCTCGCTGCTGAACTCGTTGGAGGGCAAGCGCGGCGTTGTTCGTGCCAAGCCGCCGCTGCCGGCGCTGGAAGGCTTCATGGGCAAACCGACGGTGGTGAACAACGTGATCTCACTGGCGACCGTGCCGGCGATTTTCGAAAAGGGCGCAGCCTACTACAAGGACTTTGGCCTTGGCCGGTCGCGCGGGACGATCCCGCTGCAGATCGCCGGGAATGTTCGGTTTGGTGGGTTGTATGAGACGGCCTTTGGCCTGACGCTGGGCCAGATTGTCGATGATATTGCAGGGGGCTGCGCCTCGGGTCGGCCGGTCAAGGCGGTTCAGGTTGGTGGGCCGCTGGGTGCCTATCATCCGCGTGCGCAGTTCGACACGCCCTTCGGATATGAAGAGTTTGCGGGCCAAGGCGGGTTGATCGGCCACGCCGGGCTGACCGTGTTCGACGACAGTGCCGATATGTTGAAACAAGCCCGCTTCGCGATGGAATTCTGCGCCATCGAGTCGTGCGGCAAGTGTACACCCTGCCGGATCGGCGCGGTTCGGGGCACTGAAACCATCGACCGCATCGCCAAAGGCGACGCCGCCGCAATCCCGCTGTTGACCGACCTGTGCAACACGATGAAGGCCGGATCTCTCTGTGCCCTTGGCGGCTTCACACCATACCCGGTGATGTCCGCGCTGACCCATTTCCCCGATGACTTCTCGCCCATGAAGGAAGCCGCCGAATGAAAGACTTCATCATCCCCGACCGCGATTTCGGCACCCCTGCGGCGAAAAGCAAACAGATGGTCACCCTGACCATCGACGGCTTCGACGTGACCGTCCCGGAAGGCACCAGCATCATGCGGGCAGCGGCGGAAGCGGGCATATCGGTCCCCAAACTTTGCGCTACGGACTCGGTTGATGCCTTCGGCTCCTGCCGCCTTTGCCTCGTCGAAATCGAAGGCCGCAACGGCACCCCGGCATCTTGCACCACTCCGGTTGCCCCCGGCCTTAAAGTTCACACCCAGAACGCCAAGCTGAAGCAGCTGCGGCGCGGCGTGATGGAGCTGTACATCTCCGACCATCCGCTGGACTGCCTGACCTGTTCGGCCAATGGCGATTGCGAGTTGCAGGATATGGCCGGTGCAGTTGGCCTGCGCGATGTGCGCTATGAGGCGGTGGACACCCATTTCCGCGCCAAGGACACCTCGGGCATTGCC
>NZ_JANMET010000276.1:0-6783 GCF_031377265.1 Tabrizicola sp. | reverse complement strand
GTAATTGGCTGAGACTGGCGTGTGAATTCGCGCATGTGCCAGGCGTGGCTGGTCGCCAACAGAGCCGCGTTGACTTCGTCGGCGCTGAACTGGCAGCCGCGCTCTGCGCCTAATTGCGCAGCCCGCAAGCTGAATTGAACGGCGTCAGTCACCGCGTGGAGTTGCACTTGCAGCGACGGATCTTGGAATACGAGTTGGCGAAACGATTCGAATGGGGGGTGAAACATTGTGGGTTGACGATACCCGAAGAAATTCCAAATTGAAATAAACGATCTCAGAGCAGAGGGGAATTGGACAGGATTCACAGGATTTTCAGGATGTACCGGATAGCCCAATAGACACAGGAATCAAAACGTTATCCTCCTCCTGTCAATCCTAAAAATCCTGTGAATTCTTCCCAAATTATTTCTGTCGTAAGCGTTGACGAGATGATTGGCTTGTCGCATCATCCAAGCGCTTTACTCGTTACCTTCATCGCAACACATTGCACGTCCATGCCGATCACCTTACGCGCCGCCGTGGCGGATGACGAAGCTTTCCTTTACGAACTTTATGCCAGCACGCGCGCCGAAGAGATGGCGTTGTTCGGCTGGGACGCGCAGCAATGCGAAATCTTTCTGCGCATGCAATTCAATGCGCAGCGGCAGTCTTACGCGGAGTTTCCCAACCCCGACCATCGAATCATTTTGCGTGACGGCCAGCCCATTGGCCCAAAACCTATCGGACGAATGTTGGTGCTGCGGTTGGAAAAGGAATTTTGTCTTGCCGACATCGCGTTGTTACCCAACGAACGCGGTGCGGGATTGGGCGCAAGGTTGATCGGCGATCTGCTGGCGGAAGCGGCGCAGGCGGGCAAGCCTGTCAGGCTGCACGTGGCGGACGGCAATCGCGCGCGACGATTGTATGAACGTCTGGGCTTTACGCCGGCCGGCGATGATGGGGTGTATTGCGCAATGAAATGGCGCGCCAATTCCGGCGACGCCGAAAACTAATTCAGGGAGACGATCAACGATGCTTGAAACTTTGACACACGCGGATTTTGCGCCGCACGTCAACACGTATTTTCGACTGCAGCGTTTTTCCGACACTTCACTGGCCGACGCCGCACTGGCCGACGCCGCACTCGATATCAAATTAATCAGGGTGGAGGAATACACATCAGCGCCCAACCAGGAGCGTTTCGCGCTCTTCTTCCTGGCGCCGCACGAAACACCTGTTCAACAGGGGGCGTATCAACTCGATCACGAACAATTGGGGAGGGGGGTGCTGTTCCTGGTGCCGATCAGCCGCGATCAAGACGGGCTATGCCTTGAAGCGGTCTTCAATCGCCAGCTCAAGGTGGTGAGCTAATGGCGACGGAGCAAGACAGCCTGGTCAGGCTGCGTCCCGTACACCCCGATGACAAAGAGTTTATTTACTCGGTCTACGCCAGCGCGCGCGCGGAGGAGATGGCCATCGTTCCCTGGAACGACGAACAGCGCGAAATGTTTCTCCGCTCGCAGTTCGCTGCGCAGCAAAAGCATTATCAAGGATATTACCCGGAAGCCACGCACCAGATCATTTTGCTCAGCGAACAACCCGTCGGACGGCTCTATGTTGACCGGCAAGAGCAGGAGATTCGCATTCTCGACATCACGATTCTGCCCGGCGACCGCGGGCGCGGCATCGGCGGGCCGCTCGTCAGACAGTTGATGAATGAAGCCGCAACGACGAACCGCCGGCTGACAATTTACATTGAGTCGTTCAACCGGTCGCGGAGCTTGTTTGAGCGGCTGGGGTTTGTCCCCGTCGAAGAGACTGGGGTTCACCTGCTCTTTGAATGGCACGCCGACAATCACAAGACGTGACCTTATGGCGGCGCACGCAAAAAAAAATCACCGAACCATGAATATTTTCCTCACACAATCTTGACGCAATCAGATGAGACCAATAGAATCCACTTGCTTTAATTTACAAATCGTTCTCAATCGTATGCCCTAGACCTTTGTGGTCGTCACTACTCCAACTGGCTTCGGCTGGTATTTTGGTTTGTAATGGTCATGATCTTCAGATAACGCGCAACTTCATCACGACTCCGCTGTTTTTGAGTCGCTCCCTTCTATATCAAACTCCCCACTGCTCTTGTGGGCAGTAAAAGCAAAGAGAAGAAATCTATGGGACAAGCATATGTTGGCGAAATCAGAATGTTCGGCGGAAACTTCGCCCCCGCCGGCTGGGCTTTTTGCCAGGGCCAGTTACTGCCCATCTCGGAAAACGACACTCTCTTCACCCTTATAGGCACGACCTATGGCGGTGATGGCCAGCAAACCTTCGCCCTTCCCGACCTGCGAGGGCGTGTTCCCGTCCATCAGGGCAGTGGCTTCATTATTGGACAATCCGCGGGAACCGAATCAGTCACGCTGACCACTCAACAGATACCGATACACAACCACACGGCGCAATGTAGAGCCGCGGATAGCAATTCAGGGACACCGCAAAACTCCGTCTGGGCAAAGAACCAAACCAACCAGACGATCTATAGCACTGTCGCGCCCGCGACAAACATGAATGCCGCGGCACTAGGTCAGTCCGGCGGAAATCAGCCGCACGACAACATGATGCCGTTCCTTGTCATCAACTTCATCATTTCGCTGTATGGGGTATTCCCATCACCGAACTAGGGCGATCGGCATTCGGCTATCCGCCGTCAGTTCTGAGCACTGACCCAGCAATCCAGTTGCTGGCCGGTCGCTGGCCGATCGCCGAAAGTTAATTGCGATTTCGAGAGGAGATAATCAATTATGTCTACACCGTTTTTAGGCGAGGTCAAAATCTGTTCCTTTAGCTTCCCCCCCAAGGGCTGGGCATTATGTAATGGCCAGTTGCTGCCGATTAACCAGAATCAGGCGTTGTTTTCGCTGCTGGGAACTACGTACGGCGGAAACGGGCAAACCAACTTTGCTCTGCCAAACCTGCAAGGGCGAGCCCCCCTGCATTTCGGTAACGGCATTGTTCAAGGCCAAGTCGCGGGCGAGGCGAATCACACGCTCATTATCAGCGAGCTGCCCGCTCACAATCACATCCCGCAGGGCAGCACAGCCACGCCGAATCAGGGATCACCCGGTAATAATTATTGGGCTGCCCTAGCCGGCTCCTACTCCACTACATCACCGGATAATGCAATGAATCCGGGGTCAATTTCGTCAGTCGGAGGGAGTCAGCCGCACAACAATTTGCAGCCCTACCTCGTCCTGAACTTTATCATCGCGCTTCAGGGGATATTCCCATCCAGGAACTAGAAGGAGAACCCTATGTCACAACCATTTGTCGCTGAAATTAGAATCGTAGGCTTTAATTTCCCCCCAAGGGGCTGGGCGTTCTGCAACGGCCAGATTTTGCCGCTTTCCCAAAACACCGCGCTCTTTTCACTGCTCGGAACAACGTATGGCGGCGACGGCAGATCCACTTTTGCCCTGCCCAACCTTCAAGGCAGCGTTCCAATACAGCAAGGCCAGGGCCCCGGATTGACCGACCGCATTCTGGGCGAAGTGGGCGGCTCGGAAAATGTCACGCTCCTCCAATCAGAGATGCCGCAGCATACTCACTCTGCGGTGGCTGACGGAAGCGGCGGCGGAAACCAATCCGCGCCGAACGGGAACGCCTGGTCATCCCTGTCGGGCAGAACGCCTCCGAGCCTTTACAACAACGCCGCCAATACCACGATGAGTCCGTTTGCGGTCGGTATAACCGGAAGCAGTTTCCCGCATAACAATATGCAACCGTATCTCGCCCTGAATTTCATCATCGCCCTTCAGGGAGTCTTCCCAGCAAGGAATTAATGACGGACGACGGACGGTTGATTTACGGACGATGATTCTCAAGCCAGAAGCGTGTGGCTTGAGAATTAAGGAAAGAGGATGGGGGAGGATTTACGAACCGCCATCCTCTTTCTTCTATCCTTCGTCCTCGGAAGGATGTCTTCGGGGGAAACACGTGGAAAATAATGCTCAAGCCAGATTGTATGACCACGTCAATCAGCTCCTCGCCGGACACGAAAAGCTCCTCAGCGATGGCAATCGAAACCGGCTCTTTTACCAGGCATTGAAAAACAGCATCACCAGCGAATCCTGCGTTCTGGACATCGGATCAGGGACAGGTGTGTGGGCCATCGCAGCGGCTTGTCTGGGAGCCAGGAGAGTCGTGGCGGTTGAACAAGATCAGTTATTGATTGGACTGATCAAAGCCTTGGCGCAAGCCAACGGTGTGGCGAACCGGGTTGAAGTTGTGCAGGGAGACGCACTGCAGGTTGAATTAAGTAGAGAATTTGACATCGTTATTTCAGAAACCATCGGCCATCTGGTCTTCGACGAACAGATCGTCCCGATCATGATTGCTGCCCGCGAACGATTCTTGAAGCCGGATGGCGTGCTGATCCCGCAAACGGTGTCGCTGGTCGCCGCTCCCGCTCATTTTGAAAGCCAGCGTAAACTTCCAGCGGACATTCCGGTCGAATACGGTTATTTTGAATCGCTCCTCTTAAATCACCCTGTCGGATTGACCGACAGAACCAAATTGAAGATCATGCGGGAGCCGCAAGAATTGATCCGCTCCGATTTGACCGGCATCAAATCGTCACCTGATCTAAACAACCTGGCAGCGCGCTGGGAAGTGCAAGAAACAAATCAGATCAATTGCTTTGCCGTCTGGGCAGAGATGACTTTAACACCCGGCGTCCGATTGGAAACGCTCAACACCTCCAGTTGGTCGCCGATGATCTACAGAATCAGCCGTTTCAAACAGGAACAGGGCACGCTCGAATTCAAGCTCACTCTCACGAGCATCTGTAATTACTGGACTGCCATCCTGACGAACGATCAATCCCGGGAAGCGCAGTCCTACTCACCAGCATCCGCGGCAACCGTGCTGCTGGCACGCATGCGAACTGACCTGGATTTACTGAACCATTCGCAACGAATCGGAGTAACACTCTGACCCGAGTTTTACGGAGTTATTATGAAACACCTATCGAGAAGCCTCGCATACCGCATTTCCATTCTTTCTGCCTTCTGTCTTATCGCCATCGCCGGGTTGCTGTTGGCAAAACCGTATCTGGTTTCTGGCCGGGCAACCAATCAAGGCGACCAGTTTCGCCTGGCCCCTGTCGGCCAAGTGCCCAGCCAAGCATCTCGTCAGAGCGCGGTAGCCGTGCGCGCCGCCAAGCGTGGCTATCCCCTGATCAACTTCCAGGACGGGCGCAGTCTGAAGGCGGAATATAAATCCGCTGGTCTGGAAAGTGCCAGGTTGGAGCAGGAGATGACGCCGGGACAGGCGACGCCGGTCTCGCTGGCGTCAGAGGATGTGAACGGTGACGGCTTCCCCGACTTGATTGCGGGATACTCCGGTTCGTCCGGCGGCATGCTGGCGTTGCATCCGGGCAATCCCGAAGCCTTCGCGCCGAAAAACCCTGAAACCATTCGCGCCATAGGCAACAGCCAGTTTCCCGATCCTTTCCTTGCGAATGCCCGCGTCATGTGGACACCCGACGCGCCGGACTTTCTGGCCATCGGCGATTTCAACCGCGACGGCAAACTCGACATCCTCACCGCGGCGAAAGGTAGCAATGCGCTCCACCTGTTGGCGGGCGATGGCAATTACGGATTCAATCCGCCTGAAGACATCACTTTGTCCGGCAGCGTGACCGCGATGGCCGCGACACAGAAAAACGAACAGGATGGCGGCATCAGCATCGCCGTTGCAATTAACGGGTCGGATGGCCTAACTGTGCTGGTCTATGCGGAAAAGCAAAGTATCCTGACCCAACAACCTGCCGCGCATCCCTTGCCAGCGACAGCCACCACCATGACGCCAGGCCGGTTGGATGATGATCGCTCGACCGATTTGGCCATCGTTGCCGGCGGACAGCTTTATGTTCTCCACGGACAGGCTCAACAATCTTCACTGGCTACGCTGAGCGGCATTGCGCCGGACAGGCAGGCCGGGCAGTTGGAAGCGATTGCCTTGCCGTTCGCGGTGAACGCCGTGGCAATCAGCGATTTTATCTGGGATCGAGATGCACAGATGGAGATGGCCGTTGCGGGTGAGGACGGAATCGTCCGCATCATCGCGCGCGGCGAATTGGATACTCGCCCCATTCCCGCCGAAGAGATTCAAGCGCGCCGCCAACTGATGGTTGACGTGAGAGACGGCAAGCGGTCAGCGGCGGAGTTGAACAAGAGGAAATCCGGCAGCGCGCTGCGCTGGGCGGTCAGCGAAACGACTTCCGTCAAACTCTCCGGCATGGGCGATAACGCTCAGCCCTTGTTGATGGGCACGCTGGCTTCGGGTCAGCAATCCTACGACCTGTTGGCGATCAACCCGGCAGCCAAACAACTTCAAATCGCTTCGCGGGAAGACGCGCAGGGCAATGCGGCGGGACGGAAGGCAATCTCATTCGATGCCGACAGCGCCCCAGTTGCGGCGCTGCCCATGCGCTTGAACGTCATGGGCCGCCCTGGCATCGTTATGCTGAGCAAAGGCCGCGTTGAGCCGGTGTACCTGATGATGGCCCCGACGGCTACCTTCGCAGTCACCAAGACGACTGACACGAATGACGGAACCTGCAACGCCGATTGCAGCTTGCGCGAAGCCGTCGTGGCGGCCAACGCCGCAGCCGGCGCGGACATCATCACCTTGCCCAGCGGCACCTACCAATTGACGCGGTCGGGTGATGACAATACCGCCGCGAACGGCGACCTCGACATCAATACCGACATCACCATCAACGGCGGCGGCGCAGCCAGCACC